>JBBSLH010000071.1:0-13813 GCA_038255425.1 Acidimicrobiales bacterium
ATGAAGGTCTGGATTGACCAAGATCTGTGCACCGGCGACGGTCTCTGCGAGGAGATCGCCCCCGACGTCTTCGCACTTCTCGACGACGGGCTCGCCTACGTCAAGGACGGCGACAAGATCCTCAGCGAGCCCGCTGGCGCAGAGGCCGTCGCGCCGGTCCCCGCAGGGCAGGAAGAGGCGACCATCGAGTCCGCCGAGGAATGCCCTGGCGAGTGCATCTTCATCGAGGTCTGAACTGACCCCGAGTCCCTGAATCTGTGTCGAGGCCCCTGCTGCGTGCGGGGGCCTCGGTCGTTCTCAGACCGAGAGCACCGTGGCCGCCAGTTGTGCAGCTTCGGGAACAGAACGATCGACGATCGACACATTCGCGCCAGCGAGGTCGAGGCGGACCGTCGACAGCGCACGTCGGCGCTGGAACCACGATGCCTCGACAGCAGTCGACTGGAGCCTGCTGACCGGCACGATCGCGTGGTGACGCGTGAACGCTCCGGAACGACTGTGCAGCACCTGTCCGTCGCCCGTCGATCCGACGCCGAGTCCTCGGTAGTACGACTCGCCACAGCCGAGACCCACGACGATGCAGACAGGCACCGCGATCGCCGCCGCCGCACCGACCGTCCACAGCGCGGCGGCGACCAGCAGGCCGACGGCCGCACCGACGGCGACTCCCCGGATCTGGGCGCGGCGACGGGCACCACGGGGAGCCGGCGCCAGATCAGGCACCGGCAGTGCCGCTGGTACGACCCGAGCCAGGACGCGTTCGATCTCCGCTCGATCGAGCAGGGGAATGTCGACACGGCTGTGGTCTCCCCCACCTGACGCCGCGGTCCGCACCCGGATGTCGGCCCGTCCGAACGGTCGCAGCAGCAGCCGATGAGCGAGGCGGACGTCCTGGACCCGACCGAGGTCGACGGTGAACTCCGCCTTGCGGAACAGGCCGTAGGTCACGCGTAGTTCGTCGCCTCGGATCGTCGCAGTCAGATCCCAGCGACGAGCCACGCCGATCAGTCCGGCGACGAAGAGCCAGAGCGGCACGCCGACGATGACGAGGATCGCCGTGGTCAGGACTGTGGCCTCGACACGGCCGAAGTCTTCGGGATCGAGTCCGAGATCGGTGAGCAGATCGAAGGCCACGGCGAACGCAGCGAGCACCGCGGCGACCTCGGGCCCGGTGATGCCCGCGAGGAGCAGGCGAGAAGGCGGCAGACGGACGAGGACCTCCGGTGGCGGCGCACCAGCGGCAGGCGATGCCGGGGTCCGCACCAGGGCGACGCCCGCCCGGAGTGACTCCGCTTCGCGTTGCGTCACCGCATCGAGGGAGAGTTCGGCATCCGACCCCCCGGCGGTCTCGACCCGCACGACGGACAGTCCGAAGAGTTGATGTCGCAGTCGTTGCTCGAGCTCGACGTGTTGGATCCGTTCGACCGGGATCCGGCGCTGGTTGTGGACGAGGAGGCCTTCGTCGAGGTGCAGGACACCGTCGACGTACCACCAGGTTCGGCGCCACCAGGAGAGCGCGTTGTAGGCGAGGCCCAGGATCAGCGCGCCGCCGAGCACCAGCAGGAACCGTCCCGATGACGCTGCCACGATCACGATCGGGAGCAGGGGGCGGAGCTGTTCGACGCCGAACACGGCGAGCGCTGCGCCCAATGCTGACGTCCGGCGGGGGGTCGACAGGTCGACCGTGGGCTCAGGTCGCATCGCCGGTCCCGACGAGCTCGAGGATCCGTTGGCGGACCATCTCCGCCTCGCTGGCGTCGATGCCCGGAACGGTCGAGTCGGAACTCGCCGACGCCGTACGGAGGACGAGGGTCGTCAGGTGCAGCCGTCGTTCGATCGGCCCCGCCTCGAGATCGATGTGCTGCACACGTTGGTACGGGATGGTCGACGCCCGGCGAGTCATGACGCCGTGGCGCAGATGGAGCGCGATGGCCCCGACCTCGAACCGCCAAGCACGCCAGACCAGCGCGGTCCACCACCAGCCGATGCCACAGATCACGCCCGTCACGGTGACGAGGACCGCCGCGGCGACGGGTGCAGGCGTCGTGAGCCCGAGGGCGACACCCGCGACGCCTGCAACCAGGAGGACCCCGATGCCGATCCTGATCCGCCACAGTACGAGGACGCGATGTTCGAGCGGCACCTGACCGCTGGGGTCCACCGGAGCGGTCATCGACGCCACGTCAGCGCAGACATGGGCCGGTGTCCACGGGGGTCACCAGATCGCCGCCCACCACTGCATCGATCTCGCTCGTGTCGAGGCCATAGGCGACGTTGGGGTCGTCCGGAGCGATCGCGAAGGCCACGCCGACGACGGCGCCGTTGGCGTCGACCATGGCGGCACCGGAGTCTCCGGGTCGGAGTTGGGAGGCGAGGATCAGGACCTCGCGCTCGGTGCGTTGCGAGTCGTAGATGTCGGTGCCCACAGCTCGGACCTCGTCGCCGACGACGAACGGCGCCACCCGGAGCGGTGCGCCACCGGGATGCCCGAACACGCCGCCAGCGGAGCCCACCGATCCGTCGGCGATGGGCAGCGGCGCCCGGTCCAGACCTGGAACTCGAAGGATGGCCAGGTCGCGGTTGCTGTCGAAGACGACCACGGTCGCGTCGAGCAGGCTGCCGTCGTCACGCTCGACGGTGGTCGAGTCCTGGCCTGCCACGACATGGGCGTTGGTGATGACGACGTCGGAACCCAACGAGACGAAGCCACTCCCCTCCTGGATCCTGCTGCACGCCGGCCCGGAGACCTTCACGGTCGACGCCGTCACACGTGCGACGACCTCGGCCGGAAGACCGGGATCTGCCGGCGGCGGCCCGATGTCGGGGGCCGGAGTCAGCGCATCGAAGACCCGTGGGAACTGGTCCTCACCGACGATCTGCCGCAGCGCGAGCAGCGTGTCGGGCGCTTCAGGGAACAGACGGTCGACACCGCGAGCGATGACCGACTGGCGGGTCTGCTGCGCGAAGAAGCCCGGCGCACTCGACATCGCCGGCAACAGGAGCCAGAAGCAGACGGCCGCTCCCAGCAGACCAGCGGCAGCTCCGAAGACGTGGTCGACACCCCGCCAGTCCTCGCTCGGGAGACGGATCCGGAGCCTGCCGCCGATGAGCACGCCGATCGCCTGACCCAGGAACGAGCCGACGAGCAACAAGATGCCCGCGAAGAGGAGCAGGCTCAGCGGTGACTCACCGGAGAAGCTGTCGACGAACCACGGCAGGGCTCGCGCCGCGACCAGCAGACCGATGCCCATGCCCAGCCACGACACGGTGCGGGTGAGGAAGCCGAGGCGGTAGCCGCCAGTGGCGGCGATGACCGCGATGGCCACGAGACTCAGATCGAGCGCGTTCATGCCAGCGATCGCATCCTCAGTCCTCGGCGAGCAGCCGGGCGCTGGTCAAGAAGCCGGTGTGGGCGACCATCCGGTGGTCCGGTCGCACCGACTGCCCCTCGATGTGCCAGGTCCGCTGGAGGACTTCGAGCGTCTCGGCGAAGTCGAAACGCGACTCGTCGAGACGTTTCCGGAGTGTCGATGCCTGGCCGATCGTCGGCGTGTACGCCACCAGGATTCCTCCGGGACGCATCGCCACCTCCGCATGGGGAACCACGCGCCACGGCTCCGGGAGATCGAGCACGACCCGGTCGAGGTGACGCTCGTCGATCCCGTCGTAGCAGTCGCGCAGTTCGACTCGGTAGCGATCGGCGAGATCGGG
Source organism: Acidimicrobiales bacterium (assembly GCA_038255425.1). Classification (GTDB taxonomy): domain Bacteria; phylum Actinomycetota; class Acidimicrobiia; order Acidimicrobiales; family Salinilacustritrichaceae; genus Salinilacustrithrix. Next base: position 3,712 of record JBBSLH010000071.1, read on the forward strand.
CGTGAACCGTGCGACGTTCTCGCTCGCTCGGTCGGCGAAGTCTTCGCGGAGCTCGTACCCGGTGATGGATGCGCCGGCCCGGAGCATCGCCATCGACAACGCACCGGATCCGACCCCGGACTCGAGGACCCGGACACCAGGATGGAGGTCGGCCATGATCACGATCGGCCCGAGGTCCTTGGGATAGATGACCTGCGCGCCTCTCGGCATCTTGAGCACGATGTCGTTGAGCGTCGGCCGCAGCGCCAACAGCCACGCGCCATGTGTCGTCCGGAAGGTCGTGCCCTCCGGCGATCCGAGCATGTCGGCGTGCGGCAGGACGCCAGCATGGTTGTGGAACTCGCCGGTCTCCGACAGGGTCACCAGGTACCGACGACGCTTCCGATCGATGAGGAGCACGTCGTCACCGGGCTTGAAGCGACGCTCGGGGTCGTCGGGAAGGTCTTCGCTCATCGATCTCTCCGGGATGTCAGGGCGACGGGTACGTCGACGCACCGGTCGATGAGGGAACAGAACGCGCAGATCTCGTTGGTCGACGGTGATCCGCAGCGCACGCAGTGTCCGAGGTCGCCGATCGGTGTCTCGCTGTCGAACGAGTCGACGGCCTTGCGGAGGAACTCGTGGTAGAACGCGTGCTTCGATCCCGGCGACGCCGCCTCGACCCGATTCAGCGCGTCCTTGTAGGCCAGGTGCTTGTTTCCCGCGGCCATGGGACACTCCTCGACGATGTAGTCGATGCCGCGGATGACGCAGTAGGCGGCCATCTCGCGTTCGCCGAGCCGAACGAGCGGCTTGACCTTGCGTGGGAACCCGGCGCGCTCGGGCAGCACGGGTCGTTGGCGAGCCAGGTACTCGGTGTTCCAGCGAAGCGTGTTGCCGAAGAGCACCGCCGCCTCGTCGTCGAGGTTGTGGCCCGTCGCGACGGCGTCGTATCCCCCGTCGATGGCGGCCCGGTCGAAGAGATGCCGCTTGGACAGTCCACAGGACGAGCACGCCGGACGCTTCGTGACCGCCGCGGCGGTCGGCACGTCGAATCCATGCTCGGCACGCAGGTCCGATTCGATCAGGTGGAGATCTCGTCCCTCGGCGTAGGTCCGCGCGTGGGCCGTGGAGGCCGCCGAGTACTCACCGATCCCGAGACCGATGACGAAACCGTCGGCCGTGTAGCCGAGATCCACGAGGATGTCCCAGAGGGCGAGGGAGTCCTTCCCTCCGGAGACCGCGACCAGCACTCGGTCGTCGGGGTCGAACATGGCGAACTTGTGGATCGCCTTCTCGACCTGCGAGCGACAGAAGGCCACGAAGTGTTCGGGACAGAAGTTGGCGTTGTGGGCCGGGAGGTCGATGACCGCCGGGCCACGGCACACTCGGCACTTCATGTCGCACCGCCCGAGATGACGGGACGGATCTCGATGTCGGCGTCGTCGGGGAGCAAGGCGTCGCCCGGCACCAACTCGCCGTCCCTGATCACGATCACGGACTCCCGGTTGATCTCCAGCTGATCCAGGAGGCGCTGGATCCGCATCGGTCCCGCGACCTCGAGTTCACGTGCAGGGTTGCGGAGGTGGACCAACATGGGTCGTCCATCATGGCAGCGGGCCAGCGCCTCGCCGCAGCCGTCACCGCGCCTTACGGCGCGCTCGACGAGACTGTTTCCCCGGCACCGCTGGCGCCTGGTCCTTGGCGAAGTGGGTGATGACCAGTTGCTGGCCGGGCTGGAGGACCTCACGCACGACGATCGGGTCTGGTCCCGCCATCTTGCGGAGCTGACGGAACGCGATGGTGAGGACCCACACCGCGAGCCATGCGCCCGACGATCCGCGGAGACCGCGGTCGCGGCCTCGCAGTTCGGCCCAGGCCATCATCCGGGCGATGCGCTCCATGCGTCAGATGCGCCGGATCTCGACGACGGTCGACTTCTTCTTGCCGCGGCGGCGTCCGGCGGAGAATGCGATCACGAAGATGACGACCCCGACGAAGGCGGCCCCGGCGAGGACGTAGGACTTGGCGGTGTCCGCCGCCTCGTCGCCCTCTTCCTGGAGTTCCCGGAACTTCGCCTCGAGGTCAGCCGGCGTGATCTTGCCGTTGCTCTCAGTCTTTTCGGAGGTGCTTGCCACCGGAGCCTCGCTTCAGTTTGACGATCAGGACATAACCGATGACCAAGACCAGGACCGCTGTGATCAGGACGAAGAGATACGGGAGGAAGGACAGGCTTCCCGTGAACGACGAGCCCGTCTCGGTCTGCAGGGCTCGGAGCATGCCGAGCGCCAGGAGAACCGCACCCATGCCGATGAGCGACATCGAGACGATGCCCCAGGCGAGAAAGCTGCCGAGACCCTTCAGCGGATCCTTGATCTCCTGCTTGGCATAGTCGACCGTCAGGGTCCAGAGCTCACTCACGACCTGCGGGACGCTCTTGTCTGGCGTGGCCGGTCGGCCCTTCACCCGGATGGGCTTGGACTTCACGGTCGATTCGGTCTGTGCCACGGCACTCCTCGGCTCTGGTGCGATTCGGTCTACCGGCTGGCGGGCGGGACGGGCAACAACCCAGCAGCTTGCCTCAGTTGTGCTCCGTACCCGGCTTCTGCTCTCGCAGTCGCAGGTCGAGCAGCTCGTGGGCGGCCGGGAGGAGTTCGTGGAGGTCGGCGAGCCGGAGACCGACCGTCGGTGCGCTGAGCAGGCGCTGCTGGTCCATGGTCTCCAACGGGGAGATCGCCGCCAACTGGTAGCTCGCCAGGATCGGGTCATCGGCGATGTCGGTGGTCGAGGCGCCGACGGAGTCGCCCAACTGCGCGACCTTGTCCAACGCCCGCTGCACCGAGGCCTTCAGCGGGCCGAGCAACTCGACCTCGGCCGCCGACGGGGCCGGGTCAGGGAGATCTTCGACCTCGGCACGGGGATACGGGTCGTCGTCGAGCCACCGGTCGATCCGGATGCGGCGGGCACCCACGGTGATGGTGGCCCAGCGGCCATCCGGGAGCTCGGCTGCCTCTTGCACCGTCGCCACCGTGCCGACGCCAGACCGGACGTCTCCCCCGCCCACCTCGGATCCTCGCTCGATCAGGCAGACACCGAACTCGCGGTCGGACCCCAACACGTCGCGCATCAGCGCGCGGTAGCGGTCTTCGAAGATGTGCAGCGGCAGGACCAACGACGGGAACAAGACCGAGCCGAGCGGGAACATCGGGAGTTCGGCCATGACCCCACGGTATGGGCACCCCGCGGTGCTGGTCAGTTCGCCTCGTCGGATGACGGGCGGAGCCGTGAAACGTCGGGGAGATCAGGGTGTGCCGCGAGGATCTCCGCGAGGCGTCGCTGGCCATCCACGATCTCGCCCCCGATGAACTCGTCAGGTGGGAGGTTGACCACGAGGGCGAACCGGGCATCGCCGTCGTCGGCGGTCGTCGCGTGACCCGCCAGCCCAGTCACCTGGTTGAGCGTTCCTGTCTTGGCCCGGATCTTCCCGACGAGGCCGGTGTCACGCCACCGGCGCGCCAGCGTGCCCGACTCGCCGGCCACGGCGAGCGACTGCTCGACCGCGTTGGCCGTCTCGGCGTGTTCGAGCACGTCGACGAGAAGACCACACGTCACCTGGTCCTCGACCGCGAGGCCGGATCCGTCGGCGACTCGGACATCACCCACGTCGAATCCGGCCTCACCGAGGATCGTCGCCACCGCGGCCTGCCCTGCGGCGAAACTGCCGGCACCGGCCTCCCGGAGCCCCAGTTCCTTGAGGACGAGTTCTGCGGTGTTGTTGTCGGACTCCTGGAGCATCTGCGTCACGATCGCCGACATGGGCGGCGAGGTGTGCGTTGCGATCTCCGAGGCTCCCTCCGGAGTCGCTCCGGCACCGGGGTCCGCGGTGATCACGACGCCTCGGGCTCGGAGGAGATCGCTGAGTACCTGCGCGGCGTACGCCGCGGGGACCGGAGCCGCACCGAAGACCCCGGTCTCCTCGGGGAAGTAGGCGAATCCGTCGTTGAGCGAGAGCGCGGTCACCGGGCCGATCTGTCCCTGCACCAGAAAGCGCGTGGGCCACAGCGGGTTGTACCGGACATCGTCGTAGCGGCCGTCGTCACCCACGACCGCGCCGTCGATCGTCTTCACCCCAGCGGCAACCACCGCGTCAGCCAATGCTTCGAAGTCGCTGAAGATCTGCGGTTGGTTGCGCTCACGCGCTGCGTATGGCGCCGTCGACAGGATCGGATCGCCGCTCCCCTGGAGATGCACGTTGCCCGCCACCACGCCATCTGCATCGACGTCGCCGAACACGCGCGTCTCGTACGTGGTCTCGGGTCCCAGTTCGAGGAGCGCGGCGGTGGCGGTCAGGAGCTTCTGGAGCGACGCCGGCGTCTGTGGGTCATCGGCCCGATGCCCGTAGTCGAATCCGCTGGTCCGGACGACCAGACAGGTGTCCGACGGCTGTGTCGCCACGAATTCGTCGAGGCGAGCGGCGAGGCGGGCGTCGGCCGAGCGCCGCAACAGCGGGTCGAGCGAACGGCGGACCGACAGGACCGGGACCGCGACGGACTCATCGGCCACCGGAGTCGCTGTGGGCGGACCGTGCGACCGGAGCACGACGCCGAACGCCGCCAGCATGATGAGCCCGAGGATCGCCGCAGGGAGCCACCGGACGACGCTACGGAGCCGACTCCCCTCGTCAGGAGAGACCACGGGCGTCGCGCCACCGTCGGTAGCGCCACAGATGGTCGAGTGCGGTCACGGCCCGGTTGGCCGAGGCGTACGCGAGGCGCCCGCGCTCTCGCACGGTCCGCGGACCGGGGTTGTCCGGATGGGTGACGGCCAGTTCGGTGGCGATGAGCACGGGCTTGCCGTGTTCGTCGCTCGCATCGCATGCCGCCTCGGCGTACCGGGCGTCCTGACGCTCGTGGAAGCCAGCCATCCGCTCGAGCCCGTGGTCCGGGAAGAATCCACCGCTCCGCAGGAGCCCGGCCTGGTTCGACTGGATACCGATGCCGAGGTAGAGCACGGCGTCGACCGCCGGGTGGGCCGTGACGAGCGAGATGATCTCCGGGATGGTGTCGCGTGTCTCGCCGCCAGCGAGGTCGATCGGATTGTTCCGGCTCCAACGTGGCGGCAACAACGAGTCGATCGACTCGTAGAGGTCGGCGGGCAGTTCCGCGAGTTCGAGGTCGGTTCCGGCGATGGCATCCGCCGCCGCGACGCCCCAGCCACCGACGGTGGTGAGCACCACGACCTTGTTGCCCTTGGGCAACGGTTGCGTGGCGAAGGTGGCGGCAGCCTCGAACGCCTCCTCGACGGTCGGTGCTCGGGTGATGCCGGCTTGGCGGGCCATGCCGTCGAAGACCCGGTCGTCGCTCGCGAGCGAACCGGTGTGGCTGGCGGCCGCCTTCTGTCCCCCGGCGGTGGCACCGCCCTTCACCACGACGACCGGCTTGCGCTCGGCGACCGACCGCATCCGCTCGGCGAATGCTCGGCCGTCCTGCACGCCCTCGACGTACGCGAGCCCCACGGCCGTGGCGTCGTCGTCGGCGTAGAAGTCGAGATAGTCGGGGATGCCGACACAGACGGCGTTCCCGGCCGAGATGCCGCGAGACAGGCCGACGCCGGTCTGCACCGCGTAGTTCTCGAAGGACGAGACGAAGTTCCCGGACTGGCTGGCGACACCGATGCGGCCCGCCGGTGGGATGGGGGCGACGATCTGCGCGCACAGGCGAGCGGGGCTCGACACCACGCCTTGGCCGTTGGGGCCCGCAACGAGAAGTCCGAGTTCCTCGGCGAGTGCGACCAGTTCGTCCTGGGCCTTCTGTCCCTCTTCGCCGGCTTCGCCGTAGCCCGCTGACGTGATGAACGCGGCTCGCACGCCGATCGACGCAGCATCACGGAGGATCTGCGGGTTCGCCTTCGCTGGCGTGCACAGGAAGATCAGGTCGGCTTCGCCCGTTGGAAGGTCGGTCACCGATGGCACGGTCGGTACGCCGAGGACGTCGGTGCCCTCGAGGTTCGTGGCGAAGATCTTCCCCGAGTAGCCGCCTGCCAGGAGGTTGTGCAGGGTCACGAAGCCGAACTTGCCCGGGTGCGTCGACGCACCAGCGATGATCACGCCCTTCGGCTCGAACAAGGCCAGAAACTGCGAGGTGGTCGGCATCAGGCGTCTCCGAGTTCGATGAGAGCGTCGACAGCGATGGGGCTGCCGTCGGCCGTCACGATGAGGGGGTTGCAGTCCGCGCTCATGATGCGGGGATCGTCCATCGACGCCGCAGAGAGCGCCAGGAGAACGGCCGAGAGCTGCTGACGGTCGACGGCGGCTTCGCCCCGGAACTCGCCGAGCAGCGTCTGGGTGTCGAGGTCGTCGATCATGTCGGCCGCGTCGACGTCGTCGATCGGGACCAGCCGGAAGGTCACGTCGGCGACGGCTTCGGCGAGGATCCCGCCCACACCGAGCATCACCGTCATGCCGAACTGGGGATCGAGGTGCAGGCCGGCGATGAGCTCACGATTGCCCTTGACCATCGGTGCGACGAGCAGATGCACGTCGCCGTCGTCAGGCGTCGCCGCGGCGAGCAGAGCGGTCGCGGCCGAGCGAACGGCATCGTCGTCGCCCAGTCCGAGCTTCACGAGTCCACGCTCGGTCTTGTGGGCGATCGAGTCACCGCCGAGCTTCACGACGACGGGATGGCCGAGCTCCGCAGCGGCAGAGACCGCGGCGTCGACCGTGTCGACCACCTTCTCTGCAACGATGGGGAGCCCGTGGGATGCGAGGAGGGCCTTCGAGTCGGCCTCGGACAGCGTGGGCACGACGGGCAACCGTAGTGGCGTCTGGCCTCAGGTCGGTGATGCCCACGCCGCGATCGACCGCATGCGGCCGTGCTCGACCGCCGAGAGGTTGGCGTCGCCGAGGCGGAGATCGACGGCAGCGGGGATCGCCGCCCGAGCCCCAGCCCGATCGACCGCCCCGAGGAACGACCGCAGCAAGATCCGACGACCGACAGGGACGATGACCCGGTCGAGGCCCTGCACGTCTGGAGCGGCACACGCCAGCAGGATCCAGGCAACGGCGACATCGAGGTCGGGGTCCCCAGCCGATGCATTCGCCCAGTCGATGACGAAGGGCCCGTCGTCGGTCATGACGACGTTCATCGGATGCAGGTCGAGGTGGAGAAGACGGTCGCCCGGCAGCGGCGAGTCCGAGATGCCGGCCGGTGCAGCGATCCGGTGGAGCCGGTCGTGCAGGTCCGCCAGGATCCGGCCGCCTCGTCGGAGGGGAAAGGGCGGCGATCCCATCCAGTCCATCATCGTGGGGCCGACCAGACGCTCCATGACCAAGTAGCCGCTGCCGGCTTCGAACACCTCGGGGACCGGATAACCGAGCCCCCGGGCGTGGCTCATCACCTCCGCTTCGCCGACCAGCGACCGACCATCGCGGGATCGCCGGAGCACGCGTCCCGGGCCATGTTCGAAGATCTCCGAGTCTCGCCCTGCCGCGAGCTTCGGACCGAGCGCCTCGACCATCGGGTTCAGGGCTCGAGAGCGGCGCGGAAGAACTCCCGGATGTGGTCGCGGCGACGCTCGAGGAGCTGGGGGGCGAGGGGGTCCTCGCCGAGGAGCCCCTCGATGAAGGGGAGGTCCGAGAAGTACGACAGCACCGCTCCGAGGCCGGAGATGACCATCTGTTCCGGGTCGTGGACGCGGAAGGTGCCGTCCTTCATCTGACTCTCGAGGAACCCGACCGCCTGGTCGAACAGCGGGCGAAGCGTTGCTCCGAGATCGACGCCGAAGTGGCCGCCGTCGAGCGCCTCGCGTCGCACGAGTCGGACCAGGTCGGGGTTCTCGGCGAAGAACTCGAACCCGGCGATCAACCCGCGGTCGAACTTGACCCATCCCTCGCCCGGCCCGTCGACGTCTTCTTCGACCTTGACGAACCATTCGGCGAGGAGTCGTTCGAAGACAGCGGTGTAGAGGTCGTCCTTGTTGGGGAAGTGGTGGAGCAGGCTGGCCTTCGCGATGCCGACCGCACTCGCGATCTCGCCGATCGACGCCCCGGCATACCCGCGTTCGGCGAACGCCGTGCGCGACGCGTCGAGGATCGCCTCGCGGGTCGAGCCCGGGTCTCGTCCCGCTTCTTGGACTGCCACGGCCGCAGGCTACCTGTCGTCGGTCACGGGACTCGCCGGTAGGTTTCGGACATGGACGTGGTTGCAGCACTCTTCTTCGAGGACATGGACACCAAGCAGGCCTTCGCCGGTGGTCCCACGGCACTGGACCTCGGCGGTGTGCACTTCTCGGCCGCACCGCCCGAACCACCACCGGTCACCATGGCGCCGCACATGATCGTGCTGGTCCGCTGTGGCGATGACGAGAAGAGCTCGGGCGCACTCGAGGTGCGGTTCCTCTCCGACGGCGAGCAGGTCGCCCGCAACGTCCAGGCCCTCCAGGTCGATCCGGGGAAGTTCGCATATCGACTCGTCCGGGCAGAGCTCCCGTTCGAGGACTACGGCACGATCGAGGCGCACGTTCGTATCGACGACGGGCACGTCACCGTCGTCCCGTACACGCTGGTTCCCCGGGTCGTCTGAGGGCCATGCCCTTCGCTGCGGCGCTGTCGGAGCATCCGGTCGCGGCCGATGCCGTGGGCGAGGTGCTCGGGGCGATCGTGGAGCGCGGCGGGACCGAGCCAGCGCTGGCAGTCGTCTTCGTGAGTGCTGCTCATGCCGAGTTCATGGGTGAGATCTCGGCAGCGGTTCGGACCGTGCTTCAGCCGGAGACCCTCATCGGGACCGTGACGAGTGCGGTCGTCGGCGGGCCCCGCGTGGTCGAGGACGTCCCGGCGCTGTCGATCTGGGCCGCATGGGCCCGACCCATGCGCGGCATTCGACTCACGACCGAGCAGGTCGACGGCGCCGCCGTGGTCGTGGGTCTCCCGAAGGACATCCCCGAGAGCGCAACCATCGTGTTGGTCGCCGACCCGTTCTCGTTCCCGGCGCAGGAGTTCATCGACGGACTCGCCTCGATCCGTCCCGACGTGTCCGTCGTGGGCGGCCTCGTGTCCTCGAGCGACGCAGCATCCGGCAGCACGCTCCTCCTCGACGAGACGGTGCATCGCGACGGCGCCATCGCCGTGGTCGTCCCACGCGAGCACCTCGTCGGGCCGGTGGTGAGCCAGGGATGTCGACCGGTCGGCGACGCGATGACCGTCACCGCTGCCGACCGCAGCTACCTCCTCGAGCTCGCCGGCCGCCCCGCGCTCGAACGCCTCACCGAGTTGCGGGACACGCTTCTGCCCGAGGATCGAGCGCTCCTCGCTGGGGGAGTCCATCTCGGCGTCGCGATCAACGAGTCCAGTGACGAGTTCGCACGCGGCGACTTCCTGGTGCGCAGCATCATCGGCGGCGACCGCGATCGTGGCGTGCTCGCCGTCGGAGACCAGATCCCGGTCGGCGCCACCGTGCAGTTCCATGTGCGCGATGCGGTGTCCGCCCACGACGATCTGCACGAGTTGCTCCAGGACGTCCACGGCGACGGGGCCCTCCTGTTCACCTGCAACGGACGTGGAAGTGCGCTGTTCGGGACCGACGATCACGACGCTGCGGCCGTGGTGGACCTGGTCGGGACCCATGCCGTGGCCGGCATGTCGTGCGCGGGAGAACTGGGCCCGGTCGGTGGGCGGAGCTTTTTGCATGGCTTCACCGCATCGGTGCTGGTCTTCACCGATTCCTGAGCCGACGGCGGCCGAAGGGCGGCCCGACCGAGCGTGCTGGATGACGGTCTATGGTTGGAGGTTCACCCGACGGCGGGCGAGCGGGCCCTTCCATCCTTCAGGAGAGAGACAGTGATTGACCCGGACCTGGAGCGGCGATCGATCGACGTGATCAGGGGGCTGGCGATGGACGCACCCCATGCCGCCAACAGTGGTCACCAGGGCACGGCGATGGCGCTCGCGCCGCTCGCCCATGTGCTGTGGACGCGCGTGATGACCTATGACGCCGCCGATCCCGACTGGCCCGACCGCGATCGCTTCATCCTGTCTGCCGGCCATGCGAGCATCCTCCAGTACTCGATGCTCCATCTGACCGGCTTCGGTCTCACGCTCGACGACCTGCGCGAGTTCCGTCAGTGGGGA
>JBBSLH010000072.1:0-13807 GCA_038255425.1 Acidimicrobiales bacterium
CCTGCTGACGATGGGTCGACGGGTCCATCACGTCAGCACCTCTCGTCCCTCGGTCCGGGTCAGGTAGTAGTCGACGTCGAAGTCGTCGTCGCCGGTCAGGTAGCGCCACAGTGACGCCCGGTTCGCGAGTTCGAGGCGATAGTCCGCCTCGCCGAGCCAGGGTTCACGGTTGCGGAGCGCGCCAGCGACCGAGTCGAAGCGGAACGTGGCGAAGATGTGGTCTTCGGGGCCGTTCTGCATCTCGTCGAGATCGCTGGTGTCCCACTGGCGGACCTGCGGCGCCGTCGGATTGAGACGGATCTTGTACATCAGACGATCGCGATCAGACGGGTTGGGCATGCCGCGGTGCCACAGGCCCTGGTGGAAGAGGACGACCGATCCGGCAGGTCCGTCCCATTGCTGTTCGCCGGCCATGTGCACGTAGCGGCCGACGTCCGTCTCGTGAACTCGCCGGAGGTGCGTGCCCGGGACGAATCCCGTTCCGCCACCGCCGGGGAGCACCTCTTGTGGGAAGTAGAAGAGCTGGACGTCGAAGGCCAGCGACGGGTCGACCATCGCGTCCTGGTGCAGGTACTGGCCGAACGGATCACCGGCCGGCTTGTGGTGCACGAAGTCGTGGTCGAAGATCGGATCGCGCCCGAGAAGCGACTGGAGCGCGCCAGCAACCGTCGGGTGGCGAAGGACCGCCCCGATGGCGGAGCCCTCCGGGTAGATCTCGTCGAGTCGCTGACCGCTGGCCGGAGCGAACGGCCGGTCCGGTGAACCCCAGGTCGCCATGATCTGACCCAGCTCAGCCGTCGCCGCGACGTTGAGGTCGTCCGGAACCACGGCAGGAAGCGGGAGGAACCCGCGCGCCACGAACGTGGCCACCTGCGCGGTCGTGAGGAGGGGGAGATCGCCCGGCATCCGCCGGACCCTAGGGACTCGGTTCAGCCGAGCGCCACGAGGGCCACGGCCACGCCAGCGAGCACGAGCCCCACGATCTGGATCCGCTGCAGCCGCTCGCCGAGCACAGTCCGCGCCAGAACGAGCGTGCTCGCCGGGTACATCGCGGAGATGACCGAACCGAGAGCGAGCAGCCCTTCTCGGACCGAGTACAGGAACAGGACATTGGCGGCCATGTCGAAGACCCCGGAGACCGCGATGATCCCGAGGAGCCGGCCGCGCACCGCTTCGAGGCGTCCGGTCGCCAGACCGATAGAGCCGATGATCACCACCGACGTCACCCGTGCGCTGATGAGCGGCTGGATCCCCGCGCCGTCGCCGGTCCGATCGAGGAGCACGAAGAAGACGCCGAAACCGAAACCGCCGAGCACGGCAGACAACAAGACGTCCGGTCGCATCTTGTCGACCACGTCCGAGTGCTCGCGGGAGATGCAGGCGATCGCCGGCAGTGCCAATCCGATCCCCAGCCACGCGATCGCACTCGGCCGTTCGCCGAGCACGAAGCCAGCCACGACGGGGACCGCCCCGGAGATGACGGCAGCGATCGGCGCGACCACCGACATCGTCCCGAGCGCCAGCGCTCGGAAGAACTGCGTGAGCGCGACCGCGCCGGCGATACCCGCCGCTGCACCCCACAAAACGTCCGACGCCTCGACCGTTGCCGGAGGCAGGACGGGGAGCAGGACCACCAGGATCAACCCGCCGGCGAACTGCGAGCCGATGACCACCGTCCACGCCGTGGTGCGCCGGGACGCCACACCGCCCAGGAAGTCGGCCAGGCCGAAGACGAGCGCTGATCCGAGCGCGAGGAAGACCGACATCGTCGGCGAGTCTGCCCGTTCCCTACGCTCAGCTCGTGACTCGATCGACCGGTGCCCGGAAGCATGGACTCGCCCTCACCATCGGGCTCGCAGCGGCAGCGTGGGTCGGGACCACGCGTCTCCGGAAGGCCAGGAACGGCGACGAGCGCCCGACGTCGACGGTCAAGGGCGGGATGGCGCGCTCGGCCCAGATCGCGAAGGTCGGTGGCCGAGCCGGCGGCACCTACGCCGTGCACCGGGCTCGGCGCGTGTTCGCCGACTCGGCTCGCCGCGACGAACTCGACTCCGAGTTCGAGATGAAGACTGCCGCCCACATCGCCGAGTCCCTCGGGAACATGAAGGGGGCGATGATGAAGCTCGGTCAGATGGCGAGCTATCTCGACGCCGGCATGCCCGAACACGTCCGCGAGGCATTGGCCCAACTGCAGTCCGACGCACCCCCGATGAGCGCCGAGCTCGCCGCCGGAGTGGTCGAGGCGGAGCTCGGGAGCCCACCCGAGGTGATCTTCGCCGAATGGGATCCGATCCCGATCGCGTCGGCGTCCATCGGCCAGGTGCACCGCGCGATGACCAAGGACGGTCAGGCGGTCGCGGTCAAGGTCCAGTACCCGGGCATCGACGAGGCCATCTCGTCAGACCTCGGCAGCGCCAACCTGCTCTTCGGCGGGCTCGGAATGCTCTTCCCCGGGCTCGAGTCCGGGCCGATCGTCGAGGAACTCCGCGAACGACTGATCGAGGAACTCGACTACACACTCGAAGCCGAGAACCAGCGCTTCTTCGCCGACGCATACCGAGACCACCCCTTCATCGACGTGCCGGAGGTGGTGGATTCGCTGTCGGCCCGCCGTGTCCTGACGACCGAGCTGGCCGACGGCGTGAAGTTCGACGAGATGCTCACGTGGGCCCAGGACGAGCGCGACCTGGCAGCCGAGACGATCTTCCGCTTCGTCTTCCGCAGCATGTATGGCCTCAACGCGTTCAACGGCGACCCGCACCCCGGCAACTACCTGTTCCGTCCCGGTGGCCACGTCGTGTTCCTGGACTTCGGACTGGTCAAGCGGTTCACCCAAGACGAGGTCGAGACGTTCTCGTCCATGCTCCGATCGTTCGTGTTCGACCAGGACGTCGCGTCGTTCCGCAAGACGCTCGACGAGATCGGTCTGCTCCCCGCTGACGCCCCGTTCGACGACCAGGCCGTCGTCGACTACTTCGGCCACTTCTACGAATGGGTCCTGGCCGACGAGGAGAAGACGATGACGCCCGAGTACGGGTCGGAATCGGTGCGACGGTTCTTCGATGCGTCGGGCCCGCACGGCGACATCATGAAGACGGCCAACGTGCCGCCGTCGTTCGTGATCGTCCAGCGCATCAACCTCGGCCTGTACGCCCTGATGGGCGACATGCACGCAACACGAAACTGGCGTCGGATCTCCGAGGAGATCTGGCCCTTCACCGACGGCACACCGTCGACGCCCATGGCGGAAGCCGAGCAGGACTGGCTCGCGACGCAGCAGGTATCGGGTCAATAACCTGGGGCGCATGTGCCGCTCCATCACCACCCTCCGCGGACTCGAACCGGCGGCGACGCCGGATGAGATCGAGGCCGCCGCCCGCCAGTTCGTCCGGAAGGTCAGCGGGATCCGTCACCCGACGGCCAACACCGAGGAACCCTTTGCGAAAGCGGTCGCCGAGATCACTGCGTCGGCCCGGACGCTCCTCCTCGAGTTGCCACCACGCAAGCAACCGCCGACGACCGTCCCCCCGAACCGCCGCGGCCGCCCCATCTGAAACCGGATCTTGCGTGACTTCTTGTCAAGGGGTCGCCACAACTCACGCAAGATCCCGTTTGTCAGCGGGCGGTGGAGCCCTGGCCGGCACCGGTGAAGCCGAAGAGGTGACCGGCGACGCGTCGGATCTGGATCTCCTCGGCGCCCTCGGTGATGCGGTAGCGACGGTGGTGGCGGTAGATGTGCTCGAACTGCATGTGACGCGAGTACCCCATGCCGCCACAGGTCTGCATCGCTCGGTCGGCGGCGTCGCAGCACAGCCGGTTGCCGCGGTAGTTGCACATGGCGACCTTCTCGGAGATCTCCATGCCGTGGTCGACGTGGTCCATCTCCCACGCGGTCTGGCGAATGAGCGCCCGGAGCATCGCTGCCTCGGTGTGGAGTTCGGCGAGCGGGAACTGGATGGCCTGGTTCGACGCCAGTGATCTGCCGAAGACTCGACGGTTCTTGGCGTACTCCGCCGCGGTGTCGATGCAGTACTGCGCAGCGCCGAGTGACGATGCCGCCTGACGGATGCGGTTCTCGTGGACGAACAACTGCGCCACCTGCAGGCCGTTGTCGAGCGGGCCGAGGACATCGCCGTTCGACACCCGCACGTTGGTGAACGAGACCCGTGCGTGGTCGGTCGGCATGTTGAACGTCCAGTAGTACTCCTCGATCTGGACGCCCGGCGTGTCCATGGGAACGATGAAGCACGAGATGCCCTGCGACGAGCCGTCGTCGCCGCTGGTGCGGGCGAACACGTAGTCGTGGGTGGCGACGTGGACACCGGTGTTCCACATCTTCTCGCCGTTGATGACCCACTCGTCTCCGTCACGTACCGCCGTGGTCTCCATCCACGTGGCGTCGGACCCGTGGTTGGGCTCGGTCAGGCCGAAGCCGATGCGGGCCTCGCCGACGAGCATCTTCGGGATCCACTGTTCCTGCTGCGCGTCGGACCCGTACTTCTCCATCATCAGCACGGTCGGGAAGTTGCCGACGATCGACGTCTCGTTCTGCAGGTCGTTGAACAGCCCGAGACCCTTCGCCGCGAGGTGCTCGCGGATCACCGCCATGTCGAAGTTGGAGCCGCCTCGACCACCGAATCGTTCCGGCAGGTGGTAGCGGAGGAACCCGGCATCGTCGGCGAGCCGGCGCATCCGACCGAGGAGTGCTTCCCACTCTTCGTTGGGCAGGCCGTCGCGCTCCCAGTCGGTGCGCGCGTCCTCGCGGCGGTGATCGAAGAACCGCTCGTTGTCGTCCTCGGCCTGGAGCGGAGCGATGACATCGACGATGAACTGGTCGAGCTCGTCGAGGAGCGTGGTCAGGTGGTCGGGGAGCCGGAAGTCCATGGCGGCTGAACGTACTGCCAGAATCGACTGATGCGCCGCCTGTCACTCTTGATGTTCACCTTGCTGGTCGTGGTCGCCGCAGCATCTCCCGCTGGCGCGCATGCAGAGATACGCGAGTCGGATCCCGAACGCGACGGCGTCGCCCCGACCGGAACCGAAGAGCTGTCCATGACCTTCATCGCCTTCGACCCAGAAGGGCCGGTGATCATCGACGTCCATGGGCCCGACGGGGAGGAGCTCGTCATCGGCGACGCCCAGATCTCGGCTCGCGATTCGGTGGTGACCGTGCCGGTGAAGCCGCTGGCCGAAGGAGTGCACTCCGTCGAGTGGTCGGTGCAGTCGGACGACGGCGACGGCCAGTCCACCGGCTCGTTCCAGTTCTCGGTCGAGCCAGCAGCGGGCACCGGCCCCGGGATCTGGCTGGTCTGGATCGTCGCGCTCGCGATCCCGGCGTTTGTGTTCCTACGACCCGGGGCCCGCAAGAAGAAGTAGTGCGCCCCCCTCGCATCTGACGCGACGTCAGATTCTGGCAAGCTGGCGGTCATGGCCACGCGCATCATCGTCTGGGGCACCGGCAACGTCGGACAGCTCGGACTCCACACCGTCATCGCCCGCCCCGACTTCGAGTTGGTCGGCGTCGTCGTCTCGTCGCCGGCGAAGGTCGGCGTCGACGCCGGGACCCTGATCGGACTCGACCCGGTGGGTGTCGTCTGTACCGACGACGTCGGGCCGCTCCTCGAGCTGGCCGCCGAAGACCGCGCGGACGTCTGCGCGTACTTCGCCACTGCCGACATCCGGCCGGGCGAGGCCGCGGCCGACATGGCCCGCTGCCTCGAGGCCGGGCTCGACGTGGTCTCGACATCGATCGTGCCGTTGCTGTATCCCCCGGCCGCCGATCAGGGCATGGTCGACATGTTGGATCGTGCGTGCAAGGCCGGCGGTGCATCGATGTTCACCAACGGCGTCGACCCCGGCTGGGCGAACGACCTTCTCCCCCTGATGCTGGCCGGCACCTGCGAGCGCATCGACACCATTCGCATGATGGAGGTCGTCAACTACGCCACCTACGACGCGGCGAGCGTGCTCTTCGACACCATGGGCTTCGGCAAGCCGATGGACGAGACCCCGCTGCTCCTGCTGCCCGGCATCCTCTCCCACGCCTGGGGCCCAGTCGTGAAGGTCGTCGCTGCTGGTCTGGGCGTTGAACTCGACGACCTCGAGGAGTGGTACGAACGGGTGCCGGCCGAACGCGACATCGAGGTCGATGCCGGGACGGTCGCCGCGGGGACCGCTGGTGCACTGCGTTTCGAGGTGCGCGGCATGGTCGACGGGAAGGCCAGAGTGATCCTCGAACACGTGACGAGACTGGCCGACGAGCAGATGCCGGAGTGGCCCCAGCCGGTCGGATCCGGTTGCTACCGCGTGGTGATCGAGGGCAACCCGTCGATGACCGTCGACGTCGCAGCGCACGGCGAGGACGGTGACCACAACACCGGCAATCTGGTGTCGACGGTTGGGCGAGTGCTCAACGCGATCCCGGCAGTGCAGGCGGCCGAACCTGGCCTTCTCTCCGTGCTCGATCTCCCGTTGCAGACCGGAACGGGCACCATGTTCCGGTGAGCGACGGCGATCGACCCGACTACTCCCGCATCGACACCGTCGGTCTCGATGCCGACGACACGCTGTGGCATTCCGAGAACCGCTTCCACGAGGCGCATCAGCGCTATCACGAGTTGCTCTCCGCGCACGTCGACGTCTCGTTCGACGATCTCGAGTCACGGATGCTCGAGACCGAGACGCGGAATCTCCGGCTGTTCGGCTATGGAGCGAAGGGCTTCACGCTCTCGCTGATCGAGACCGCGATCGAGATCACCGACGGAGCGATTCCCGCGACGGACATCGCGGCGATCCTGACGTTCGGCAAGGAGATGCTGGATCATCCGGTCGACCTGTTGCCGCACGTGGAGGAGACCATCGACCGTCTGCGAGATGACGGCTATGGCCTGCTGCTGATCACGAAGGGCGACCTGTGGCACCAGGAGTCGAAGGTGGCGGCGTCGGGCATCACCGACCGGTTCGAGGGCGTCGAGATCGTCTCGGAGAAGGACGAGGCGACCTACCGATCCGTTCTCCTCCGCCACGGTGTCGACCCCACGCGCTTCTGCATGATCGGGAACAGCGTCCGATCCGACGTCCTCCCGCTGCTCGAGCTCGGCGCCACTGCCATGCACGTTCCGTACGAGTTCCTGTGGGCGCACGAGGCTGTCGCCGACGCCGAAAGCGATCCCCGGTTCGAGACGCTCGAGTCGATCGCCGACGTCCCCGGGATCCTCGCCGCCCACCGCTGACGCAGAACTGGAGGAGTCCGGGTCCGGGTAAGGACCACGGTATGTCCAATCGCCGCGTCCTTGATCGCCTGCCCATCGGCACCCTCGCGGAACACGCGGCCATCGGCGGTCTGCGAGCGCTGCACTCGGCTCGGGCGACGGACCCGTCGATCGTCATCGACGTGGTCACCGACGCCGGCCTCCGCGGACGGGGCGGGGCGGGGTTCCCGGCCGGCGTCAAGTGGCGCACCGTCGCCGACAACGCCACCAGCAGCCCGATCGCTCCCACGGTCGTGGTGAACGCCGCCGAGGGCGAGCCCGGAACGTTCGGCGATCGCGCCATCCTCGCCGCCAATCCCTATCGGGTGCTCGAAGGTGCGCTCATCGCTGCGCACGCAGTCGGCGCCAAGTCGATCGTCGTGACCACCAAGGAACAGTTCACCGTGCAGGTCGACCGGCTCCGTGTCGCACGTGACGAACTCCTCCACTCCGGCGTCTTGGAAGGCATCGACGTCGAGATCGTGGTCGGGCCGTCGCACTATCTCCTCGGCGAGGAGACGGCACTGCTCGAGGTCACTGCTGGGCGCCTGCCATTCCCGCGCATCGCGCCGCCGTACCGTCATGGAGCGACCGAAGTCGTCGATGGTGAATCTGGCGCATCGGGTGCGGGCAACGTGCACCTCGCTGGTGGCGATGGCGACGCTCCGCCGACCCTGGTCAACAACGTCGAGACGCTCGCTCATGTCCCTGGCATCGTCCAGAACGGCGCTCGCTGGTTCCGCATGCTCGGCACCGAGGAATCACCCGGCACGAGCGTGTTCACCGTCTCTGGCGACACCGAGCGCTCTGGCGTCGGCGAGTACCCACTCGGCACACCCATCCGAGACATCATCAGCGACCTGGGCGGCGACGTACGCGAGGGCGAGATCGCCTTCGTCCTGTCCGGCATCGCCAACGGCGTACTCACCGCCGACGAACTCGACACACCCACCACCTACGAAGCGATGGACGATCGCGGCTCCGGTCTCGGCACCGGCGGCTTCCTCGTGTTCTCGACGGAGACCGATCCGATCGCCGTCGCACAGGGCGTCTCGCGGTTCCTCTCGATCGAGTCGTGCGGCCAGTGCACCCCATGCAAGGACGACGGACTCGAGGTCGCCCAGATGCTCGATGACATCCGGCGCGGCGACGCAACGTCGGCTCGGGTCGACGAACTCCGGCCGATGCTCGCTCGTGTTCCCGAGGGCGCCCGGTGCGATCTCGCCCGGCAGCACGAGCGCGTCGTCGCCAGCATCCTCGACCGGTGTGCCGACCAGTCGGTCTCGCTCGCGGAACAGTCGCTGACGCGTGACCCGGTCCTCATCGCTCCGATCGTCGGGTTCGACGACGAAGGCACCGCCATCATCGACGAAGCGCACCGGACCAAGCAGCCCGACTGGACCCATGACGAGCGATGGAGTGGCGCATCCCCGGCCGAACGTCACGACGTCTCCGTCAACATCTCCTGACGCGGACGGCAGACCGCACCGTCGCGCTGGGTAGGTTGCCTCAGATGTCCGGGCAGGCGGCCATCCGACTCGTCGGGCTCACGAAGCAGTATCCCGGCGCCGACCGGCCCGCCGTCGACCGGCTCGACCTGGAGATGCCGGCGGGCGAGATCGTCGCTCTCGTGGGTCCATCCGGCTGCGGCAAGACGACGACACTCAAGATGCTCAACCGGCTGATCGAGCCCACGTCGGGGACGATCGAGATCGACGGTCGTCCGGTCAACGAACTCCCCGTGCACGAACTGCGCCGAGGCATCGGCTACGTGATCCAACACACCGGTCTGTTCCCCCACAAGACCGTCGGCGCCAACATCGGCACGGTCCCCCGCCTGCTCGGATGGGACAAGGAGCGAATCCGCGAGCGAGTCGACGAACTCGGCGAGCTGGTCGGCCTCGAACCGGAAATGCTCCGTCGCTATCCCGGGGCGCTCTCGGGTGGTCAGCAGCAGCGAGTCGGCGTCGCCCGCGCCCTCGCCGCCGACCCGCCGATCCTCTTGATGGACGAGCCGTACAGCGCGGTCGATCCCATCGTCCGGGCGCGTCTCCAGGACGAGTTGCTCGACCTGCAGCGCAACGTCCACAAGACGATCGTGCTCGTCACCCACGACGTGGACGAGGCGATCAAGCTCGGTGACCGGGTCGTGATACTCAATGTCGGTGGCCGTCTCGAGCAAGCGGCCCCACCGGCCGAGCTCCTCGCACACCCAGCGTCCGAATTCGTCGCCGACTTCCTCGGTGAGGATCGCGGTTTGAAGCGCCTCGCGCTGCTCACGGTCAACGAGATCGTTCCCAGCAACGGCCCCATCGCCGAAGTGGGCGACGACGCCGAAATCGCTCGCGCCGCCATGGCGGAACACCATGTCGACTGGTTCGGCGTCTGCCGTGACGAACGCATGCTCGGCTGGATGTGGGGGTCGGATCTGAACGGGACCGTGACCGACGCCGACGTTCGCCCCTTCCGATCGATCGTGCGCCCCGACAACACCTTGCGCACGGCCCTCGACGGGATCGTGAACTCGTCCACCAACGTCACCATCGTCGAGGACGACGACGGCCGATACCGCGGCATGGTGCGCATCGAGGAGATCAGCGAAGGCATACGCGCATGAGCACAGAGCCGCTGGTGCGGTGGCAGTGGATCCCCGATCACGCCGACGAGATCCGCGAGGCGACCATCGAGCACCTCCAACTCACGGGATCGTCGGTGGCGATCGGGTTCGTCATCGCCATGGCGATGGCCTTGGTCTCGATCCGCTGGCGGTTCCTCTATGGACCCCTCGCGGCGATCTCCGGCGCGCTCTACGCCATCCCCAGTCTCGCCCTCTTCGCGCTCCTGGTCCCGTTCACCGGTCTCGGGTATCGCTCGGCCCAGATCGCACTCGTCAGCTACACGCTGCTGATCCTGCTCCGGAACATCGTCGCCGGCATCGACGGTGTACCCAAGTCCGTCCGGGACGCCGCCGACGGCATGGGCTACGAGCCGTGGCGACGGTTCGTCGCCGTCGATCTCCGCCTGGCGACGCCGACGATCGTCAGCGGTCTGCGCATCGCCACCGTCACCATCATCGGCCTGGTGACTGTGGCGGCTCTCGTGGGGAGCGGTGGCTATGGCACGTTCATCGACGATGGGCTCAGCCGCGACTTCCCCACGCCGATCGTGGTCGGCGCCGGCCTCTCCATCGCGATGGCGATCGTCTTCGACCTGTTGTTCGTGCTCCTCCAACGCGTGCTCACGCCGTGGACCCGGGTCACTGCGGTGCCGGAGGCCTGACGATGTTGCAGGAAGCCATCGACTACCTGACCGATGCCGGCTCGTGGTGGGGCAACAACGGTCTCGTGAACCTGATCTGGAACCACGTGCGGCTCTCGGTCTTCACCGTGGTCACCGCCATGGCGGTCGCGATCCCACCAGCGCTGTGGTTCGGTCATCGACGGCGGGGAGGGATGCTGGCGGTCACCATCGTGAACATCAGTCGAGCGGTCCCGACGTTCGCGATCATCGCCCTCGTCTTCCCGCTCTCGCTCCGCTACGGATTCGGGCTGGGATTCTGGCCGACGTTCGTGGCGCTGTTCTTCCTGGCGCTGCCGCCGATCTTCGTCAACACCTTCACCGGCGTGACCGAGGTCGACACCAGCGTCGTCGAAGCAGCACGTGCCATGGGCATGCGAGAGCGCGAGGTGCTCTTCGACGTCGAACTGCCAGCGGCCATGCCGCTGCTGGCGACTGGTGTCCGCATCTCCGCCGTCCAGGTCGTGGCCACGACGACGCTCGGCGCGCTCGTCGGCTTCCGTTGCCTGGGCTCGCCCATTCTCCAAGGCCTCGCCACCCGCGACTACGGCCGGGTGATCGTCGCCGCTTCGATCGTCGCCGCACTGTCGCTCCTCACCGAGCTCGCCTTCGCACTGCTGGCTCGGCGCCTGTCACCGTGGGCCCGTCTCGACGTCGCTGCAGCGCGTGTCCGAGCCCCTCGCGCCGGGGCCGGCAGTGAACTCGCTTTCTGATCCCCGACATTCCCTGTGAAAGGAAATCCAATGAAGACCCGCAAGTTCCTCATCGCCGTCGTGGCGATCCTCGCCCTGTTCGCCGCCGCGTGCGGCGACGACGACGATCCCGTCGCATCCGGCGGTGATGGCGGAGACGGCGGCTCCGACGTGGTCGACGGCCCGGTCATCAAGATCGGCGCCCAGGACTTCGGCGAGTCGGCCATCCTCGCCGAGATCTACGGCCAGGTGCTCGCCGATCACGGCTACGAGGTGAAACAGGTCAGCGTCGGCGGCTTCCGCGACGTACTCCTGGGCGCGTTCGAGGGTGGTGACGTGAACATGAGTGCTGAGTACGCGGCCTCGATGCTCGAGTTCCTCAACGGCGAGGACGTCAGCGAGGCCACCGGCGACGCCGACGAGACCGTCGGTCTGCTGCAGGGATACCTCGACGAGATCGGTCTGGTCGCGACCGACCCGGCACCGGCCGTCGACACCAATGCGTTCGTGGTGACCGAGGAGACCTCGGAGTCCGAGGGCTACAAGAAGCTCTCCGACCTGCCGGCCGACGGCGCCGGCATGAAACTCGGCGCCCCGCAGGACTGCGAGACCAACCCGTTCTGCCTCGTGGGTCTCCAGGAGGTCTACGGCGTCGATCTGTCGGGTGGATTCACTCCGCTCGAGTCCGGTCTCGTCGCTGACGCACTGGCCGACGGCAAGGACGTCAACATCGGCGTGCTGTTCTCCACCAGTGGCCGCATCGCCGACGAAGGTTGGGTCCTCCTCGATGACGACATGAACATGCTCGCCGCCGACAACATCACGCCGGTCCTCTCAGACGAGGTGGCCGAGGCCTACGGCGACGACCTCATGTCGCTGCTCGACGAGATCAGTGCCGCCATCGACACCGACACGCTGACCGAGCTCAACAAGCGGTTCGACATCGACAAGGAGGACGCGGCCGACATCGCCGCCGACTTCATCTCGTCCGCGGGGCTGTAGACGCCGTCCTGTCGTCGAGAGACAACCCAGAGATTTCGTTCTGGTCACCTGATCGGCAGTCTGAACCGCCGATCGCGTGACCAGAACGACTGGGGCTTAGGCTGGTTCGTTCCCCCCTTTGGCGGTACGAACCGGTTCGGAGACTCCAGTGGCAACCCGCAATGACTTGAGAAACGTGGCGATCGTCGCCCACGTCGACCATGGCAAGACCACCCTCGTCGACAAGATGCTGTGGCAGTCGGGCGCGTTCCGCGAGAACCAGGCCGTCGGGGAGCGGGTCATGGACTCGATGGACCTCGAGAAGGAAAAGGGGATCACGATCCTGGCCAAGAACACCGCCATCCCCTACCTGACCGACGCCGGCGACGACGTCAAGATCAACATCGTCGACACACCGGGCCACGCCGACTTCGGCGGCGAGGTCGAACGAGCACTGAGCATGGTCGACGGGATCCTCCTGCTGGTCGACGCCAGTGAGGGACCCCTCCCCCAGACCCGGTTCGTGCTCCGCAAGGCCCTCCAGGCCCGTCTGCCCGTGATCCTCGTGGTCAACAAGGTCGACCGACCCGACTCGCGCATCGACGAGGTCGTGAACGAGGTCGAAGAACTGTTCCTCGACCTCGACGCCGACGAACACCAGATCGACTTCCCCATCGTCTACGCCGTCGCCCGCGAGGGCCGATCGACCATGGAACGACCGAGCGATGGCGACCCGCTGACCGAGGACGACACGCTCAAGCCGCTGCTCGACCTCCTCATCGAACACATCCCGGCGCCCGAGTACGACGAGAAGATGCCGCTCCAGGCCCTCGTCACCAACCTCGACTCGTCGCCGTACCTCGGTCGACTCGCCATGTGCCGGGTCCGCAACGGCGAGATCCGCAAGGGCCAGAACGTGATGTGGTGCAAGGCCGACGGCACGCAGGAACGCGTGAAGATCGGCGACCTGTTCATCACCGAGAACCTCGATCGAGTCCCCGCCGAGAGCGCAGGCCCCGGTGAGATCATCGCCATCGCCGGCATCGACGAGATCACGATCGGCGAGACACTCGCCGACACCGAGGATCCACATCCTCTGCCGGTCATCACGATCGACGAGCCGAGCCTGTCGATGACCGTCGGCATCAACACGTCGCCGTTGGCTGGCAAGGACGGCTCGAAGATGACCGCCCGCCTGGTGAAGACAAGGCTCGACGCCGAACTCGTCGGCAACGTGTCGATCCGGGTCCTGCCGACCGAGCGACCGGACACCTGGGAAGTCCAGGGTCGCGGAGAACTCCAGCTCGCCGTGCTCGTCGAGATGATGCGTCGCGAGGGTTTCGAACTGACCGTGGGCAAGCCGCAGGTCCTCACCCAGGAGATCGACGGCAAGGTCCACGAGCCCGTCGACCGCGTCACCGTCGACCTCCCGGAGGACTACCTCGGTGTCGTGTCCCAGCTGCTCGCCGTCCGCAAGGGCCGCATGGAGCAGATCGTCAACCACGGCACCGGTTGGGTCCGTCTCGACTATCTCGTTCCTGCACGCGGCCTGATCGGCTTCCGGACCGAACTGCTGACCGAGACCCG
>JBBSLH010000073.1:0-13769 GCA_038255425.1 Acidimicrobiales bacterium
ACGCGGGCGCCGGTCGACGGCAGGGCAGACGGGGAGTAGTCGTCTTGGTCGGCAGGAGGGACGTCGGCCACACCCCGAGGCTACGGCGGGGAACGCCGTCACCTTGCCTCGGGCCGGCCAGCCGGGTTGGATGCAGCCGTGACAGCACTCGAGACCGCAGGTGAGAACAGCGACCGCTGGGGCGAACGCATCTTCGACCGAGCCTCCTGGGCCGCACTGCGCGCGCACGAGTCGGTCCCCATCGCCGAGGACGACCTCGATGCGCTGGCGGGCATCAACGAGGACCTCTCGATGCAGGAGGTCGAGGACGTCTATGTGCCTCTCGCCCGGCTCCTGCACCTGCGCGCAGGGGTCACGCGTTCGCTTCACGATGCCACCGGCGCATTCTTGGGTCGCTTCCGTCCGCATGTCCCGTTCGTCATCGGGGTGGCCGGTTCCGTCGCGGTCGGGAAGTCGACGACGTCGCGTGTGCTCCAGACGCTGCTCGCTCGCGCTCCGGAACGTCGACGGGTCGACCTCGTCACCACGGACGGGTACCTCCACTCCAATGCAGAACTCGAACGGCGCGGGTTGCTGCAACGCAAGGGCTTCCCCGAGAGTTACGACACGACGTCGCTGGTGGCGTTCCTCGCAGACCTGAAGGCTGGGCGCCCGGACCTCCGGGTCCCCGTCTACAGCCACGTCGTCTACGACGTCGTCGCCGGCGAGTCCCAGGTCGTCGACCAGCCCGACATCGTGATCGTCGAAGGGCTCAACGTGCTCCAGGTCCCACCGACGAGGGCGGCCGGTGGTCCGTCGGTCTTCGTGTCGGACTTCTTCGACTTCTCGATCTACGTCGATGCCGACGACGACGACGTCGAGGAGTGGTACCTCCAGCGATTCCTCACGCTCGTCGAGGCTGCCCGGACCGACGAGGACGCGTTCTTCCACCGTTTCGCCTCACTCGACGAAGCCCGGGCGACCCAACTCGCCCGCGACATCTGGGCTGGCGTCAACCTCCCGAACCTCCACGAGAACGTGCAGCCCACACGAGACCGTGCCGACCTCGTGCTGGAGAAGGCGGCCGACCACCACGTGTGTGGCGTCCGGCTCCGGATGCGCTGATCTACTCCGCGAGGTCGGCCACGGTGCCACCAGTCAACCGCACGAGATCGTGCGGATCGATGGCGAACACGTGCCGCGGTGTGCCTGCGGCCGCCCAGACCCGGTCGTGGGCGAGCAGGTCGGCGTCCACCACGGTAGGCAGCGCCGACGTGAGTCCGAACGGTGGAACCCCGCCGATCGGATAGCCCGTGGCCATGCGCACAGCGTCGGCGTCCGCTCGTCCGACGTGATCGCCACCCAGAGAAGCGGCGAGCTTGGTCTCGTCGAGCCGGTTGCTCCCGCAGACCAACGCCATCACGGGCGCGTCGTCGAGGAGGAACACCAACGACTTGACGATGGATGCCACCGGACCTCCCACCGCATCGGCGGCGTCCTGTGCGGTCCTCGTCCCCTCGGGGTACTCGACGATGTCGATGGTCACCCCGGCCGCCGTGGCCGCCTCACTCACCCGTCGGGCGTTCGCGTGCATCGGCCCATCGTGTCTGATCGCCGGTGACAGACTGGCGGCGTGCGTGCGTGGACGGTTGCCGGTGGACTGATCGAGCTCGATGGTCGGTTGCTGCTCGTGCAGAACCAGCGGCGGGACGGCTCGCTCGACTGGACCACGCCGGGCGGCGTGGTCGACCCGGGCGAGCAGATCCTCGAAGGGCTCACACGCGAGGTCGAAGAGGAGACCGGGCTCCGAGTCAACGCGTGGGAGGGCCCGTTGTGGACGGTCCAGGCCGAGGCACCGGACATGGGCTGGACGCTCGAGGTCGAAGTGCACCGTGCCGTGGGCTTCGACGGCGACATCGCGGTCGACGATCCTGACGGCATCGTCGTGGACGCGGTCTGGCTCGATCTCGACGGCTGCCGGGAATGTCTCGACACGTCGTGGGTCCCGGCGCGTGAGCCGATGCTCGCCTGGCTGGGCGAGCGGTGGACCGACGTCCGGTCGTTCCGGTATCGGGTCGATGGCGACACCCGCACCGGATCATCCGTGGTCCGACTGGACTGAACCGTTCGCCACTGCAGGAACCGGCGGGACGGCCCTGGTCGTGACATCGCTGTCGGAGGAACGGTCAGGGCTGGGGTTGCGACGTCGCGGCGACGATCTGATC
This sequence comes from Acidimicrobiales bacterium, assembly GCA_038255425.1. Lineage (GTDB taxonomy): Bacteria > Actinomycetota > Acidimicrobiia > Acidimicrobiales > Salinilacustritrichaceae > Salinilacustrithrix. The sequence goes on from JBBSLH010000073.1 coordinate 2,205, forward strand.
GAGCACCGACTGGTCGGGCATGGGCGGCGGGTCCATCGACGGGAGCTGGCGTACGTGGGCGAATGCCCGTTCGATGAACGATCCCTCGATGACGGGACTGTGGCAGGCGGCGATGGTCTTGATGTCGAGACCCTCCACCTGGTCCACCCACCGTCCGTACTTCGTCTCGTCGACGATCGACAGCCACGGACTCACCGCCCCCAGCGCAAACAGCGACTGACCGAACTCCCAGAACTCGGGGTCGAGGTCGGCGACTCCCATCGCCGGGTCGGGAAGCGGTGTCGCGAAGGTGTCGACCGCCCAGTACACCCCTGTCGCCGGATCGAACAGGCCCCTCGTGGTCGGCGAGTCGAACACCGGCGGGCGAACCGCCTGCAGGATCCGATCGCCGATGTCGATGGCCTCACCGTGCATGACCCACCGGCACCGATCGATCGGGAAGTGGAAGCAGTTCGTGTGGCGCTCGACCATTGCCCAGTTGCAGATGAGTTGCGCGTTCGGGCACGCCGTCATCACCTCCTCGAGGTTGCCGGTGTGATCAACATCATCGTGTGACAGGAAGATCCAGCGGATCTCCTGCGGCGAGACGAGGGAGAAGACGTCCTTCAACCACTGCTGACGGTTCGCGATGGTGCCCGTGTCGACGATCATCGGCTCGGCACCAAGGATCAGCATCGAGTTGATGTACACGAACAACGGCTGCCCCAGCGCTGGTTGGACCGAGTGGATCACCCAGGTGTCCGCCGCGATCTGGGTCGGCGGGACGTAGGTGGTTGGCGCGACCGGCGCAAAAGTCATGACGGACTCCCCCAATCTCCTCGGCGCTGGTGCGCCGACGTTTCTGCGATCATGAACGGCACCCATCCGTCGCGCAAGCAGCAGTGCGCTGGCGTGAGCAGGCGATCACCCGACTCCGCCCAACCCGACCAGGACTTTGATGCCGACGGCCCGCACGATCCTGCACGTCGACATGGACGCGTTCTACGCGTCGGTCGAACAGCATCGCCGGCCCGAGCTCAAGGGCAAGCCGGTCGTCGTGGGGGGCACGGGAGCACGCGGGGTGATCGCCGCCGCTTCCTACGAGGCCCGCGCCTACGGCGTCCGTTCCGCCATGCCGTCGCTCCGCGCCAAGCGCCTGTGCCCAGATGCCGTCTTCTTGGGCGGTGATCACGCGCTCTACGGCGAGGTCTCCGGTCGGATCATGGACATCTTCCGCGACATCACGCCGCTGGTAGAACCGCTCAGTCTCGACGAGGCATTCCTCGATGTGACCGGCGTGCGTCGACTGCACGGCGACGGCACCCAGATCGCGCGGGGGATTCGAACGAGGATCGAGGAACAGGAAGGACTCACGTGCTCGGTCGGCGTGGCGCCGAACAAGTTCCTCGCCAAGCTCGCGACCGAGCACGGGAAGCCACGACCGTCGGTCGATGGTCCGATCCCCGGTACCGGGATCACGGTCGTTCGGCCCGGCGACGAGCGGGCGTTCCTGCGGCCGCTCCCGGCCCAGTCGTTGTGGGGCGTCGGCCCCAAGACGCTCGAGAAACTCCAGAGACTCGGCGTCCGGACCATCGCCGACATCGAGGCACTCCAGCTCGACACGCTCGTCCGAGCGGTCGGGGACGCGAGCGGAAGACATCTCCATGCGCTGGCGCACGCGATCGACGATCGGCCCGTCGTCCCCGACGCTCGACCGAAGTCGATCGGACACGAGGAGACCTTCGCCGAGGACATCGACGACGTCGGCCGACTCCACGTGCAGTTGGTGCGTATGTCCGATGCGGTGGCCGATCGGGTCCGCGGTCACGGACTCCCCGGTCGGACCGTCACCATCAAGGTCCGGTTCGGTGACTTCTCGACGATCACGCGTTCGATCACGCAGCCTGGCCCCATCGATTCGGGTCCTTCGATCGTCCGCGCCGCTTCGTCGCTCCTCGAACAGGTCGACATCAGCGCTGGCGTCCGGCTCCTCGGCGTGTCGCTGTCGAACCTGGCGCCCGACGCGCCGCGCCAGATGAGCCTCGACGACATGGCAGCCGCAGGTGCTGCCCCCGCCGCCGACGGCGCTGCCTGGCAGGCGGTCACCGAAGCCGTCGACGCCGTGCGAGAGCGATTCGGGAGCGACGCGGTGCGACCAGCCACGTTGCTGGGCGATCCGCGCCGGTCTCGGCCGGGCGAGCGGCCGTGGGGGCCCGATGCGGACCGGCGAGGCGAGACCGACCCAGACCCCGAGGACCTCGCCGGAGACCCCCGGTAGAGTGTGGTGACCGCGTTGTTGCCGTCGACGACGTGTGCGAAGATGACACAACTGGGCGAAGCCGCCGAGCGAATGGCCGAGAAGGGGTTGCAGGTGCCGCTTTCCGAAGACGAAGAGCGCATCCTCAAGGACATCGAGCGGGAGTTCTATGAGAACGACCCGGCCTTCGCCCGCGAAGTCGGCGAGACCACCCTCTACAAGCACGCCTGGCGCAACATCAAGCTGTCCCTCGTGGGGTTCGTCGTCGGATTGGCCGCTCTCGTGGTCGCGCTGCCGGTCTGGTACCTGGCTTTCGGCGGCTTCCTGATCATGCTCGCCTCAGCCCTCGTGATCGAGCGCAACGCCCGCAAAATGGGGCGCGCCGGGCTCGAGTCGGTCACCAAGACGATCAAGGCCGGAAACGGGCTGCGTGAGGTGCTCGGATCTTCTTCGGAGAAGATGCGCGAGCGCTTCAAGCGCACCGAGGAATAGCGGCTCAGCGGTCCAGGAGCCGGCGGGGATGGAACCGGCTCTGGAAGCGACCTGACCTCGACATCGACTCGTTGGCGATCCGCTCGACCTCTGCGGCGTGCGCGAGCGCAGCATCGCCCATCTCGTCGGTCGGAGCGAGCAACGAGTAGGTGCTGTCCTGGACGGCGCCGGCGAGCGCGCGGATCGGTTCCTCCGCCGACGGCAGGCGGTTCGCGACCGTGGTCGCGACCTCGGTCTGGGTCTCGGCCGCGCGGATCGGCACACCGGCGCGCTTGACGGCGCCGATCGACTCGTTCCACGCGAGCGCCACCCGTTCGTCAGCCTCGACTGCGTCGCGATGGCGACGACTGCGCCGCATCGCGGTGATCGCGAGGACGGCGAGGAGGTAGACGGCGACGCCGACCACGAACAGACCTGCTCCCCACGCGAGTCGGCCGAACCACGGGTTCGGACGGGGGTCCTCCTCGGTGGGGTCGTCGCTGCCGACCGAGTCCACCTGGTCGGGATCCACCGTGTCGCGATTCGGGTCGGTGGTGTCGGTCGTGGTGTCTGGCTCGGTCGATGGCGGCGACTCGGGAGGAGCCGCACCCTCGCCGTTCGATCCAGCGGAGACCTGTTGTTCCGGCACATCGGTGTACTGCTGGGTGAACGGCGCGCCCCGTCCGGGTGTCGGCTCGAACATCACCCAGCCGTATTCGCCCAGGAAGACCTCGGGCCAGGCGTGGGCGTGTTCGCCCCTGACTCGGTACAGCGTGGGATCGGCGGGGGTGCTGTTCCCGGGTGTGAAGCCCACCGCCACCCGGGCGGGGATGCCGATGCTGCGCGCCATCGCGGCGAAGCTGCCGGCGAACTGTTCGCAGTACCCACGTCGGAGCTCGAGCACGAACTGCTCGATGGCCTGCTCGCTGTGCCCCGCACCGACGTTGAGGTCGTAGGTGAATTCGTCCTGGAAGAAGTCCTGGAGTCGGCGCGCCGCCTCGTACCCCGAGGTCGAACCGTTGGTGATGTCCTGTGCCAGCGTCTGCACCGAAACCGGGAAGTCGCCGGGGAGGTCGAGGTAGCGGTCGGCGATGTCGGGGGGGATCTCGCTCGATGCGGCGGCGAGCTGCGCCGCGTCGTGCTGCGGGAGCGCCGACGTGACGCGGTAGTCGGTGTTGTCAGACGTCGGGATGTCGGTGTCGACGATGATCGTCCCGGACACCTCGTCGTAGCGCAGGTCTGCGGGGGTCGTGACCGACTGGGGTTCATAGGCAGCCGGCAGCCAGATCTGGGCGAGCGCGTTGATGGAGAACGACTGCTCGAAGGTGATCCGTTCCGATGCAACCGGGACGCCGTCGTCGAGATCGCCGTCGGCCGAGCCGTACGAACCGTTGGAAGACCAGATCCGGCCGTCGAACCGGTCGAGCGAGGTCAATCGCCAGTACGACCGGACCGGGCTGCGGACCGAGAACACCTCGACATCGGCCTGGTCGACCAAGCGGGAGCGGATGTCGACGAGTGGGCTCACCGTGACTCGGGTGCCGGGGCCGCTGTCGCCGATGTCGGTCAACGACAGGATGGCCTCGCTCTCCGCGCCCGGCAGGCGTGGCCCGATGACGGCCGCCACGAGGACGGCGGCACCGAGCAGCGCTCCGCCGAGTACGAGCATCGACCGCGGTCCAGTTCGTTTGCGATCGCCGACCCAGGTGGCCGTGTGACCCAACCGGTCCGCTCGTCGCAGGAGGAGGAAGAAGAGCACCGGGATCACCCAGAGTGCAGCGATGAGGACCCGGTCGACATCGGCACCCAGCACCGCCGTGAGCACGAACAGGGTGGCAGACGGGAGCGTGGCCTCCAGCGGGGCGTCGACGCGGAAGGCCGCCCAATCGGCCAGGGCAGCGCCGATCCAGATCGCTGCCGCCGACGCGATGAGGAATCCCGGGAGGGCATCGGTCGGAGCCTTCACCTCGGAGAACACCGTTCCGGCGTCGTCCATGGCGTTCGACAACGCGCTGAACGTGTCGCCGGTCGGAATCCCGAACGCGGTCGTCTCGCCAGCGTGGATCCAGGCCACGGCGAGGAAACCGAACGCGATCGTCACGGCGATCGTCGCCGCCACCGAGACGCCGCGTCGTCGTGCGTACGCCGTGGTCGCGTGGGCAGCGACGACCTGGGCCGCGAGTTGGGGGAACCACTCGGTTCCGAGGAACGCTCGCCGGAGTCCGAGCACTGCGGCCAGGGTGACTGCGGTGAGGGCGATCTCCGAGAGCAGGAGGAGCGGCAAACCCTTCACGGCAGGAGCGTCGCTCGGCGCCGGGGCTGCGGTCGTCGGTGCGGCCTCGTCGCGGGCGATCGTGGCCGTCATCGAGCCGCCGTCCGTCGTCGAACGCTCGCTCGGCGCGTGGCAGAGGTCCGGCCGCTGGACGGTGTCGCCTCGGTCCAGGCATCGGCGAACGACGCGCCCGGTGGAATGCCCAGGACCTGCGTCCGCCTCGTCGTCGCCGTGCGAACAGCCACGTCGAGTCGCACGACTCGTCGCAGACTGATCGAGGGCCCGATCGCCTCGACCGCATCGAGGTCCGGCCCACTCGGGCGCCCGGTGACGACCACGAGGGCGCCCGTCGCTCCTCGTTCCGCAGCGTCGAGCGCAGCGTGCATGGTGCCCCGGTTCGAGCGATCGGCAATGGCCAGGTATTCGAGGAGACCGCCGAGATGCCCGGCGCCTGTCCCGTATCCGGTGTCGACGCCAGTGGTCGAGACCAGTCGGACGTGGTCGCCGCGACGAAGGTGCGTCCGCAGGATCGATGCCGCGGCGGAGACGGCACGTTCGATCGTGTCGATGTCGTGGGCTTCGCGTCGGAGGTCGAGCACGACACAGATCCGTCCCTGCCACGGGATGTCGTCCTGTCGAACGAGCAGGTCGTCGTCGGTCCGGGCCGATGATGGCCAGTGCACGCGCCGGAGATCGTCGCCGATCACGTAAGGGCGCAGTGCAGCGAAGTCCTCGCCGACTCGTCCGAGCGATCCCGTTTCCGCTCCGCCGTCAGGATCGGGGCCGACGGTTCGCGAAAGCGGTGGGATCTCGTCGATTCTCGGGAGCACCGTGATCTCGACCGGGCCTGCGGCTCGGTTGCGGGCCGTGGCCAAGCCGAACGGATCGGTGACCTCGACCGCCATCGGACCCACGGTCACCAGGCCGCGGTTCGTCGTCGGCAGGCGGTACGCGACTTTCGACGTCTTGCGGAGCGAGATCGGAGCGAGGAGCAGGTCGGCGCCCGCTGTCCCTGTGACGGGATCTCGAAGTCGCAGAACGGGCGACGTCCGACGACCGCGGTTGCGGACCTGGATCTCGACGGTGCAGGGGTTGCCGACGTGGACCCGACTGGGGCGGACGCTGCGTGACACGACGACGTCGATGCTGCGAGTGGCCACCCAGATACCGCACGCGACCACCAACATGCCGATCGCCGACCCCACGGCGAAGAGCTCTGGCAGTCCGAGGAACCGGCCGAGCGCGACGAGTGCAGCCGAACCGAACGCGACCAGGAGGCCATGCCGGGTCGGACGCATGTTCAGGTGGTGCGTGGCCGGGGGACGGGCACGGGGACAGTGTCGAGCACGTCCTCCAGGATCGCGCTGGAGGAGATGCCCTGCAGGTCGGCCTCCGGTGTCACGAGCAGCCGATGCGCGAGGACCGGCGCTGCGAGTTGTTTGACGTCGTCGGGCGTGACGTAATCGCGCCCGTTCATGGCCGCCCACACCCGCGTCACTCGCAGCATGCTGAGCGTCGCACGGGGAGACATCCCCAGTTCGAGTTGCGGGTGTGCTCGGGTCGCTTCGGCCAGCTGGACGAGGTATTGCTTGAGCGGTGTCGCGACGTGGAGTCCGGCTGCAGCATCGCGCAGCGCCAGGATCTCGCTGGTGCTCATGACCGGCGTCACGGCGTCGAGCGGGTTCGCCTGCCCGTGGCTGTCGAGCATCGCGAGTTCGGCAGCGGGTCCGGGATATCCCATGTCGATCCGCATCAGGAACCGGTCGAGTTGCGAGTCGGGCAGCGGGAACGTCCCTTCGTGTTCGATGGGATTCTGCGTCGCGATCACGAGGAAGGGGGCAGTCAGTTCATAGGTCGTGCCGTCGACGGTGACCTGACGCTCCGCCATCGCCTCGAGCAACGACGACTGCGTCTTCGGCGACGCTCGGTTGATCTCGTCGGCGAGGACGATGTTCGCGAACACGGGTCCGGGTCGGAACTCGAACTCGTCGCGACCGCGGTGGAAGATGCTCACTCCCGAGACGTCGGTGGGCAGCAGGTCCGGGGTGAACTGCACCCGCCCGAACTCGCCGTCGATGGCTGCGGCGAGGGCCTTGGCGAGGCTCGTCTTCCCGACGCCCGGGATGTCCTCGAGCAGGACGTGTCCATCGGCGAGGAGGGCAGCGATGACCAGGTCGATGACGTCGCGCTTGCCGCAGATCACCGACTCGACTGCGGCGGCGAGGCGGTCACACGCACCCGAGAAGGAGCCCGTGGGCGGTGCGGTGCGGGCTGCCGGGCGTTGACTCGTGGCCACCAGTACTCCGTGTTCATGTCGGGGACAGCGGTCTGGACCACGGAGACTAGGGGTCACCGGCGGGGCAACGCAGGGCATCGGCGTACCGTTGCTCGGGTGACAACACTCGCGATCGACATCGGGGGGACCAAGCTCGAGGTCGCCGTGGTCGACGATCTGGGAAACGTGCACGAGCGACGGCGATGCCCGACACCGCAGGAGGGGTCGGGCGAGGACCTGTTCGACAGCGTCACCGGGCTGATCGGCGAGTTGCGGGCGCATTCGTTCCAGCGGGTCGGCGTCGGCTGCGGTGGCCCGATGACCCGTCAGGGTGACACCGTGTCGCCCCTCAACATCCCGGCGTGGCGGGAGTTCCCTCTGCGTGAGCGGCTGCGCGAGCACCTCGGCCGGCGGGTCCATGTGGACAACGATGCGAAGGCGTTCGCGCTGGCCGAGGGTTGGCTCGGTGCCGCCCGGGGGATCCACGACTACCTCGGTCTCGTCGTCTCGACCGGGGTGGGGGCCGGCATCGTGTCCCGAGGTCGACTGCTCGACGGGGCGTCGGGCAATGCCGGACATCTTGGACACATGTTCGTCGCCGACGGCACCGAGTCGTGGCCCGGTCATCCCGCAGGTCTGCTCGAGTCCGAGGCCAGTGGGACCGCCATCGCGCTCCGCACCGGCGCGCCGGCCGCCGGCGCTTCCTCGTCGGTCGTGGCCAGGACCGGGACCCTGGTGGGCCGGGCGGTCGCGTCCGCGGTGAACCTGCTGGACCTGCGGCTCGCCGTGGTGGCCGGGTCGGTCGCCCTGGGGTTCGGCGAGCCGTTCTTCCGTTCCGCGCAGGACGAGATCGACCGCCTCTGCACGTTGGACTTCGCCGCGGGAGCGCGCATCGTGCCAGCGGGTCTCGGGGATGCTGCGCCGCTCATCGGCGCTGCCGCTGTCGCCCTGCGGGCCGAAGGCCACGACATCGGCATCGCCTGAACGGGTGACCGTGCAAGAATCTCTCACCATGCAGCCGACGTGGGGCGAGTCCGCAGAGCAGTACCGGGAGAAGGTCCAGGCGTTCCTGGCCGAGAAGCTCCCTTCGAACTGGGAGGGCATCGGGGCGCTGCCGCACGAGGATGTCCTGCCCTGGTGGGATGCCTGGCGCGACACCCTCTCGCAGAACAACCTGCTCGCCACCTCGTGGCCCCAGGAGTACGGCGGCCCGGGCCTCAGCGAGGAGGAGCAGGTCATCCTGGCCGAGGAGTTCGCCAAGGCCGGCGTACCCACCGGCGGGATGAACGACGTCTTCTCGATCCAGATGGTCGGCAACACGATCCTGCAGTGGGGCACCGAGGAGCAGAAGGAGTTCTTCATCCCGAAGATCCTCAGCGGCGAGCACAAGTGGTGTCAGGGCTACTCCGAGCCCAACGCTGGATCCGACCTCGGCAACGTCGGCTGTCGTGCCGTGCTCGACGGCGACGAGTGGACCATCAACGGACAGAAGATCTGGACCTCTGCCGGCCACATGGCCAACTGGATCTTCGTCGTCGCGCGATCCGATCCCGACCAGCCCAAGCACAAGGGCATCACGTTCTTGTTGGTCCCCATGGACCAGCCGGGCGTCGAGGTCCGGCCCATCGAGATGATGACGGGCGACTCCGAGTTCAACGAGGTGTTCTTCTCGGACGCTCGTTGTCCCAAGGAGAACGTCGTCGGCGGTGTCAACAACGGCTGGGCGGTGGCCATGACCCTGCTCGGTTACGAGCGGGGTGAGGCGGCGGCCACGTTCCCGGTCATGTTCCGGATCGAGTACGACCGTCTCGAACAACTCGCTCGCGATCGTGGGAAGGACCAGGACCCGATGGTCCGCCAACGACTGGCCGAGGCCTACTCCGCGGTCGAGATCATGCGATACAGCGGCCTCCGGACCCTCACGGCCTACCTCAACGGTGGCTCGCCCGGTCCCGAGGCGGGAATGTTCAAGCTGTTCTGGTCCGAGTACCACAAGAAGGCGACCGAACTCGCGCTCGACCTCTTCGGTGTCGACGCAACCGTGCCCACCGGACGCGCACCGGCCAGCAGCTTCCAGACCGACGATCCCGGCGCCCCGAACGACTCGGCGTCGTGGGTCGGCACGTTCATGAATGCCCGGGCCGGCACGATCTACGCCGGATCGAGCGAGATCCAGCGCAACATCCTGGGGGAGATGGTGCTCGGCCTGCCCAAGGAACCACGGGCGACCGAGCCAGGGGCGTCATGGCGAGACCAACAGGGTCGCTGACCTCTCGCGGGCTGATGCCCCGCGGAGCGGTGTCGGCGGCGGCAGCCATCGCTGCACGTCCGACGCTCTGGCGCCCGGCCGTGCGACAACTCCGCACGCTCGCCCCCGATCGGTGGTGGGCTCGGAGGCCATTCCTCCCAGTCCCGGACCGAGACTGGATGGCGTTCCGGATGACCACCGCCTACGGGGACCCGGATGCGCCCCTCGTGGCCGACGACGTCGTCACCTGGCTCCGGTGGTCGAAATCGACGGGATCGCTGGCCGAGGTCGGGGGTTAGGTTCCCGAGATGTCGAGGGCACTGGTGCTCAACGCCACGTACGAGCCACTGTCGGTGGTCTCTGCTCGGCGGGCCACTGTGCTCCTCCTCAGCGGGAAAGCGGTCCTGGTCTCACCCTCGGGCGACCAGTTCCATTCCGAACACCTCGTCGTCGACGTGCCGTCCGTGATCCGACTGCGACACTTCGTGAAGGTGCCGTTTCGTCGTCGCGCCGCCCTCAATCGGCGCTCGGTGTTCGCCCGTGACGACCATCGATGCCAGTACTGCGCTGGGCCGGCCGAGTCGATCGATCATGTCGTGCCCCGTGCCAAGGGCGGACGCCACGAATGGGAGAACGTCGTCGCCGCCTGCCGGAGCTGCAACGTCCGCAAGCGCGACCGACTCCTGCACGAGACCTCGATGAGCCTGCTCTCCACTCCGATGGCACCCCGGGGCTTCTCGTGGATCTCGGTCGTCGTCGGCACGGTCCCCGCCGACTGGCAGGAGTTCCTCGGCGCCGAGCCCGCCCTCTCCGCCTGAGCGATCAACCCCAGAACCGGGTGGGGGACGTGCGTCGTACGCTCGGGCGATGATCGTCGAGCGGCACCGGGGGAGCGCGGGTGCGCTCCACGCCATGGAGATGCCCGTCGACGGTCGCCGGCACCTGTGGGTTCTCGAGGCGACGAACGCTGCCGTCGTGCTCGGCTCGACGCAGTCCGCGGACGTGGTCGATGGCGTCGCGGCGACCGCGGCCGGGGTCGACGTGGTCCGTCGGCGCAGCGGTGGCGGTGCCGTCTGGGTGGCGCCGGACGAACCCATCTGGATCGACGTGGTCATCCCGCGAGACGACCCACTCTGGACCGACGACGTGGGGCGAGCCTTCCTGCCGATCGGGCGGGCATGGTCCGCCGCCCTCGAGTCGCTCGGCCTGCACGGCACGTCGGTGCACGACGAGACGATGGTGCGCACCGACTGGTCCGGTCTCGTCTGCTTCTCCGGGACCGGACCGGGTGAGGTCCTGCGCGACGGCCGCAAGATCGTGGGAATCAGCCAGCGCCGCACGCGCGCCGGGGCACGATTCCAGTGCGCGCTGCCGCGCCGATGGGATCCCGAGCCCCTCCGGGCCGTGCTGTGCGACCCGCCGCCGTCCGAGGCGCTGGACGCGGCCGGGACCGGCGTGGGCGCCATCGATGCTGACGACCTCGTCGCCGCCTTCGTGGATACGCTGGCGTGATCGGGGAGTGGGGCCACGAGTGGGCTCGATCCCTTGGCAGTGGTCCGATCGACCTCACTTGACCTGAACTGCTTGACCCATCCCTGAGTCAGGCGTAGTATTCCCTTTGTGGTGGAGACGCAGACACTCGAAACAGGGAACGGTGGGGCCGAGACCCTCGCCCGACCTCATCTTCCCTCGCTGTTCCGAGGCCGTGGCCAGTACGCCATCGACGACAAGGGTCGGCTGACCATTCCCCAGCAGATGCGTCGGCCATTGGTCGACGGCGGCAACCTCGTCGTCCTCGACGGTCGCGCCGTGATCTGGACCGAGGAGACCTTCCAGCAGGCGGTCGACCATCTCGACTCGTTGGTCGACGGCGTCGACCTGACCCAGCAGTACGTCCGGGGCTTCGTGTCGAGCACGCACCCCGTGAGTCTCGACAGCCAAGGTCGCATCGTCATCCCGCCGGCCGTCCGCGTCGAGGCCGACATCGACAACCAGGTCCTGGTCCTCGGCTCCGGTCCTCGCATCGAACTGGTGCCGGCCGGTCGTCAGAACCTCGACGAGCT
>JBBSLH010000074.1:0-13716 GCA_038255425.1 Acidimicrobiales bacterium
GTGCGGGGCCCAGCACGCCGATCGAGCCGGCTCGTTCGCCGTCGACCATGTAGGGGGCCACGACCAGCGCAGCGTTGGCGAGCGTGTCCATGCCCGTCTCCGATCCGATCGCCACCTGCAGTCCGCGATCGACGACGTCGCGCAGCAGGGTGACGACGACGAGTTGCTGTTCGAGCACGTGGAGCACCGCTTGGACGGTCTCGACTGCATCGAAGGCCGAAGCCACGCGAGACGCCCCGCCGACGAACACATCGGTTGGGAGGTCTGGCTCATTGCTCGCATCGAGGGTCGTGAGGACCCCCGCGGTGATGCCATCGATGGCCGCATCGCCGGAAGAGCTCACCGCTGGCGGCTCCGAGCCGCGGATCGTGCCGGCCATCTGGGCAGCGAGGTGCGCCGATGCGGTCGCGACCTGTTCGTCGGTCACCGCGGCGTCGAGGTCGATGGTGTGCTTGTCGACCGAACCGTCGCCGTAGACCGACACGGCAAGGACGTGCTGTGGTGCCAGTTGGACGAGGTGGATCGACCGGAGCGGCGTCTCCGTCGACGGCGGCGGGACGACGACGCCCGTCCAGTCGGTGATGCCCGACAACAGGAGCGATGTCGCCTCGAGCATCTCCTCGATCTCGCCGTGCGCCGCTCGGAAGAAGGAGCTGACCTGGCGGGCGTGGTCGCCACGCAGCGCACCGGGTGAACCGATGGTGTCGACGAAGTGGCGGTAGCCCTTCTGCGTCGGAATCCGTCCAGCGCTCGTGTGCGGCTGGACCAGATAGCCCTCGGTCTCGAGAGTCGCCATCTCGTTGCGGACGGTGGCCGACGAGACGTCGACGCCCTCCGCGGCGGCGATGCGGCCCGAGCCGACCGGTTGCGCGGTCTCGATGTACTCCTGCACGACGGCGCGCAGGATCGCCGCCTTACGGTCGTCGAGCATCGAGTCACCTCCGGGGCTGTCGGCGGGTCTGGCACTCGATGCTACCGAGTGCCAATGACGCTCAGGAACCGGCTGCCTCGTATCGACGCAGTGACTCCTCCCGTTCTTCGGCATGATCGACGACCGGAGTCGGATAGCCACCCGGCGGGCCGCCGTCGAGTTTCCACGGTTCGTGGACGTCTGCGCCCGCCACGTCGCCGAGTTCGGGGACGTACCGCCGGACATAGTCGCCGTCAGGATCGAAGCGCTTGCCTTGCGACGTCGGGTTGAAGATCCGGAAATACGGGGCGGCGTCCGTCCCGGTACCGGCGGTCCACTGCCACCCGTGTTGGTTTGATGCCAGATCGCCGTCGACCAGGTGTCGCATGAACCAGCGCGCCCCCCGACGCCAGTCGATGTGCAGGTCCTTGACCAGGAAGCTGGCGACGATCATCCGGACCCGGTTGTGCATCCATCCCTCGACGAGCAGTTGCCGCATGCCCGCGTCGACGACGGGATAGCCGGTGTGACCTGACGACCATGCCGCGAACAGCTCGTCCGCACCGGTGCCGGAGTCCCAGGGCATCGAGCCGACGCGTTCGTTCAGCGACTCGCGCGCCGACTCCGGGACATGGAAGAGGACGTCGGCGTAGAAGTCACGCCAGCAGAGTTCAGTGGCGAATGTCCGCTCTCCGTCAGTCCGTCCGAGACGCGCCAGGATCTGGCGTGGGTGCAATGCGCCCCACTTCAGGTCGGCCGAGAGTCGTGACGTCGCATCGTCGGCGGGACGGTCGCGCGCATCGTCGTAGTCAGCGACCTTGGCCCGGAGGAAGTGGTCGAGGCGGTTGTGGGCCGCGTCTTCCCCGGCGCGCTGCAGGTCGACTGCGCCCACGTCGGGCGACGCCGGAATCAGCTCGGACTCGGCGCCACGCCACGAGATCGACGGCGGCCTCTGTACAGGGTCAGGCCACCCGTGGTCGTGCCAGGATCGGGAGAACGGGGTGAAGACCTTGTAGGGAGTGCCGCTCTTTGTGAAGATCGAATCGGGCTCGATCGCATAGGGACTCCCGGAACGGACGAACTCGATGCCGGCGTCGGCCAGCGCGCCGGCGACGGCGTCGTCTCGACGTCGGCCGTAGGGGCCGAAGTCGGCGGCGACGTGCACCGACGATGCATCGACGTCGACCGCCAGCGATGGGATCACCTCGACAGGATCTCCCGACCGGATCACCAGTTGACCGTCGATGGAATCGTCCAGCGAGCGAAGCGACTCGTACAGGAATGCGATCCGGACGTCGCCGGCCGGGCCAAGCAGGTGCGGGTCGAGGCAGAAGGTGGCGACGACGTGTTCGGCCGATGCCATCGCGTCGACGAGGGCAGGGTTGTCGGAGAGACGCAGGTCGCGACGGAACCAGAGCAGAGCGGTCGACATCGGCCGTTCCTACCCGCAGCGAGCGCGGCTCAGGCCGGGCAACGCTCGTTCAACTCGACGACGTTGTCGTGGAGGATCTTGCGCTGGTCGGCGGGCGAGAGGTGTCGGACCTCGGCCACGTACTGGAGCGGCTCGGGCAGCGCCTCGATGTGGGGCCAGTCACTCCCGAAGATCACCCGGTCGGGACCCATGCACGCAAGCACGTCGTCGACCTGGTCTTCCCAGAACGGATTGATCCAGATGTGACGCCGGAACGTCTCGACCGGATCCTCGGGGAACCAGCCAGCCATCTTGTTGTTCAGCACCTCGAGCCGAGCGAAGAGTCCAGCCAGGTACTTGCTGCCGTTCTCGACGCTCGCGACCCGCAGGTTCGGGAAGCGGTGGAACAGGTTGTCAGCGACCAGAGCCGACAGGAAGTCCTCGATCGGCCGTTCCAACTGGAGCATGCGCATGGGCTGCGGGATGCCGCTGAAGTCGGTCGTGAACCCGTCCCGCGCATACCCGTGGCTGGTGTACCCCGAGTCTCCGGCATGGACCACCACGGTCACCCCCGATTCGTTCACCCGCGCCCAGAACGGGTCGAAGAACGGGTCGGTCGGGCTCTTCACGCCGTGCACGGTGGTCGGCGTCGCCGGCCGCATGACGATCGTGCGGGCATCATGATCGAGCGCCCACTCGAGTTCGGCGCACGCCCAGTCGACATCGACCAGCGGGATGTACGGACCGGCGAAGATCCGGTTCCGATGGGCGAAGCCCCAGTCCTCCTGCAGCCAGCGGTTGAAGGCTGCGAAGAGGAGGGTCACCGCCTCGGGGTCGTACTTCAGCGGATCCTCGTAGATCATGCCGAGCGTCGGGAACAGCCACACCGATTCCAGACCGTGCTGATCCATCGCTGCCAGACGCGCGTCCCGGTCGCGGTACTCGGGTCGGATCGGCTCGTGACGGCTGAGCAGCTCCAGCGGGTCGTCACCGTTCGGGTTGCCTCGGAAATAGTCGGCGAGGACGCCGGGGAGCGCCACCGGGTCGAACGTCGCGTTCTTGACGCCGCGAAAGACCGTGCCGCCGAGGACGGGATAGGACCGGCCGTCGATCTCGGACCACTGGAAGACACGGGTTGCGTGACGAGGATCGAGATGTCGGGTGAATGCGTCGAGCGCCTCGTAGTAGTGATTGTCGGCGTCGAAGGGCCGGTATCCGAGGTCCTCGACGATCGACGGTGCATCCACGGTCATCACCATGTCTGACAGCGTGTCAGGTCCTGCCGCCCGGGAGAAGCGCGCGGACCGCATCGAGCGTGTCCGCCTCTGCCGGCGACTTGTCGTCTCGGTACTGCTTCACCCGGGCGAATCGGAGCGCGACGCCACCGGGATACCGCGTCGACGACTGTGCCCCGTCCACGGCGACCTCCACCACCTGCTCGGGTCGTACCCAGACGACGTGGCCTTCCTCGGCCGTCTTCAGGTCGGCGAAGCGAGCTGTCTGCCACGCCAGCATCTCGTCGGTCATTCCCTTGAACGTCTTCCCGACCATGACGAGCCCGCCGGTTCCTGGATCGCGTGCGCCCATGTGGATGTTCGACAGCCAGCCACGCCGGCGACCGCTGCCCCACTCGACACCGAGTACGACGAGGTCGAGCGTGTGCACCGGTTTGACCTTGCGCCACGACTTGCCACGCCGCCCCGCGTCATAGGTGCTGTCGGCCGCCTTGACCATGACGCCCTCGTGCCCTCGACCGAGTGCATCGTCGAGAACGGCCTGGCCGACCGCCTCGTCGTCGGTGGTCGTGCCGGGGATGAGGTGCGGGCCGACAAGCGTTGCCAGTCGTTCGCGCCTCGTCCGCAGCGGCTCGTCGATCTGATCGACGCCGTCGAGGTGGAGTACGTCGAAGAAGTGCGGGGTGAGGCGGGTCGGGTTGCTCGAGGCATCGTCTCGACCGAACCGGCTCATCGTGTCCTGGAAGGCCTGCGGGCTCTCGTCCGGGCCCATGAACCCGAGTACCTCGCCGTCGAGGACGAACGACCGGGCATCGAATGACCGAGCCACGTCCACGATCTCCGGAAGGCGCTCGGTGACCTCGTTCAGGTTGCGGGTGTAGATCCGCACGTCATCGCCCGAGCGATGCACCTGGATCCTCGCACCGTCGAGCTTCCACTCCACGCTCGACTCCCCCACCTCGGCGATCGCCGCGTCGACCGACTCGCTCGTCGACGCCAGCATCGGCTGGACGGGTCGCAGCGGCTCGAGCCCGACGGCCTCGATTGCCTCAGCACCGCCGATCAACGCGAGTCCCGCCACAGTTCCGAGATCGCCGGCCAACATTGCTGCACGCCGCACCGACGCGAGTTTCACGCCCGAGGCCGCGGCGATGGCGTCGGTGACGACGCCCGCCAGGGCGCCGGTGCGCATCTCGCCGACGAACAGTCGCGAGAGGAAGTCGGCCTCGGTGTCCGTCGCCCGGCGGAAGAGGTCCGTGAGCAGGTCGTGCCGCGCCGCCTGAGACCCGGGACCGGTCGTCGCCTGAAGCTCGTCGATGGTCTCGTCGACTTCGAGGACCGAGATCGACGGCGACGCTGCGGGCTCGACGTCGAGATCGCGCACCGCGGCCCAGCCGATCCCGATGCGGCCCTGCCGCGCCGCTCCGACAAGGAATCCGACGACGATCGGGATCTCGTCCTCCTCCAGCGCGGCGAGCAGATCGGCGAGTGCCACCTTCTTCTCGGTCCGCTTCCTGGTGGCGGTCACCTCGGCTGTCGTGCGGACCACCGCAGCGAGCAGGGTCACGAGATGCACCAGTCGATCGGGTCGCGGCCAGCGTCCTCGAGTGCTGCGTTGACCTGGCTGAACGGTCTCGATCCGAAGAAGCCGCGGTGGGCCGACAGTGGCGATGGATGGGGCGACTCGATCACCGTGTGACGCGAGGTGTCGACGAGCGCCTTCTTCTTCCGGGCAGCCGCTCCCCAGAGCACGAACACGACCCGCTCCGGCTTGTCGTTCACCACGTCGATGACCCGATCGGTGAACGTCTCCCATCCCTTGCGTTGGTGTGATGCGGCGGCCCCAGCGCGAACGGTCAGCGTGGTGTTCAGCAACAGGACGCCCTGTCGCGCCCACCGTTCCAGGTTGCCGTGCGACGGCACCGCGCAGCCGAGGTCGGTCTGGAGTTCGGCGAAGATGTTCACCAGGGACGGCGGCACGTCGACACCTCGACGCACCGAGAAGCAGAGGCCATGGGCCTGACCTGGACCGTGGTACGGATCCTGACCGAGCACGAGCACCCTGACCTCGGCGTAGGGCGTCAGATGCAGCGCGGCGAACACGTCCTCATGGGGTGGGTACACGGCGTGCCGCGAACGCTCGTCCCGAACGAAGGACTGGAGGTCATCCCAGTAGGGCTCATCGAACTCGTCGCGGAGCAGCGGGTTCCAGTCGGTCTGCATCACCGGTCGAACCTATTCGCGCCGTCCGATCAGGGGGTCGCGAGGACCTCTCCGTGCACCACGACGAACCAGCCGTCCGGTCGCTCGACCCAGCCGCGGAATGCCCGGGCCATCGCCTCGAGATCGCTCGGCGTCGCGAGGCCCCGATCGACTGCCTGGGTCGCCAGATCGGAGTCGACGATCCGGTCGGCCCACAGGCCACCCCACCAGTCACGATCGTCGTCTTCTGTGAAGCACCACACCGAGGCAGACGACACCACGCGTGAGAAGCCAGCTTCCAGCGCCCACGACTTGAGGTGACGACCGGCATCGGGTTCGGCGTCGTTGGCGCGAGCAACCGCTCGATACAGGTCCAGCCACTGTCGGAGGCGCTCGTCGTCAGGCGCCCAGGTGAACGACTCGTAGTCCGCGTCCCGGACGGCGACGACGCCGTCAGGACGACAGACACGACGCATCTCCACCAATGCCGCGACCGGATCAGACAGATGCTGGAGCACCTGGTGGGCGTGCACGACGTCGAAGCTGTCGTCGTCGGACTCGAGCGCGTAGATGTCACCGGTCGTGAACGAGAGGCGGTCGTCCGAGAGTTTCGAGGCGACAGCGATGACGTCGTCGCTGCGGTCGAGTCCGATCACCGTCCCGGGTGCGACCCGCTCGGCCAACTCGGCCGTGATCGTGCCTGGCCCACAGCCGACGTCGAGGACGTCGAGGCCGGCGGTGAGACGTGGTTCGAGGTAGGCGGCCGAGTTCTCGATCGTCCGCCAGGTGTGCGAGCGCAGCACCGACGGTTGGTGGCCATGGGTGTAGATGTCGTCGGGCATGGTCAGCCCAGGAGCGAGCCCTCGGAGAGTGACGTGTCGAGGCGCTCCAGCAGGTCGGTGTCGAGGTCGTCGCCGGGGTTGTCGGTGGTGAGCAGCTTGTCGCCGAGGAAGATGCTGGCCGCACCGGCGTGCATGCACAGGGCTTGGAGCTCGTCGGTCATCTGGTTACGGCCGGCGGACAGACGTACGACCGACCCGGGCATCATGATGCGGGCGGCAGCGATGGTGCGGACGAGTTCGAGGCCGTCGAGCTCTTCGGTGCCGTGGAGCGGGGTCCCCGGCACCTGGACCAACAGGTTGATCGGGACGCTCTCCGGATGTGGGTCGAGTTGCCCGAGTTGGGCGAGGAGGCCGGCACGCTGGCGGCGGCTCTCCCCCATGCCGACGATGCCACCACAGCAGAGGCGGACCCCGGCGTTGCGCACGTGGCCGATGGTGTCGAGACGGTCCTGGTAGGTGCGAGTGGTGATGATCTCGCCGTAGAAGTCGGGCGACGTGTCGAGGTTGTGGTTGTAGTAGTCGAGTCCGGCCTCGGACAGCGTCTTCGCCTGCGAGTCGGTCAGCATGCCGAGGGTGACGCAGGTCTCCA
Organism: Acidimicrobiales bacterium; assembly: GCA_038255425.1. Lineage (GTDB taxonomy): Bacteria > Actinomycetota > Acidimicrobiia > Acidimicrobiales > Salinilacustritrichaceae > Salinilacustrithrix. The sequence goes on from JBBSLH010000074.1 coordinate 7,190, forward strand.
TGCCGAGGTCACCGACTGCGGAGATCGCTTCGGCCACCCGTCCGACCTGTCGATCGTTCGGCTCACGCCATGCCGCACCCATGCAGAAGCGACTCGCGCCGTTGGCCTTGGCGTTCTTGGCCGCCGCCACGATCTCGTCGGTCGCCATGAGCTTCTCGGCATCGAGACCGGTGTCGTAGCTGGAGGACTGTGGGCAATAGGCGCAGTCCTCGGGACAGCCCCCGGTCTTGATCGACAGCAGGATCGCACCCTCGACCACATCGGGACGGAAGCCAGCCCGGTGCACCTGCTGTGCATCGTTGAGCAGATCGTGGAACGGGCGGTCGAGGACGGCGAGCGCCTCGTCTGTCGTCCAGTCGTGACGGATGCCAGCGTTCATGGCTGCCGATCCTAGGTAGACAGGGTCCCGATGGAGAAGACCTCGCGCTGATGGAGAAGTTGGGAGAGGGCGGCGAGGCCGAGGTGTTCGCGCTCGACGCCGACCGTGTGCTGCGACGATGGCGCCGCGACCACCCGTCGATCGAAAAGCGGATCGCGTTCACGCAGGAGGTCGCCGCCGGAGCAACGCACCTCGACTTCGCCGTGCCGGAGATCCTCGACGTGCATGTGGACGACGAGGGTCGGCCGTGTTTCATCGAACGCCGTCTGCCGGGCCGATCGATGACCGAGGCGCTGGCCGACGTGACCGGTTCCCGAAGAGACGCGCTGTTGACGTCCTATCTCGACACGGCGCATTCCCTCCGAGCGATCGACTTCGAACGTCCCTGGATCGGCGAGGTCATCGCCGACGAACCGCTCCGTGCCACGACGTGGACGGGTTTCCTGACGGACACCCTCGACCGGCAGTTCGCATCGGCGGACACCACGGCCTATCCGGAGCTTCCCGATCTCGATCGAACAGTCGCCGACATCAGAGACGGCGTCCCGGTCGTCGGAGAACCCACACCGTCGCTGCTCCACTTCGACTACTTCCCCGGGAACGTGATGTGCGACGACACCCGCATCACCGCGGTCATCGACTGGAGCGTGCTGTCGATCGTCGGTGACCCTGACCTCGACGTGGCCCTGGCCGTCGGGTACTTCGGCGTCACTGCCACCTCGACGCCAGCCGACGTGACCTTCGCCTGGCACTGGCTACGAGACCGTGGTCTCGCTGCTCGTGCGGAGTGTTACGAACGATGGGGCGCCGCATGGTGGCTGCCCGGCTCGTACGACGAGACGATCCGTTCGTGGGTCGTGAGCGTCCTGGCTCAGGAGCGGGGACCCGAGCCGTAAGGCCGGGTGATGATCTCGAGGAAGTTGCCGCCCGGGTCGAGGAAGTAGACGCCCCGACCACCGTCGTCGGTGTTGATCTCGCCTGGACGACGACGCGAGGGATCGGCCCAGTGCTCGATGCCCCGAGACGTGATCTTGTCGTACATCACGTCGAACTCGGCCTCGGTGACGAGGAACGCGAGGTGCATCGAGTGGACCTCGGCGGCGGTCACGTAGTCGACACCGACGCCGTTTCCGGTCTCGACCTGCATGAACGGGCCCCACTCGACAGGAGGTTCGACGCCGAGGAACTCCGCGAGGAAGTCGGCGGACTCGCGATGGTCGTGCGCTGCCACGATGATGTGGTTGAGCTGCGGTTTCATGGATCTGACGGTATCCGGGTGCGATGGAGTCAGACGCCGAAGCGATCCGGGTGCTCGCTGGCGTTGCCCAACCGAGAGCCGCTGTACTCCAGCGTCGACGCGACCGGCCCGGGTGTCGTCCAGTACCCACCGACGTCGGGGTGGGCCTCGAAGTCCGACTCCGGCAGTCGGTACAGATACAACGTCGTCGCCAGCATCGAGGGGAGCCAGGCGGACTCGACCACGGGAACCGAGACGCGTCGGTCGATCCGAAGAATCGCTCCCGGTGATCGTCAGCGGTCCGCTCCGACACCCACACCGTCGTACGGCGGCGCCGGCGGTCGTCGATCCGTCACGCCACGATGTCGACACCCAACCGCCGAGGAGATCGTGGACAGGAGGAACAACGGGGCAGCGCGCATGGTTGGCTTGCACCATGCGTATCGATGTGTGGTCCGACGTTGTCTGTCCGTGGTGCTACCTCGGCAAGAAACGTCTGGAGAAGGCGCTCGACGGACTCGAATTCGCCGACGAAGTCGAGGTCCGCTGGCGGGCATTCCAACTGGATCCGACCGCGGGCACTGAACCCAAGGACCTCCGGACGGCCATCGATCGCAAGTACGGGCCAGGCGCATTCGACGGCATGTCCAAGCGACTCGGCGCGCTCGGCGCTGAGCTCGGCATCGACTACCGCTTCGACCTCGCCCAGCGGGTCACCAGCGTCCCCGCACTGATGCTGGTGGCGTGGATCGAGCAGAACGAGGGGCCCGAGGTCGCCGAGAAGATGCACGACCGACTGTTCCACGCCTACTTCACCGAGGGCGCCAACATCGCCGAACCGGCGAACCTGGTCGACTGGGCCGAGGAGGTCGGCGTCGACCGCGAACTCGCCGGAGAAGCCGTTGCCACCAACGCCGGGCGCGAAGCAGTCGTCGCTGACCTCGAAGCGGCTGCCGACAAGGACATCACCGGCGTTCCTGCGTTCGTGATCGAGGATTCCGCGCTCATTCCCGGCGCACAGGACGTCGAGACCATTCAAGCGATCCTCACCCGCATGTACGAGCGCCTGTCAGCCTGAGCACTCCACCGATCAGGCGTTCGACGCCGTCGAGTCCGCTGGCGTGGGGATCGGCTCGTCTCCGCAACCGCGCAGCGGCCACACGAGCGTGAGCGTCGCGGTCCAGAGTGCGTGGGCGAGGACCGGCGCCACCAGCCCGCCCGTCACTTCATAGAGGCCACCGCACACGAGCCCGGCGATCAAGCCGGCCAGGACGAGCGCCCACTTCCGTTCGAACACCTGCACTGCGGTGTAGACGGCGGTCCCGACGACGAACCCAGCGATGCTCTGGATCACGCCGCGGAACAACAGCTCTTCGGCCAGCGCCATGGCGAGGATCGGGCCGAGTACCCGACTCGGCGGATCATTCACGCCCAGTTGGTAGAGGTCGCGGACCTGGTCGATGAACGACGGAAAGATGCGGCACAGCACGGCGTGTCCCACGTGGGTGGCGACCAGCCAGATCGCGCCGACGACCAACCCGAGGCCAGCATCGACCGCACGGACCGGGCCGACCGCGTCGCCGAGACGGTCGAGCACCAGCAGGGCGGCCACCGAGAAGGCGATCAGCGATGCAGCGATCACCCATGTTCGCGGCCAGATGTCGTCGCGGTCGCGGCGAAAGAGCGCGATCCAAGCGATCGAGGCCACGACCGTCGCGGCAATGACCACAGCCACGCTCATCGGCCCACGCCCATGGTCTCGGCATCCACGGTGCTCGCCTCGAACCCGTCCCACGTGGTGATGCGTTCCGTCGACAAACCGACGAGCGCATCGTCACCGTCGAGGTCGGCCAGTCGCAGGCTCCCCCGGAACATGACGCCGAGCTTCTCATCAGGTCGCCGGCTGGTGCTCTGGTCGAACACGGCGGTCCCGCGTCCCGACAGATCGGCAGTGATGGCGCCGAGGGCATCTGCCGAGACGGCGAACCGGTCGTCGCCCACCCATCTAGCGGGCAGCGCTACCGGCCCTGTCGGGGTGGCGACCCCGAGGTGCACTCGTGCTTCGGACCGGACGACCGGTCGATGAGACGCCGAGACAGACCCTTCCGGGAGCCCACCCGTGGAGCCACCCACGGGGACTGTGCCGAGCGCTCCGTGGACCGCCGCTCTCGACCAGGTTCCGGTCGCGTCGACGACCATGCCGTTCTGGAGGGTCAGCGATCGCTCGATCTTCGTGACGAGGAGCACCCGCCGGGTCGGAAGCCACTCGAGCGGGATCAAGCCCGATGCCTCGAGGTAGCCGATGAGCTGTTGGGTGTTCGAGATGCCGAGGTGGGCGATCGCCGGTCCGGCGAGCACCGCCGCCAGCGGGTCCTTCAGGGCCTTCCACGGCCGGAACGGTGGCAGTGCGATTGTCGGCCCGGAAACGATGCGGTGACCGTTCTCGAGGGTGATCACCGCCGTTGCGTCACCGTGCGCGACGACACTGCGAGCCTTGAGCGAGGAAGCCGAGGACGTGGTCCAGAAGCGACCAGCGTGGACCACGCCGGCCTGCATCGTCACGTGGGGGCCGGTACGACTGCGGACCGCGTAGGCCTGGAAGCGACCGTTGTCGGTGATCGGGTCGGTGGTGTCGTGGTCCAGGCGTTCGAGCGTCGCGGTCACGCTCGCACCGTCGTCTGCGTCGCGGTCGACGGATCGACGCCGAGTCGGGTGTAGAGGCGCTCGGCGAACACATTGCCGGTCCGGATCATCGTGGAAGACATGATGCGTTCGACCGCTCGCCGAGACGCCCTCGGGAGCGGGAGCTCGACGTGCAGCGTGATGTCGATCTCGAGGCGTGTCCGATCTGGCCCCAGCTCGGTCAGCGTGTAGACCCCGTTCGCTCCAGCCCGTTCATGGACCCCGGTCGGTGGGTCGTGGGTGAACCGGATGGACTCGGTCGGGACGAACTCCATGCGTTCGGTGAACGAAGGAGAGACTTCGACGCCCAGCGCAGAGAACCCGCCCAGTTGCCAGCACCAGCGGTCCCCGGACACCGCGATGCCGTCGAGCAGCGGCGTCAGCTCGGCGAGGGCGTCGGGCGAGCGGAGGATCTCCCAGATGGATTCCACCGGCGCCGGGACCTCTGCAGTGGACAAGTTGCGGGCTTCGAAGCGATGCACGGAGCCCCCATACCCGACAACTCCGACCGTCACCATGGACGCCGTGTGACATCGGGCGCGTACTGTCGCCGGGACTGTATCCCGCTATTCGACAAGAGGAACTCCCGCCATGAGCGACACTCCCCAGCACGGCTTCGACACCACGCTTCTGCACGGCGGGACCGAGAAGAACCCGATGGGTGCCGTGCAGCCGCCGATCTTCCAGTCCACGTCGTTCGAGTTCAACGACGCCGACCACGCCGCTCGGCTCTTCAACCTCGAAGAGGTCGGCTTCATCTACTCACGATTGACCAACCCGACGGTCTCGGCGCTCCAGAACCGCGTCGCCGCCATCGAGGGTGGTGCCGGCGCCATCGCCTGCTCGTCCGGGCACGCCGCGCAACTCCTCGCCCTGTTCCCGCTGATGGGTCCCGGCAAGAACGTCGTCGTGTCGACCCGGCTCTACGGAGGCTCGATCACCCAGTTCTCCCAGACCATCAAGCGGTTCGGCTGGTCGGCCACCTTCGTCGACTTCGACGACACCGACGCGATCACTGCCGCCATCGACGACGACACCCGCGCGATCTTCTGCGAGTCGATCGCGAACCCGGGCGGCTACGTCACCGATCTCCCCGTGATCGCTGGCATCGCGGACAACGCCGGCATCCCACTGATCGTCGACAACACTTCGGCCACCGCCTACCTCTGCCGCCCGATCGAGCACGGCGCCACGCTCGTCGTGAACTCGACGACCAAGTACCTCACGGGTAACGGCACCGTGACCGGCGGCGTCGTGGTCGACTCCGGCAAGTTCGACTGGTCGGCCTCCGACAAGTTCCCCTCGCTCTCCCAGCCCGAGCCGGCGTATCACGGCCTCGTCTTCCACGAGGCGCTCGGAGCGATGGCATTCACGTTCCACGGCATCGCCATCGGGCTCCGTGACCTCGGCATGACGATGAACGCCCAAGGCGCTCACTACACGCTGCTCGGAATCGAGACGCTCAGCCTCCGCATGCGCAAGCACGTCGACAACGCCGTGGAGGTCGCCACCTGGCTCGAGAACGATGATCGCGTGAACGCCGTCCACTACGCGGGGCTCCCCTCGTCCCCCTACGCCGAGCGGGCCGCACGACTCCTGCCGAAGGGCGCCGGTGCGTTGTTCACCATCTCCGTGAAGGGCGGCTACGACGCCTGCGTCAAGCTCGTGGACTCGCTCCAACTGTTCAAGCACGTCGCCAACCTCGGCGACGCCCGCTCGCTCGTGATCCACCCGGCCTCGACGACCCACCGCCAGCTCGAGGACGACCAACTCGAAGCGGCCGGCGCCGGCAAGGACGTCGTGCGACTGTCGATCGGCATCGAGGACGCCGCCGACATCATCGCCGACCTCGACCAGGCCCTCGCCACCGCAACCGCCTGACCCTCCTCGCCACACCCGTTCTGGGTGCCGAATCCGCCACCCAGCTCACGCGGAAGGTACCCAGAACGGGCTCGGTTCAGGTTGCCGTGACGGCGAGTGCTGCTGCGCGGCGGAGGCGACGTTCGTTGCCGATGGCATCGGACCCGAGGATGGTGAGCGCCATCCAGACCAGCACGAACCCGATGAGCCGCTCGGGCGGGAGGTCCTCGTCCAGGAGAAGCACACCGCACAACAGTTGCAGTGTCGGCGTGACGTACTGGAGGAGTCCGAGCATCGACAGTGGGATGCGCGTCGCCGCCGTGGCGAAGAGGAGGAGCGGCACGGCGGTGACCACGCCGAGACCGACCA
>JBBSLH010000075.1:0-13703 GCA_038255425.1 Acidimicrobiales bacterium
CCTGCGGCGTCGATGTTCGACCGCATGTCCTGGCTCTGGTCGGCGACTCCGTCGACCGACGCCGCGATGGCGTCGGCAGCGCGGGCCAACTCGTCGATGGTGGCCAGCGCCTCCGTGAACGCGGCAGCTCCCTCGACGCTGGATGCGGCCAGTTCCTCGGATGCGGCGGACAGCTGCGCGGCCGACGACGAGACCTCGCGGCTGACGTCGTGCATCTGCGAGCCGATCCGACGGATCTGGCGGACACCGACGACCAGCTGGGCGAACACCCACGCCGTCGGCAAGACCGGGATGGCGAGAGTCAGCGCGATCATCCGCATGATGTCCGCGGCGCGCCGGGTCTCGGCCGAGGCGTCACCGTCGAGCGCTGCCTCGATCCGCTGCGACGCGAGGTCGAGCGCTTCCGACGCGACGGCACCGTCGGTCGCCATCGTGCGAGCTGCGCCCGCGGCGTCGCCTGCAGCGAGGAGATCCGACGACTCGAGGGCGGATTGTTCGAGCGCAGTCGCCGCGGTGGACAACGCACTCGCGGCGTCGCTGACGGCGGGTTCTCCGGACGAGAGCGAGGCGATCGCGATGTCCAACTGCGGATCCGCACTCGCTCGCAGGTCGTCTACCGAACCGGTGAGCAGCGCAACGCCCTGGGCCCGCTGGGTGGCATCGATCGTGTTCGCAGCCGATCGGGAAGCATCGAAGAGGACCGCCTGCCTGTCTGCGGCCTGCTCCAGTCGTGGCGCCATCTTGAACGCGATGAGCCCCGACACCAGCACGGCCGTGAGCATCATGAAAGCGAGCACGCCCAGGACCCAACGTCGCCGTCGAACTCCGAGTGCCAGCTCGGCCTGCCCATCGGTCAGGCGCGGCGCGCCCGCACGATCTTCCCTCGCCCCAGTTGTCATGCCTCCAGATCGGCACGATCAGGACATATCTGTAGGAACTTCGCGTTCCCGCCGAAATCAGCGTTCGACGCCGTCGGTGACCTCGACAGTGGTGGCGACGATGTCTCGTTGGCGGGTCGCGATCGGGTCGCCCTCGAGCACGATCGTCTCCGAGAGCCCGTCGGCCGCGGACGACATGCGAACCGAGAAGGTGAACGCCCCGGGCTCGGTCGTCCACCGTCGAGCCGGGTCGATGAGCGCCAGTTTCGTCCGGTCCACGGTCCACGACACTCGTCGGCTCGCTCCTGGATCCAGCGTCAACCGGACGAACCCACCGAGTTGGCGACGGGGGCGGATGGTCGAGGCCACTCGGTCGGAGAAGTAGAGCTGCGGCACGGCGACGCCGCCACGGTCGCCGGTGTTGGTCACCGTGACTCCGACGGTCACGGGTCGGTCGGTGGAGGATCCGGAGACGGTGAGCTCGCTCAGTTCGAACGTCGTGTACGACAGTCCGTGACCGAAGTCGAAGAGCGGTTCGACGTCCTCGTCGACGTAGCCGCCGTGGAATGCGGCCTCGTGGGCACGAGCGCGTTGGTCGTGATGCAACGGGATCTGTCCGACGTGTTTGACCAGGCTCACCGGGAGTCGGCCCGATGCGTCGACCGCGCCGGTCAGGACATCGGCGATGCCATGTCCACCCTCCTCGCCGGGACACCAGGCATGGAGGACCGCGTTGGCGTGGTGGACGACGCGTCCGAGCGTGTGCGCTCGTCCGCTGAGGACGACGACGATCGTCGGCACTCCGGTCTCGGCGACTCGGGCGATGAGGTCGTGTTGGCTTCCGGTCAGGTCGAGATCCACCGCGTCGCGTCCCTCGCCGACGGTCGCGTCGACGGTGAGACCCGATCGACCGCCCACACACACGATGGCAACGTCCGAACCGCGGACGGTGGCGACGGCGCTCTCGATGTCATCCGCGTCGTCGGCGACGACGCCACAGCCTCGGGCATGCACCACGTCGACGCCGTGGAGCGCCGACCGCAGACCGGCGAGCGGGGTGATGTGGTCGGTGTAGTGATACGCGGGCGTGAGCGCACCGGCATCCGACGTGGGAAGCATGTCGACGGCCGCACCCATCGAGATCTCCTGGTGTGTCGGATAGTGGTAGTCGCCTTGGAGCAGTCGACGATCGTCGGCCGTCGGACCGACCACGGCGACTCTTCGGAGCATGGTTCGGTCGAGTGGGAGGACGCCGTCGTTGGTGAGCAGGACGACCGACTGCGCAGCGGCACGCCGCGCCACGGACCGCTGCGCCGGCGTGTCGAAGACGGCGGTCACCGCGTCCTCGTCCACGAACGGATCGTCGAAGAGGCCGAGCATGAACTTCTGGGTGAGGACGCGAGACACGGACGTGTCGACCACCGAGACCGGGAGTGCTCCGTCCTCGACGAGTTCGGGGATCGCCCGGTAGAAGTCGAGCGACGGCAGTTCGACGTCGAGTCCTGCGAGCAGTGCCTGGGCGGCGCCGGCCGCATCGTCGACCGCGGTCTTGTGGTTGTTGCGGAGTTGCGTCACGGCCCAGTAGTCGGCGACGACGACTCCATCGAAGCCGAGCTCGTCGCGGAGCAGTCCGGTCAGGATGGCAGGGCTCGACGCGCACGGGATGCCGTCGATGGCCGAGTAGCTGTTCATGATCGACGCCAGTCCTGCATCGCGGATCGTCGCGGCGAACGGCTCGGCATAGACCTCGCGGAGCTCGTTCGGCCCGAGCTGCACCGGCGCATGGTTCCGTCCGCCGACCGACATCGAGTATCCGAGGAAATGCTTGCCCGTGCACACCACACCGCGAGCGAGCGTGCCTTCGCCGGTGTTCTGCATCGCGCGCACGTATGCAGTGCCGAGGACACCGCAGAGCTCCGGACTCTCGCCATAGGTCTCCTCGAGCCGGCCCCAACGGGGGTCGCGTGCCACATCGAGCACGGGAGAGAGGTTGTGACGTGCGCCGACCGCCATCATCTGGTCGCGCATGATCGTCGCGGCCTCGGCGACGAGGTCGGGGTCGAAGGTCGCGGCGAGTCCGATCGCTTGGGGGAAGACCGTCGCACCGCGGGCGGAGTACCCGCCCACTGCTTCCTCGTGGACGACGATCGGGATGCCGAGTCGCGTCGTCTCCATGGCAATGCGCTGGAGCCGGTTGACGATCGCCGCCGACTCCTCCGGACGCAGCGCAGTACTCGCGCCGATCCGTGTCACCTGCCCGATGCCGTTGGTCAACAGCTCCGTGGCCCGGTCGTCGTCGAACCCGTCGTCGCGGACGAACTCACTGAACCAGATCGCGCCGAGTTGCGCAGTCTTCTCCTCGATCGTCATCCGACCCAGGAGATCGGCGACTCGTTGGGCCACCGGTTTCGCCGGGTCCTGGTCGATGCTGCTCATGGCCGGGGATCGTGTCAGAAGTGCGGCGTTGTCGCCCACTGGTGTTCACCGGGACGAACCGGCGTGGTCGACGGGAATCATCCAATTCGCCCGTCGATCCGAAGAACACACGTGGCTTTCGACCTCGACACCTACAAGCGCATCACCGGCCGTCTCGATCTCGACGGGATCGACTTCGACGACTTCCGGGAGCGTCCGCTGGCACCTGAGCACCTCCGATGCGTGCGGTTCATGCACGACGTCGAGATGCACACGTCGTGCTACCTGCGGAACCTGCTGAACACCAAGGCGCACCACGATCCCGAGGTGACGACCTTCCTCACGATGTGGAACTTCGAGGAGTACTGGCACGGCGACGCGCTGGCGAAGGTCCTCGAAGCGCACGGCGAGGTCGCTGGCGAGGCTCGGGTCGGGACCATGCGCCAGCGTCTCGGCTGGCGGATCACGACGAGCCCGATCCTGTGGATGGGATTCTCCGCGTCCACCAAGCACTTCCTCGCCGTGCACATGACGTTCGGTGCGATCAACGAATGGACCACACAGGGTGGCTACGCACGTCTGCTCCAGATCGCGGATCACCCGACGCTCACCGAACTCCTGAAGCGCATCATGAAGCAGGAGGGTCGCCACATCGACTACTACCGCCAGACTGCGATCGAGCACCTCGAGACACGTGCTGCACAACGGACCACTCGACGGATGATCAGGGCGCTGTGGTCACCAGTGGGTGCCGGGGTGATGCCACGTGAGGAGACAGAGCATCTCGTCGACATGCTCTTCAGCGGGCCCGACGGGCGCGCAGTCGTCGAACGGATCGACCGCCGGATCGATCGGCTCCCCGGTCTCGAAGGCCTCGGCCTGATGGACGGTGCGGCGAAGGAGTACGCGATCCCGACGCAGATCGGGTCAGGTCGAGGCGGGACCCGGAGCGCAGTCACGGCACCACCCCGTCAGCGCGACATGGTCCGGGTCGAGGCGAAAGCCAGCTGACGACTCCAGCCGCTCGCGTACGTCGTCCAACAGGTCGGATGGCGCGTCGATGATCTGTCCGCAGTCACGACACAGGAGATGGAGATGGGCGCGGTCCGTGTCGATCAGGTGATAGGTCGCGGCGCCGTGCGGGAGATGGACGTGAGCAACGACGCCCACCCGCACCAGCGACTCGAGCGTCCGGTAGACCGTGGCGCGATGCGCTGACGGGTCGTCGCCGGCGAGCTGGTCGGCGATGTCGTCCGCCGTCAGATGCCCGTCGCAGACCGCCAGCGCCTCGATCAACGCCGACCGGGCCTTCGTCACCCGCTCTCCCTGCGCTCGCAGACGCTCGATGGCATCGTCGACTCGGTGGGACACGTCGATGTCGGTCACGGTGCGACGTTTCTCGGGTCGAAACCGAAGGGGAGTTCGAGACGGTTCGCGTCCATCAGCGCCGCATCGCTGAGGACGTCCGCGGTCTTGCCATCGGCGACGATGGTCCCGTCGTTCATGATCAACGAGCGCGGACACAGTTCGAGCGCGTACGGGAGATCGTGGGTCACCAGCAGGATGGTCTGGTCGAGTCCAAGGAGGATCTCCGCCAGCTCGCGGCGGCTGGCAGGGTCGAGGTTCGACGACGGTTCGTCGAGCACGAGGACGTCCGGCTGCATCGCGAGCACGGTTGCGACCGCGACGCGACGGCGCTGTCCGAAGCTGAGGTGGTGCGGCGATCGGTCGGCGTGTGCGTCCATCCCGACTGCGAGCAGTGCCTCGTGCACGCGTGCGTCGAGCTCATCTCCTCGGAGGCCGAGATTCGCCGGTCCGAACGCGACGTCCTCGCGGACCGTCGGCATGAACAACTGATCGTCAGGATCCTGGAAAACGAGACCGACCCGACGTCGGACCTCCTTCAGCGTCTTCCTCTCGACGTTCGTGCCGGCGACCCGGACCGCGCCGTGGCCGGCGAGGAGAATGCCGTTGAGGTGCAGCACGAGGGTGGTCTTCCCGGCACCGTTGGGCCCGAGGATCGCCACGCGTTCTCCGGCGTCGATGCGAAGATCGACGCCGAACAGCGCCTGGTGACCGTCGGGATAGGCGTAGGCGAGAGCCTCGACCTCGAGCGCAGGAATGGTCATGTCTGCACGATCCATGCGGTGGACGCGACGACGAACGCGCCGGCCGGCAGTGCGATCGCACGTACCCACTCGCGCCGAGTCGCTGCGGCGTCTGCGAGGCGCGGCATCGAACCGTCGAAGCCGCGCGAGAGCATCGCCAGGTGGACTCGCTCGCCCCGCTCGTACGAGCGGACGAAGAGCGTGCCGGCCGAGTGAGCGATCGCTCGGATCTGCCAGATCCATCGTGGGTCGTGGCCTCGCGACTCACGCCCGATCTTCATGCGGTGCATCTCACCGGCGATGACCTCCGCGTAGCGGACCATGAACGACGTGATGGCGGTGAACGCTCGAGGCGCGTGGAGACGCTCGAGTCCGGAGATGAGGCTCGGCAGCGAGGTCGTCCCCGTCAGGATCACGCTCGTGGTGACCCCCAGCGTCCCCTTGGCGATGATGTTCCATGCAGCCCAGAGTCCGTCGACCGACAGCGACCGCCAGCCATCGCCGATCTGGTCGCCGCCGGCGAAGAAGGGCAGGAGCACTGCGAACGCGAGGAACGGTGTGTCGATTGCGAGCCGGCGGCCCACCAGTCCGAGCGGGAGCCGGGCGACCATGGCCACGGCGATGAGCGCCAGCGCGTACACGCCGAAGGCCCAGAACTGCTCTCGGGGTGTCGCGACCACGATGAAGATGAACGAGACGGCCGCCGCGATCTTGCATTGAGGGCTCAGCCGATGGACCGACGAATCGCCCGGCACGTGGAGCGTCGAGGCATGGGTGCCCGCCATCAGCCGACCCAGTTCGGATCAGGCTCGTCGTCCTCGCGGAGCACGCGCAACACGCCGAACAACGCCGTGCCGATGCCGAACGTCACCAGGATGCCGACGACTCCGGACACGGCTGTCGATCGGCCTCCCTCGTCGCCGTCGACCGCGTAACCGGCGAGCGGGCCGGAGGCGGTTGCCGAATTTGTGGCCGTGTCGGCGAAGCCCTCGTCGGCAGCGACGCGCTGGAGTCCGTCCGGCTTCGAACTGGCGAAGGGCGACACGAACAGCGCCAGCGCCAGCGCGAACAGCAGCCCGGCCGAGACGAAGATGCGGGTACTGGCCCGCATCACGCAGCGACGTCTGGTCGAGCGGGGGTCGCGGAACGCACGTCGAGCGAGGTCGTCAGCGCACTCGCGCCATGCACGAGATCGGGTCTCGTACCGACGACGGCGCTCACGATCGCTGCAGTGATCGCCGCCTCGCCGATGCCGATCAACAGATGGGTGCCGACCATGGCCGTGAGGACCGAGCGGAACTCGAGGTCGATCGTCCCGCCGATGTCGAACAGGACTGTGAACGTCGCTGCTGCGACGGGGACCGAGCCGAAGGCGCCGACGGCCGACGCAGCGACGACGCTGAACCGGGTCTGGGGCAGCGCCTTGCGGACGAGAACGAACACGCCGTAGCCCACGACAACCGGGACGATCGCCATCAGGATCACGTTGATGCCGTACGCACTCAGTCCGCCGTCGGCGAAGAGGAGGGCCTGCACGAAGAGCACGATCGACAGACAGACGATGGCGACCCACGGACCGACGAGGACTGCGGCGAGTGAACCGCCGATCAGATGGCCGCTGGTGCCGCTCGCGACAGGGAAGTTCAGGAGTTGCAGGGCGAAGATGAACGCGGCCACCAGGCCGGCCAGCGGCGCCAGCCGGTCGGACAGGTCATCTGCGGCCCGTCGAAGCGCGATGCCGATGGTCCCCACGCTGAACACGCCGGCGCCCACGGAGGTCGACGCGTCGAAGAATCCGTCGGGGACGTGCACGTGCTCGACGCTATCGGTCCGAACCGCCAGATGCGACACAGTTGCATCTGGAACAGGATGTCCAACACGCCCGTTTCTCGTCGACCACAGTGGAGTCGTGTCCGAACCGCAGACACGCCCCTGGCTGGCGGCCCTCGAGGGATACTACGGGCGTCCGCTCGACCCGGAGGCGCGGGTCGACCTGGTCCGGTGGCTGCCGACCGTCGGCTACGACGCCTACATCCATGCGCCGAAGGACGACCCGTTCCAGCGTGCACAGTGGCGAGACCCCTACCCGCCCGGCGCACTCGAGTCGCTGCGACACGTCGCTGAGGCCTGCGCGGACGCCGGGATCGGGTTCGGCCTCACCATCTCGCCCGGACTCGACTGGCGGGTCGGTGATCCGGACGAGGTCGATGCCTTGGCTGCGAAGGTCGAGTCCCTGCTCCCGCTCGGCCTCGCTGCGGTCGGGATCGCCTGGGACGACACGCCAGGAGAAGGTTCGGCCCTGGGCCAGGACCATGGCACCGCGGTGGCGAGCGTGGCCGACCGGATCGGGCGGGACTCGGTGCGCTGGTTCACGTGTCCTGTCGACTACGCCGTCTCGACGTTGACGCCGTACCTCGGAGCATTCGCTCGATCGCTGGGCGACGGCATCGAAGTCATGTGGACCGGCCCGAGTGTCGTGACCGACGACCTCGCTGCCGAGCCGGCTCGATCGCTGGCGGGAGCGTTGGACTGCCCGGTCGTCTTCGCGGAGAACTTCCCGGTCAACGACGTGGGCATGTCGCCTGCGTTGCATCTCGGCCCGTACCCGCATCGTGCGCCGGCCGCGATGGCAGCGATGACCGGCACGATCGTCAACTTCATGTCGCGACCGCTCGCGAGCCGCGTCGGTCTCCAGCTGGCCGCCGAGGCCTGGCTCGACCCCACGGCCGATCGAGTCGAAGCGTGGCGCGACGCGGTGCTGTCGGTTCCGGGGCTGGAGCCGCTCGCCCGCGCCTGTCGCTCGTGGCTTGATGACCCAGGACCGGATCCTGAGCTCCTGGACTGGGCGAGAACCGCAGGCCCCGATGATCGGCGCCTGCACCTCTTCCTCCGAGCCGGCTGCCGCGACGGCCTCGACCCAGCGCTCGTCGCCGAGGTCGAACCATGGCTCGAAGCGTGGGAGCGAGAGGCTTCGGTCATGATCACCGCACTGTCGCTGATCGAGGCGGACGAGGAGCCGACGTTCGAGTCGATCGCGACTGTGGCCCTCGCCTGGCGTGCGGCGCAGCCGGAACGCAAGCAGGCCTTTGGCACACGCTTCGCGATCTATCCGTCCACGCGACGTCGAGGCGGCGACTACCTCGCGCGTGCCGACGCCATCGTTCGTGGCGACAACCTCACCGATGTGGTGATGGAGCGGCTGCTGTCACACGCCGGCTGATCGCTGCTTCGCCCTTCGCGAGAACCGGTGTGGCGATGCGCCAGAGCGCGACGCCGAAGGCCAGTGAGACGAGGACGGCGATCGCCGGCTCGTCGAACTCGGGGTACACCTGGACATGGGAGAGGTACACGTAGAGGGAAGCGCCCGCGACGGCACCGACGACCCGGTTCACCACCCGCGGGACGGGCAGCTGTGGGGCCCAGGTCAGGAGCAGTAGGCCGATCAGGACAACGGTCTCTCGAGTCGGATCACCGAAGTAGTCGACGACGGCGATGATGGCCACGGCGCTCAGCGCGAGGCGCTGGATCGGGGTGCGCGCTCGTGCAATCGCCCAACCGAGCGCGAAGAGCCATGCGATCTCGTGCGGTCGGTACAACGCATGGTGCGACGATCCGAGTGTGAGGATGTCGAATCGAGGAAGGAGCGTGACTGCCAACACCCCGCTGGCGAACGTGAAGGGTGCGCGTTGTTCCGCCCGCCGGACGAGGGGGATCGAGAACGCCAGCGCGAGCACCACCAGCACCTGGACCAGGGCCTCGACGAACCAGTAGATCCAGCGGCCTTCGCCGTCGAGCCACCCGTGCAACAAGATCCCATGCGTCAGCGTGAAGTCATCTCGTAGCAGGGCAGCGCCGCTGATCCAGAGCACCGACGGAACGGCCAGACGACCGACGCTTCGCCAGCGTGAACCCGATCCGAGTTGGAATCGGGCGAAGTTGAAGCCGGCTCCTGCGAAGAGGACGTGTGCCCCGCCGGGGACGAGGAACAGGCCGGCATGGTTGCCGACGATGAGGACGATGGCGATCGCCCGCAGCACGACGTTCGTCTCGACGCGAGGCATGCGAGGGGCGCCGTGACTCCCTGCCAGTGGCTCGAGTTCGCCGACGGTGCGGTGGTGCCAATCGCTCGGGAGCTTCTCCAATAGTTGCTCGAGGGCGATCGACACCTCCACATACGACATCGAGTCGCCGCCGAGCTCGACGAATGTGTCGGTCGACTCGACCGGTCCGACTCCGAGACACTTCGCGTAGAGCTCGGCGACGCCGTGGTGTCGGTCGGCGCGCTGCGGGGCGACCGACCGGACGAGCGAGCGGAGTGCCGGGCGGTCGACCTTGCCGTTCTCGAGGCGGGGGACATCGGGAATGACGGCGACCGTGACAGCCGAGGACGGCAGATGGACCAGCGAGGTGACGAGTGCGCCCACCTCGGCCACGTCGGAGGGTTTGCCTGGACGAAGCGCAACCGTGATGCCGTCGTCGTCACCATCGATGTGGACGTCGGTGAAGTGCTCGCTCACGGCGTTGCGTACGTGCGCGAGGTCGATGCGTAGTCCGTACAGCTTGAGGAAGTCGCTTCGACGTCCGACGATCTCGAGCAGACCGTCCGCTGCGATCCGACCGATGTCTCCGGTGGCCAACCGGTCCAGTTCGTGGCCGAGCGCAAGGTCGGCTGCCTGGTCCGCGTATCCCATCATCACGTTGGGGCCGGTGTAGACGATCTCGCCGATGCCAGGTTCACAACCCTCCAGCGGTTCGATCTCGAACGCGCCTCCGGCGATCGCCACGCCGACGGCACCGGGACGCTCCTTCGCGTAGGCGGGAGGGAGGCAGGCCATCCGAGCGGTCGCCTCGGTCTGTCCGTACATGACGTAGAGATCCCAGCCTGCATGTCGACCGGCATCGGCGTAGCGCCGGACGACGTCCTGGTCGAGACGCCCGCCCGCCTGGAGCAGTGCTCGGAGGTGCGGCAGATCCCGGTCGGTGAAGCCGACGCGATCGAGGAGTTCGATCGTGTGCGGGACCGCCGCGAGCACGGTCGGCCTGGCTCGGGCGACCGTCTCCCAGAAGCAGGGGTCGACCACGGAGGCAGAGGTGAGTGCGATGCTCGCGCCGACCGCCAGATGGCTGTGCAGGATCGACAGGCCGAAGCAGTAGTGCATGGGCAGCGTGGTGATGGCTCGGTCGTCGGCGCGCAACGACAGGCATGCCGCGATCGCTGCCGCGTTGCTGGCGACGTTCCCGTGCGAGAGTCGGACGAGCTTGGAAGATCCGGTCGATCCGGATGTCGACAGCAGCAGTGCCAGGTCGTCGTGCAGGTCGTGTCGGGAGGAACGCCGGATCACGTCGATCGTCGGAGCGTCCGACGCTGATCCGTCGACGATCACGTCCGGGTCGTGCACCGCGACGATCGCGTCGATCGACGCGTTCTCGCCTGTCAACAGCACGACGTTTCCGGCGCGTAGTGCGCCGAGATAGCCCACGACCGAGCTGAGGGTGTTCGTGACCCGGACCATGACCAGCCTGCGCTCTCGGCCCAGACGTGCAGCGAAGACCGAGACGCGACGATCGAGATCGTCGTAGCCGTGGTGGTTGCCGCGTTCGTCGACCATGGCGATCCGGTCGCCGAAGTGGGCGAGGCGGTCGACGAAATCGATCGATCCGACCGTCGACGGCTTCGGTTCGAGCAGCGTCATCGCCGCAGTCAATCACGGGAACCGGTGACCTGTAAAGGTCACCTAATGATTGTCGTCAGGGGTGTTTCACGAAGCGGCGGGGTGGAATCAGCCCAACAGGTCCGAGACGTCGATGACGGCCAGGACCGACAACATCGCGATGACACCGCAGTTGAGGACGGAGATCTGCCACTTCCACCGGTGATCGGCGCGCCAGAACCGTCGGATGCTCGCCACGTTGAAGCCGATGGCGATGACGCCGACTGCGAGACCGATGCCCGGGCCGACACCGCCGGCGACGCCTACTGCGGGAAGGACCCACGGGAAGACGACATAGGCCAGCGTGCAACGGATCGCCGACACCAGGATCGAAGTACTGAACGCCCGAGTCGCTGCGTCGTCGGACGACGTCGTCGCGCCCGCGATGGTCGTGTCGGTCACTGTCACGTCGGCAATTCTCGCCGCTCGGGCACGACGGCGTCCAACCACCCCCCACCCCCACAGTTCTGGTCACGCGAGAGCGCGTCTGGACCGCCGATGTGGTGACCAGAACGGAATGGGTTGTGGGGGTTGGTCAGAGCAGGGGCCGGGCCGTGGGCGGGATCGGCGAGGGAAGTGCCGAGGTGCCCATGAGGTGCTCGTCGAGCGCCGCAGCGCACGCTCGGCCCTCGGCGATGGCCCAGACGATGAGGCTCTGTCCGCGGCCCATGTCGCCGCAGACGTAGACGTTGTCGACGTTGGTCGCGTAGGACTCGTCGCGGGCGACATTGCTCCGCTCGTCACGTTCGACACCGAAGCTGTCGGCCAGCGGGTTGTCCGGCCCGGTGAAGCCCATGGCCAGGAGCACGAGTTCGCACTCCAGTTCGAAGTCGGAGCCCTCGACCTTCGTGAAGCGTCCGTCGATCATCTCGACC
Organism: Acidimicrobiales bacterium; assembly: GCA_038255425.1. Classification (GTDB taxonomy): domain Bacteria; phylum Actinomycetota; class Acidimicrobiia; order Acidimicrobiales; family Salinilacustritrichaceae; genus Salinilacustrithrix. Next base: position 11,988 of record JBBSLH010000075.1, read on the forward strand.
TCGTGGGCCTTGAGGGCGCGCAGTTTGCCGCTGTCGTCGGCCACGAACTCCTCGGTGTTCACGGAGTAGACGCGCTCGCCGCCCTCTTCGTGGGCCGAGGTGACCTTGTACGTCATGGGGAACGTGGGCCAGGGGTTCGCGTCGGATCGTTCTTCGGGCGGGCGGGGCATGATCTCGAACTGGTGCACCGACACCGCACCCTGGCGGTGCGAGGTGCCGAGGCAGTCGGCCCCGGTGTCGCCGCCGCCGATGATCACGACCCGCTTTCCCTTCGCGGTGATCGGGACCTCCTCGATGGTCATGTCGCCTTCCTGGGCCCGGTTGGCCCACGGGAGGAACTCCATGGCCTGGTGGATGCCGTCGATCTCGCGGCCGGGGATCGGCAGATCACGTGCCTGGGTTGCGCCGCCGGCGAGGACGACGGCATCGAACTCTGCCTTGAGGTCGTCGGCCGCGACGTTCACGCCGACGTCGGCGTTGACCCGGAACTCGGTGCCCTCGGCGCGCATCTGGTCGAGCCGACGGTCGATGTGGCGCTTCTCCATCTTGAACTCGGGGATGCCGTAGCGGAGGAGGCCGCCGATCCGATCGGCGCGCTCGAGGACGACGACGTCGTGGCCCGCCCGGGTGAGCTGCTGGGCCGCAGCGAGTCCGGCTGGGCCGGATCCGACGACCGCGACCTTCTTGCCGGTCTTGAGGGCGGGGAGGAGCGGGATGACCCAGCCCTCCTCGAAACCGCGGTCGATGATCTCGACCTCGACCTGCTTGATGGTCACCGGGTCCTGGTTGATGCCGAGAACGCACGCGCCCTCACACGGGGCCGGGCACAGACGTCCGGTGAACTCGGGGAAGTTGTTGGTGGCGTGCAGTCGTTCGAGGGCTCCTTGCCAGTGGTCGCGGTAGACGAGGTCGTTCCAGTCGGGGATGAGGTTCCCGAGGGGGCAACCGTCGTTGCAGAACGGGATGCCGCAGTCCATGCATCGGGAGGCCTGCGTCTGCAGATGGTCTTCGGGGAAGTCCTCGTAGACCTCCTTCCAGTCGTGCACTCGCACGGGGATCAACCGGCGCTTGGGGAGCTCGCGGTCGTGTTTGAGGAAACCCTTGATGTCAGCCATGTTCCTTCTCCTTCAGGCCCTGATCTTCAACTGCCGGCCGAGGCCATGATCGCTTCGTTCACGTCGAGGCCGTCGGCCTCGGCCCGGGCTTGCGCCTCGAGCACACGCTTGAAGTCCTTGGGCATGACCTTCTTGAAGTGGCGCACGTTCGAGTGCCACCGGTCGAGGATGCGGTGACCCACGGCAGAGTTCGTCTCGGTGACGTGCTCGCGGACCTGGAGGCGGAGCCAGTCCTGGTCCTCCTCCGACAGCGGGTCGAGGTCGACCATCTCATTGTTGAGGTTCCGATGGAACACGTCGTCGGGATCCCAGACGAAGGCGATGCCGCCGGACATGCCAGCGCCGAAGTTGCGCCCGGTCGGTCCGAGCACGACGGCCTTGCCGCCGGTCATGTACTCGCAGGCGTGGTCACCCACGCCCTCGACGACGGCGACGGCACCAGAGTTGCGGACACAGAACCGTTCGCCGACCACGCCGCGAACGAAGATCTCGCCACGGGTCGCGCCGTAGAGGATCACGTTCCCGGCGATGATGTTCTCCTCGGCGACCAACTTGGGGTGGCTCTCCTCGGGCGGCCTGATCGTGATGCGTCCGCCGGACA
>JBBSLH010000076.1:0-13695 GCA_038255425.1 Acidimicrobiales bacterium
ATCGCGTTGGCCAACGAGTAAGCGATCTCCAGGACAGGCGTCGCCCCCGCTTCCTGGAGGTGGAAGCTGCACACGTTCATCGGGTTCCACTTGGGGATCCACTCGGCGCAGAACGCGATCATGTCGACGATCAGGCGACGCGACGGAAGCGGCGGGAAGATGTACGTGCCGCGGCTCAGGTACTCCTTGACGATGTCGTTCTGCGTGGTGCCGCGCAGCTGCTTCGACTCGACGCCGTTCTTCTCGGCATTGGCGACGTAGAGGCCGAGCATCCACGCCGCTGGAGCGTTGATCGTCATCGACGTGTTCATGTCGCCCTGCGGGATGCCGTCGAGCAGTTGGCCCATGTGGCCGAGGTGGACGACCGGGACGCCGACCTTGCCGACCTCGCCGCGAGCGAGGATGTGATCGGGGTCGTAGCCGGTCTGGGTCGGGAGGTCGAAGGCGATCGACAGCCCGGTCTGGCCCTTGGCGAGGTTGCCCCGGTACAGCTCGTTCGATGCTTTTGCGGTCGAGTGACCCGAGTAGGTCCGCATCAACCACGGCCGGTCCTTCGTGCGGGGCTCCGTCGGGGCAGTCATCTCCCCATTGTCCGCCACCGGCCGTCCTCGCCGCCACCTGCGACCGTCACGGGACGAGAACGGCCTTGCCCACCAGTCGGTGTTCGAGCAGGTCGCCCAGCGCATCGGCGACCCGGTCGAGTGGATAGCTGGTCGGCTCGGGCGGCGAGAGACGACCCGACTCCACCATGGCGAGCGTGTCCGACAGCAGGACTCGCTGCTCGCGACCGTGGCTCATGGCCCACGCTCCCCAGTCGATGCCGACCACCGAACGGTTGCGGAGCAGCACCTGGTTGGTCGGCAACTTCGGTATGTCGCCACGGGCGAAGCCGATGACGCAGAGCCGACCGAACTCTCCCATCGCTCGCAACGCCAGTTCGGTCAGGTCGTGTCCGACCGGGTCGAACACGACGTCGACGCCGCCGCCCGAAGCCTCACGTGCCGCAGTCTTGAGGTCGGTCTCCGAGTAGTTGATCGTCGCGTCGGCGCCCGCGGCCCTGCACTGCTCGAGTCGCTCGTCGGACGACGCCGCAGCGATGACCGTCGCGCCGAGCGCCTTGCCGTACTGGATCGCAGCGATACCGACGCCTCCTGCAGCGCCGAGGACGAGCAGCGTCTCGCCCGACGTGAGGTCAGCCCGTCGTCCGAGCGCGAACGCGACCGTGCAGTAGCTCTGCGTGAACGCGGCGGCGGCCCCCGACGACATCGCGTCGGGAACCAAGGCGAGCGAATCGAGGCTCGTCGCCACGGCCGAGGCGAACCCACCGAGGCCGACGCTCGCCAGCACCCGGTCGCCGACGTTCCACCGCGAGACGTCGGCTCCGAGGGCGCTGATCGTTCCTGCGATCTCGTTGCCAGGGACGAACGGCAGCGGTGGCTTGATCTGGTAGTTCCCGGCGACGAACAGTCCGTCGACGTAGTTCACGCCGGCAGCCTCGACCTCGACCACCACCTGTCGAGCATCGGGCGTCGGGTCGGGGCGCTCCTCCACCGTCAGGTTGGAGGGCGGACCCAGTTCGTTGCAGACCACGGCGCGCATGGCCGGATTCTGTCAGCTGCGAAGGAGGCGTCCGACGGCCGCCATGACCTCTTCGACCTTGGTGTCGAACGCCGCGTCGCCATCGGGCCCACCGACGTTGTCGGCCGCCTCCTTGACGCAGTGATGGATGTGCTCGTCGAGCAGCCCCATCCCCACTCCCTGGAGCGCCTTGGTCACCGAGGCGATCTGCGTGAGCACGTCGATGCAGTACGTGTCCTCGTCGACCATGCGCTGCAGGCCGCGCACCTGTCCCTCGATCCGCTTCAGGCGGTTCAGGTACGCCTGCTTGTCGTCGGTGTATCCAACCATCCTTATACGATACCAGATAGGGGTTGGGGGTATCACCCTTGCCTGGTAGGTTGCGAACAGATGCGCACTCGAGTCGACCTCCCCGTGGAAGGCATGACCTGTGCAGCGTGTTCGGCCCGCATCGCACGAGGGCTCGACAAGCTCGACGGCGTCGAGCAGGCGAACGTCAGCCTCGCAGGTGCCCGGGCCACCATCGTGTTCGACGACGAATCTCTCGGAGCCGACGACTTCACCGCCGTCATCACGAAGTTGGGCTACTCGGTCCCCGAGGTCGACGACCACGACGCCGCCGAGCAGGCGTGGATCCGGACGCTCACGAGACGACTGCTGGTCGCTGCCGTGCTCACCGTGCCCACGGTCCTCATCTCGATGATCATGGCGTTCCGATTCGACGGATGGGAATGGGCGGCACTCACGCTGAGCGCTCCCGTGGTCGCCTACTCAGGAATCGGTTTCCATCGAGCTGCGCTGACCAACGCCCGCCACGGCACCGCGACGATGGACACCCTCGTGTCGATCGGTTCGCTTGCAGCGTTCGTGTGGTCGGCCATCGCATTGGTCTTCGTGGAAGACGGCCACGTCTACTTCGAGACCGCCGCCGTCATCATCACCCTGATCCTGCTCGGCAAGTACTTCGAAGCCCGGGCCAAGCGTCGCAGTGGAGAGGCGATCCGCGCCCTCGCCGAACTCGGCGCTCGGACAGCGACCCTCGAAGACGGCACCGAGATCGATGTCGACGACCTCGCCGTCGGCATGCGCTTCATCGTCCGTCCGGGCGAGAAGGTCGCGACCGACGGGCGCGTGGTCGACGGCAATTCCGCGGTCGACGAATCCATGCTCACCGGCGAACCGGTGCCCGTCGACAAGACGATCGACGACGAGGTCATCGGTGCCACGATCAACGCCGACGGTCGACTCGTCATCGAGGCGACGCGGGTCGGCAGCGACACCGCGCTCGCCCAGATCGTCCGCATGGTCGACGATGCGCAGGGAAGCGCCGCTCCCGTCCAACGCCTCGCCGACCGGGTCGCCGCGGTGTTCGTGCCCGTCGTGCTCGTCATCGCGCTGGTCACCCTGGCCGGATGGTTCGTCACCGGCCACTCGGCCGAAGAAGCGTTCACCGCCGCCGTGGCCGTCTTGATCATCGCCTGCCCGTGTGCGCTCGGCCTCGCGACCCCGACCGCGATCATGGTGGGCACCGGACGAGGCGCTCAGATGGGCATCCTGATCAAGGGTGGCGAGGTGCTCGAACGGACGCGGGCGATCGACACCGTCGTCTTCGACAAGACCGGCACCCTGACCGAGGGCCGGATGGAACTCGTGCACGTCGCGTCGCCCGACAACGACGAGTCGACGGTCGTACGCCGCGCCGCTTCCTTGGAGTCGATGAGCGAACACCCGATCGCTCGGGCCATCGCTGCCGGCTCCGACGATCGACGCACCGTCTCCGACTTCACGAACATCCCGGGCAAGGGTGTGCGAGGGACGGTCGACGGAGTCGAGGTCCTCGTCGGACGCCGGCTGCTGTTCGAGACGGTGCCCGATGCGGTCGAGACGGCGGCCGCTTCGCAGGAGGCGAAGGGCCACACCACGGTGTTCGCCGGATGGGACGGGACGGCACGGGGCGTGTTCGCCGTCGCCGACACCATCAAGCCGACCGCCCGAGACGCAGTGACGGCACTCCGATCGATGGGTCTCGATGTGGTGCTGCTCACCGGCGACAACGCTCGGACCGCCGCAACCGTGGCCGAAGCGGTCGGGATCGACACCGTCCGCGCCGAAGTGCTCCCGGACGACAAGCTCGCCGAGGTCCGATCACTCCAAGACGCTGGCCGCGTCGTGGCCATGGTCGGCGACGGCGTCAACGACGCGCCGGCGTTGGCGGCGGCCGACCTCGGCATCGCCATCGGCACGGGGACCGATGTGGCCATCGAGGCCTCCGACCTCACCCTCGTCGGCGGCGACCCCCGTGGTGTCGCCGATGCGGTGGCGCTGTCGCGACGCACGCTGTCGACCATCAAGGGCAACCTGTTCTGGGCCTTCGCCTACAACACGGCCGCCATCCCGCTGGCGGCGTTCGGCCTCCTCGTCCCCATGATCGCCGCCGGAGCCATGGGCTTCTCGAGCGTGTTCGTGGTGACCAACTCACTGCGACTCCGCCGATTCCACGGACACCGAACCGGAACCGACACCCCCACCAGCAACCAAGAGGACCACCGTGCCGACGACCTACTCCGTACCTGACATCTCCTGCGACCACTGCGTCGCCGCCATCACCGGAGCCGTCACGCCGATCGACGGTGTCGACCGTGTCGAGGTGGTGGTCGACACGAAGACCGTGACGGTCGACGGATCATTCGACGACGCTGCCGTTCGTGCCGCCATCGACGACGCGGGATACGACATCGCCTGAGCACCAACCTCTGGCACAGACTCTGCCAGAAAATTGATCAAGGTTCGTTGTCAAGCTGCCGATGTCGGCTGCATGATCCGATCCATCGCCGACCACACCCGTTCGATCGCCATGCGGACCCTGATGGCAGTCATCGCCACCCTCGCGGTCGTGTCCGGTGCGAGCATCGCCCTCGCTGCCGACGGCGATGCCACTCCGGCGGACGAGGAGGTCCCACTGGTCGACGACCCGACCGAGTGCCCAGACGACACTGCGACCGGCGCGGAGGCTGACGACGAGACCGACGTCGGGACCGACGAGGAGACCGACGGCGACGAGTGCAACGATGACTCCGACGAGACCGACGAGACCGACGAGACCGACGAGACCGACGAGACCGACGACGACGAGTCCGAGGAAGTCGAGACCGACGAGACCGAGGACGACGAGTCCCACGAGACCGAGGACGACGAGTCGGACCAGGAGCTCGGCGACGAGGTCGAGGGTGAGTTCCGCAACCACGGTGAAGCGGTGAGCAAGGCGGCCCGCGAGGACTGCGAGCCGGGGCCCGGACACGGCGCCTGCGTGTCAGCGGTCGCCCACAGCGACGCCGGCAAGGCCGGAACCGACGACGGTGACGACGACGAGATCGAGGAGACCTCGGACGACGAGGGCTCCGATGCCGCTGCCGTCACGAAGCAGCGTGGCCCCGGCAAGGCGAAGGGCAAGGGCACGTCGGGTCGCTGACCCGACGAACTGTCAGGCGAGCGCTGGCGGAACGGGCAACGCCAGCGCTCCGGTCAGCCGATCGAGGTAGCGCTCCCGCTCGACGTCGACCGCACCGAGTGATGCCAGGTGGTCGGTGGTCCACTGGACGTCGAGCAACCGGTCCACACCGTCGCCACGCAGGATCTCGACCAGGGCGACCAGCGCGACCTTCGATGCGTCGGCCACTCGATGGAACATCGACTCGCCGGCGAAGAAGCCGCCGATGTTGATGCCGTAGAGCCCGCCCACGAGGTCACCGCTGGCGTCGAATGTCTCGACGCTGTGCGCCCATCCCATCTCGTGGAGCCGGACATAGGCGGCGCGGATGTCGCCGGTGATCCAGCCGCTCGGCCGATCCGGGTCGGCGCATGCTGCGACCACGTCTTCAAAGACCGTGTCGACCCGCACCTCCAGCCGTGCACACGACTTGCGCAGCGACCGTGAGATCTTCAGACGGTCGAGTGGGAGCACGCCGCGCGGGTCGGGCGACCACCACCCCAGCGTGCGCCCCTGGTCGACATGCATCGGGAACAGCCCGGAGCGATACGCGTGCAGCACCGTGCCTGGTTCCAGGTCGCCGCCGATACCAGCGATGCCGTGCTCGTCGGCGTCTTCGGGGTCCGGGAGCCGCCAACGACACGGATCGGGCTCGATGCGCACCACTCGATTGTCCCCGACAGCCGAGGTTCTGAACGAACCACGCTCCGGGGAACAGATCTCGCCAGCGCCACAACCCACACCACCACACCCAGGAGGCAGAACCATGCGCACCAACGAAACCCGATCCTCAGACCGCGGCTACGCCCGAGGCGTCTACATCCCCGGCATCGTCGTCGTCATCCTCTTGGTCGTCCTCCTGCTCGCCGTGCTGTAGATCGTTACCGCCGGATCGTTCATCGCAGGCGCGAAGAGGCCGGGCCCACTGGGTCCGGCCTCTTCCGCGTTCTGGGTGATCAGCGTTTCGGGTGATCAGTACTCGTAGAAACCGGCGCCGGACTTCCGACCGAGATGGCCGGCGACGACCATGCGGCGAAGCAGCGGCACTGCCGCGTAGTTCGGGTCGCGGAATTCGGTGTAGAGCGCGTCGAGGATCGACAGCGAGGTGTCGAGGCCGACGAGGTCGAGCAGTGCGAGCGGGCCCATCGGGAAGTTGCAGCCACCCTTCATCGCAGCGTCGATGTCGTCCCGGCTCGCAGTGCCGTTCTCGAGCATGCGTACGGCATTGTTCAGGTAGGGGAAGAGCAGCGCATTGACGATGAAGCCCGCACGGTCCTCGACGAGCACCGGTCCCTTGCCGCAGGCCTCGGCGAACTCACGGACCTCGTCGATGGTCTCGTCGCTGCTGATCAACGTCTTGATGATCTCGACCAGGCTCATCATCGGTGCCGGGTTGAAGAAGTGCACGCCACAGACGCGCTCGGGGCGAGAGGTCTTCACCGCCATCTCGATGACGGGGAGGGTCGAGGTGTTGGTGGCGAGGATGGCACCGTCCTTGCAGACTCGATCGAGCTCGTCGAAGAGTTCGAGCTTCGTGTCGAGATCCTCGACGACAGACTCGATGACCAGGTCGCAGTCCGAGAGGTCGGAGAGGTTCGACGTGGCCGACACCCGGGCAACGGCCGCTGCAGCGTCTGCCTCCTCCATCCGACCCTTCGAAACCAGCTTCTCGAGCGACTTCTGCATGGCGGCGACAGTGGCGTCGGCCGACTCCTGCTTGCGTGATCGGAGCACCACGGTGAAGCCGGAAGTGGCCGCGACCTGCGCGATCCCCGAACCCATGATCCCCGAACCGATGATGCCCACAGTCTTGATCGTCATGGCCGGACACCGTACCGAGTGACGTTCCGGCGCTCGCAACCGCGACACTGTCGACATCACCGACCTCCACCTGATCCCCACCGGTTACGAGCGGCTGCTCCCCCCAGGCGTCCAGATGACCGTCCGGACACGGCGCCGGGCATTGACGCGTGGTCTCGAGGGACGAATCCTCGATCTGGGCGGGGCGGAGGCCCACCGTTCGCTGTGGTCAGACGACGGCGGGACGATCGCCGACGTGACGATCCTCGATGGCGTGACCGACCCGACCTTCTTGTCGATGGTCGACCGCTCCGAGCGCTTCGACGCGATCGTCTCCGTGATGCAGTTGGCGACCGCCGCCGACCTGGCCGGCACGATCTCGCGGCTCGGTCGACTTCTCGCTCCCGACGGACAGCTCCGATTCCTCGAACCCGGACGTCTCGCTGGCGCAGCTGGTCGAGCCCAGCGGCTGGCGGCCCCGATGGTGACGATCAGCACCGGCGTCCGGCTCGATCGGGACATCCCACACGAGCTGCGCAAGAACGGACTCTCGGTCACCTCGCTCCAACGCCACCGGACGACCACGACGCAGTGGTGGCTGCGACTCCTCGTCGAGGGCGTCGCGCACCGAGCACTGCCCCCGGCAGCCAGGCAGTGAATCCCGATATGGCCCGATCGGGCCATGGTCCCGAACGCCCCGTCACGGGACAATACGGACGGTGGCCAACTTCAAGATCGACCGCGACCGGCGCGATGCGCTGGTGCTCCGCGCCACGGCGTTCCTCGCCGGCGTGGTCACGCTGTTGTCGTTGCTCGGTGGGCGGCTGCTGACCGGGCTGCTCGCTGCGCTCGTCACTGGCTCGATCGGGCTGGTCATCGGCCGATCGGGCGGCATCATCCTCACCGACAGCGAGCTCGACCGTCTCCGCGAGGCCGAGTTGGCCCTGAGCAAGGTCACCGATCCCGATGACGCTGCCAGAGAGCTGGCCGAGCACGCCATCGAACTCCTCGGGGCTCGATCGGCGGTCGTCCTGGTCGAGGGGATCGGGGACACCGTGCGCGTGTCGGCCGGTCCCACCGCGACCGAGGACGTCTACGGCTCCGGGTCCCGGATGCGGCTGCTCGACGATGCCGGCGTTCCGTGCGGCTCGATCGCGGTCTCGGCTCGCGACGACGGACGGCCATACACGCCCAGGCACGAACGGATCCTCGACTCATTGGCCGAGCGGGTGTCGACCACGTTGCACCAGATGTCGCTGCTCACCGAGGTGCAGGCCGAGCGCAAGAAGCTGGCCGAGCTGTTCGGGTCGTCGTCCGACGGGATCTTCTCGGTCGGCTCGGACCTCCGGGTGCGGTCGTGGAACCCCGCGATGGAACGCATCACCGGCGTCTCGGCCGGCATCGCGCTCGAGCAGCACATCACCAACTCGTTCCGGCCCACCGACGAAGACGGTCTGGCGCGTCACGGTTCCGCCGACCTGGGTCGGTCCGGGGCGATGGTCGAAGCAGCGCTGCTGTCGATCGACGTCGGCGACGAGGAGCGCTGGCTCACGTGTTCCTACGCCCCACTCTCCGACGGCGGCTACGTCGTCATCGCCCGTGACGACACCGAACGCAAGAAGCTCCAGGATGACAAGGACGGATGGATCGCCCAGGTCTCGCACGAACTGCGGACCCCGCTCACACCCATCAAGGGGTTCATCCACACGCTGATGCGGCGCGACGCTCAGCTCGGAACCGACGACCGCCTGAAGATCTACGAGATCATGCTGCGCGAGGAACAGCGGCTCGAGAGCCTCGTCAACTCGCTGCTCCGGTCGACCCAACTCGATCAGGACGGCCTCATCGCCGACGTACAACCCGTCGACTGGGAAGCGATCGTCACCGAACAGGTCGAGCTGTTCCGTCGCCAGGACCCGAGCCGGACCATCGAGCTCACGTTCGGTGGCGACGTCCGAAAGGCCACCACCGACGCGGACGTCGCCACCGGCATCTTCACCAACCTGTTGTCGAACGCACTCAAGTACGCCGACACCGGAACACCGATCGAGGTGCAGGTCGAGGCCGTACAGAACGACACCGACGGCGACGACCTCATGACCAGCGTGATCGACCACGGCCCCGGCATTCCCCGCTCTGACCAGGAGCGGATCTTCGACAAGTTCACCCGTCTGGGCGATCACCTCACCCGACCGCAGCAAGGGGTCGGGCTCGGGTTGTACATCGCTCGACGATCGGCCGAGAAGCTCGACGGTGCGCTCTGGGTCGAGCGGACGGAGGGCGGTGGCTCGACGTTCCGATTCACCTTGCCGATGGTCGCCGCCCAGCGCTCGGCCCGGCGCGCTGCCCCGCGTGAAGCTCCTGCGTCACCGGCTCCGGACCCAGTGATCAGGATTCGGTGATCGTGACCGATTCGATGATGTGGGTCGTCGCCGGCGTCCCGGTCGGATCACCGTCGGCCTCGATGGCCGTGACGACGTCCATGCCCTCGATGACCTGACCGAACAGCGTGTAGGCGGCCTCGCCACCGACCGCGTCGACGAGCGTCTTGGCGCCGTTCTCGGACGTGACGATGAAGAACTGACTGCCGTTCGTGTCAGGCCCGGCGTTGGCCATCGCCAACGAGCCGGCCTGGTAGTCCTCGGGATCGGGCAGCTCGTCGTCGATCTGGTAGCCCGGACCGCCGCCGCCGGTGCCCTCGGGGTCGCCGCCCGGGAGGACGAAGTCCGGGATCACCCGGTGGAAGGTGAGGCCGTCGAAGTACTTGTAGCGAGCCAGGTAGACGAAACTGTTGACCGTGACCGGCGCGGCGTCGTCGGCGAGTTCGATGACGATGGTGCCAGCGTCGGTCACCATCGTGGCCGTGTAGGTCTTGGCCGTGTCGATGCACATGTCGGGAGCGGCGGGGAAGGTCTGCACCTGTTCCTCCGAGCCGTCGGGCGGCGGGCACGGCAGCGGATCGCCTGCCGCCTCGGGTGCGGTGTCCTCGGGTGTGGAGTCCTCGGGTGTGGAGTCCGTCGGATCCTCGTTCTCCCCGTCGTCGACCGGTGTCGTGTCGGTCGTCGACGCCTGCTGGTCGTCGTCCTTGGTCAGGATCGAGAACCCGATGGCGAATGCAAGGAAGGCGACGACGGCGGCGCCGATCATCAGCCCACGCCGACGGACGTTCTCCCGTTGCTCGGTCTTGCGCAGCTCCTCGATCTTGGACTGCCGCGCCTGCTTCTGCCGTTCACGTTTATCGGTACCCACGGCTGGGTGACCGTACTCGGTCTCCCCGTCGGTGACGGAGTCGAGGCGTTCGCACGTTCCGTGCGGAGCGCACGCCGCAGAGGACGTGGACTCTTGGAACCGATCCCGCTACTGTGCGTAGCAGTCGAACCCCTTGTGGGTCTTTTCAGTGGTACGTCGGGCCATTTCAGCCCACCGACATTCCTGGCGGGGAGGGTTTCGCAAGATGGCGAAGGTGGAAGAGGACGGGCAGTCATCGTTCTCCGTCGAAGTGGGTCAACGTCTGCGAGCGGTCCGCCGACTCCGCAAGCTGTCGCTCGACGACGTCGAGCGGGAGAGCGGCGGCCAGTGGAGTGCGTCGGCGATCGGCGCCTACGAGCGCGGGTTCCGGAACCTGAGCCTCCCCCGTCTACGCGAGCTGGCCGAGTTCTACGACGTCCCGATGTCCGTGCTCCTGGGCGAGTCCGACGACGAGGACGACGGCGACCGGCCGTCGAAGGTGATCCTCGATCTGGTGGCGCTGTCCGGCATCCCCGAGGCCGAGGCGATCCACCGATACGCCCGGTCGATCATCCTCGAACGCGGCGACTTCAACGGCCGAGTGCTGTCGATCCGTCGTGACGACCTGCGGGCGATCTGCTCGCTCCTCCACGCCACCGAGACCCAGACGCTGCAACAACTGCGCGACTGGGAGGCGTTGGTGGAAGTGAGTTAGGAGCGTCCGCAGCGACGCCCTACCGTCGAAGCCCGTGCTGACAGTCCAGAAGTTCGGTGGGACGTCCGTCGCGGATCCCGATCGGATCCGCGAGGTCGCCGACCACGCCGTTCGTACCCGCAAGCGCGGGACCGACGTGGTGGTGGTCGTCTCGGCCATGGGCAAGGAGACCGACCAACTCCTCCGCCTCGCCGACGACGTGTCGCGCACGAAGCCGTCGCGCGAGATGGACATGCTGATCACCGCGGGTGAGCGCAAGGCCATGGCGTTGGTGGCGATGGCGATCTCCGACCTCGGCGTCCCGGCGCAATCGTTCACCGGCTCGCAGGCAGGGTTCATCACCGACACCACACACACTGACGCCAAGATCCTCGAGCTCCGTCCCGAGCGGATCGCCGAGGCGATCGCCGCCGGATGCATCCCAGTCATCGGCGGGAGCCAGGGCGTGTCCACCGACAGGAACGTCACGTTCCTCGGACGCGGCGGATCGGACACGACCGCCGTCGCCATCGCCCATGCCTTGGGCGCCGAGATCTGCGAGCTCTACACCGACGTCGCCGGCGTCTATTCCGCCGATCCCCGCATCGTGGCCAAGGCCGGCCGCATGCCCGAGATCAGCTTCGACGAGCTGCTCGAGATGACGGCCACCGGCTGCCCGAAGCCGGCGATGCGGTCGGTCGAGTTCGCCCGTCGGCACGAGGTCAAGCTGCACATCCGGTCCGCCTTCACCTGGGAGGCCGGCACCATCGTCAAGGAGCACACCGACATGGAACAGGCCGTCGTCAACGCCGTCACCCACGACATCAGCGAGGCCAAGGTCACCGTGTCGGGAGTCTCCGACCAACCCGGCATCGCCGCCCGCATGTTCACCGTGCTCGCCGAGTCGGGCATCAACGTCGACATGATCGTCCAGAACACCTCAGAGCACGGCCGGACCGACATCTCGTTCACGGTCCCGCACCCCGAGGCCGAGGAAGCGACCGAGCTGATCAACGGCCTCTCGGGCGAGGTCGGCGCCGCCGCCTGCGGGTTCGACCACGACATCGCACGGGTGTCCGTCGTCGGCGCTGGCATGAAATCGAATCCCGGCGTCGCCGCCAAGATGTTCCAGGTCCTGGCCGACAACGACATCAACATCGAGATGATCTCGACATCTGCCATTCGGATCTCCTGTGTCGTCCAGCAGTCGCAGGTCGAGCGAGCAGTCGAGATCCTCCACACCGCATTCGGCCTCGACGTCTCGTGACACAATCCTGACGTGCGCATCCGAAATGCCCTGATCGTCCTGCTCCCCGCGACGGTGGCGATCGCCGCCTGCAACAGTTCGGACGAACTGACGCTCAACCCGGTGACCGACGAAGCGGGCTTCACGGTCACGGTCGAGGAACTCGGCGCCGAGCCACGCCAGGAGCTGCGTCTCACCACCGAAGCCGGCACGACACGGTCCGTCACCCAGACTCAGGACGTCGGGATCGACATCGAGGCGGGCGGCGAGTCGCAGTCGTCGCAGAACCCGACGACGCAGATCGACATCACCTACACCGTCGCCGGGGTCGACGGCGACCGGATACGCATCGAGGGTCTCTACGACGACGTCCGCGTGCTCGAGACGGCGGGGGCCGATCCCGCCGCCGTGCAGGGCACCGAGGAAGCGATGGGTTCGTTCATCGGAGCCACCTTTCTCGGCACGTACACCGACCGAGGAAGCGTCGTCAGTGTGGAGTTCGACGGCCTCGACTTCGGCGGTGCCCTCGCCGGCATGCTCGACCAGCTGATCGAGAGTCTCACCGACAGCGCCGAGAGCCTCAGCACGCCGTTCCCGGTCGAGGCCGTGGGCGTCGGCGGTCGGTGGCGCGTCGAGTCGTCGGCCGAACTGGGCGGACTCCCGTTCGAGCAGACGAGCATCATCGAGATCACCGAGCTCGACGCCGACCGGCTCGTCGGCACGATCGATCAGGTGCTGAGATTCGTCGAAGGCGAGGCCGAGGTCTTCGGCACCACCCTGAACGTGATCGGTGGCGAGTTCACCGGCGGCGGGAGCATCGAGTGGGACCTCAGCGGAGCGGTGCTCCCCTACCTCGACACGTCGATGGCGGGCACGGCGACCCTCGAGGCCCAGGGCCAGCGGATCAGCCAGGACCAGCGGACCCACATCGTCATCGAGCCTCGCTGATCGGTCGGACCGACCACCGACCGGGCCAACTGACTGGGCGATTCCGCGGTCCGCTCGTACCCTGGAACGCATGAAGGTCGGAATCCTCGGAGCCACAGGCCAGGTCGGCGGCGTCATGCGCCGCCTTCTCGCCGAACGCAACTTCCCCGTCGACGAGCTGCGGTACTTCGCATCGCCGCGCTCGGCGGGCCGCACGCTGCCCTGGGGCGACGGCGAGATCACCGTCGAAGACTCGACCGACGCCGACTACTCCACGCTCGACGTCGTTCTCGCCTCCGCTGGAGCCACGACCTCTCGCGCCCTCGCCGAGAAGATCGCCGCCTCCGGCCCCGTGGTCATCGACAACTCGTCCGCGTTCCGGATGGACGACCGCGTGCCCCTCGTCGTTCCCGAGGCCAACGCCGACGCGCTCGACGACATCCCCATCGGCATCGTCGCCAACCCCAACTGCACGACGATGGTCGCCATCCCCGTCCTCGCTCCTCTGCACGCCGAAGCCGGACTCGAGTCCATGATCGTCTCGACGTACCAGGCCGTCTCCGGGGCCGGACTCTCCGGCGTCGACGAACTCGACTCACAGATCCGCAAGGTGGGTGACGGCGCACCCGGTCTCACACACGACGGCCGTTCCGCCGAGTTCGGCGAGCCGGACAACTTCGTCAGGCCCATCGCCTACAACGTGATCGCGTTCGCCGGCGACCTGGTCGACGACGG
>JBBSLH010000077.1:0-13687 GCA_038255425.1 Acidimicrobiales bacterium
CCCTTGGAGCCCAGCACTCGGGCGAGGAGTTCGTTGGCGTCCACGTCGTCGCCGGCGATCAGGACCATGGGCGACATCCGACGCTCGGTGCCGTCCCACTTGTCCTTCCTCCGCCTCGACATGACCCGCGCCCCCGCGCCCTGCCTAATCGGTCATGGTGAGCGGCGCGTCGGCATCGGCTTCGCCGGCCTCGATCGCCTCGAGGACGTGCATCGCCAGGTCGGCGACCTTGACCTCGTCCTCTTCCTTGCCAGCCGCCTTCACGCCGTCGTCCATCATCACGTAACAGAACGGGCAGGCAGTGGCGACGCGTGTGGCGCCGGTCTCGATGAGCTCACGGGAGCGCTCGTCGTTGACCTTCGTGCCGATCGACTCCTCCATCCACATGCGAGCGCCGCCGGCGCCACAGCACATGCCTTCGGTGCCGTTGCGTGGTGCCTCGACGATCTCGACGCCACCGAGGCTGCCGATGACCTTGCGGGGGCTCATGTAGATGTCGTTGTGGCGGCCCAGGTAGCACGAGTCGTGGTAGACGATGCGCTCGTCGAGACGGGCCCGGCTCATGTCGAGCTTGCCTTCGTCGATGAGACTCTCGAGCAGCTGCGTGTGGTGGATGACCTCGTAGTGTCCGTCGAGCTGCGGGTATTCGTTGCCAAGCGTGTTGAAGCAGTGGGGGCACTGCGTGACGATCTTCTTGACGCCCATGGTGTTGAGCATCTCGATGTTCTGCGTCGCCAGCATCTGGAAGATGTACTCGTTGCCCGAGCGCCGAGCCGAGTCGCCGGTGCAGGCTTCGTTGGGGCCGAGGATGGCGAAGTCGAGGCCGGCACGCTGCATCAGCTTGGCCATGGCCTCGGAGACCTTCTGGTTCTTGTCGTCGAACGATCCGGCGCAACCGACCCAGTAGAGGTACTCGTGGTCGAAGGTGTCGCCGGGATCGACGATCTCCATGCCGGGGACCTTCGCGGCCCAGTCGCCGCGGGTCGAGTTCGAGATGCCCCAGGGATTGAAGTTGTTCTCCATCCCTTGGTAGGCGTTGCCGAGTTCGGTCGGGAAGTTCGACTCCATCAGCGACAGGTAGCGGCGCATGTCGAGGATCTTGTCGAGGATCTCGATGTTGACCGGGCAGATCTCGTCGCACGCCTTGCAGCTGGTGCAGCTCCAGATCTCCTCCGGAGTGATGCGATCGAAGAAGTTGTTGGCCGGGATGGTGATGTCGGGCACGGTGCCGATGGGAGGGCTCACCTGCGGCGTACCGCTGGCTGCCATGACCTCGCCCGCCTTGAGCACGATCTCTCGCGGGTCGAGCGGCTTGCCGGTGGCGTTGGCCGGACACACTGATGTGCAGCGGCCGCACATGGTGCAGGAATCGAGGTCGAGGAGCTGCTTCCACGTGAAGTCCTCGACGGTCGAGGCGCCGAAGCTCTCGAGCTCGCTCTCCATGAGGTTCGGCATCGCCTTCATGGCGCCCTTCGGGCGGTCGCGATCCTTGTAGTACATGTTCAGCGGGCTGGTGAACATGTGGCGCAGCATCGTGATGGGGAGCATCACGAGGAAGGCGAGGAACGCCACGACATGGGCGATCCACATGACCTGGTGCCAGCCGTGGATGGCATCGAGGTTCTCGACCAGACCGCCGAGCGGGTAGCCGACGAAGCTCCACTTCTCGTACGCCGGCTGGCCCTCGAGACCGATGCGGAACATCTCGGCCAGGAAGCCGGTGACGCCGATGGCGGCGAGGATGAACAGTGCGGCACCGTGCTCGGCCCTGGTCTTGACCCGGATCCGATACGGCTTCTGGATGTAGCGGCGGCCGATGGCCCAGAACACGCCGATGAGGAAGAGGACGCCCGCGGCGTCGCCGACGAACGTGTACGCCTTGTAGATGTCGCCGTGGAGGAACTTGGCCGACTCGGGCAACTGGTGGTTGATCTCGAGGACCGTCGTGACCGCCAGCAGGACCAGGAACGGGAAGTACATGAGGCTGTGCATGACGCCGGCAGCCGAATCGCGCAGCAGGGTCTTCATGTAGACGCCGGCGCGGAAGTCCTTCATGCGCTGACCGAAGTTCTGCTTCGTGGTCTTGCGTGACTCGGGGCCGCCGCGCTCCCAGTTCTTCATGCGCTGGCTGAACAGGACCGCTCCGTACATGATCACGATGGGCAGCACGGTGTAGAAGGCGAGCTTCAGCGCAGGCGGGACGTTCTCGAACACCTCCCGCGTGGTCTCGGAGTCATCGTGGAACTGCAGCACCGTGGCGGCGATCCCGGAGACGACGGTGATGCCCGCGACCAATCCACCGAGCCCGAGTGCGAGCTGATGGGGCTTGATCTTGCGGGATGCGGGAGTTTCGACAGATGTGTCCATGGCGGCCCGAAGGGTACTTCCGCCTCCGGACCGATGGGAAAGACCGTTGGACGGGTCAGTTGGGCGTGACGGCGACGGTCATGCCGGCCACTCGCGCGAGGCGCGGAGCGAGCGCCACGGCCTGGGTCGTGGTGATGATCGCCCCGCGCAGCTCGCGCAGGTCCGGGACCGCCGAGAGGTCCGATTCGGTCACGTCGACGCGGAGGAGCTTCGCCCCGGCGAGCGTCAGCTCGCCGACCGCCACCTGGGTGAGCGTGACATCGGTCAGCGTGGCCGCACTGAGATCGAGCTCGTCGGCGCGACCGCCGATCATGGCCACGCGTTCGAGGTTCGTGGAGCGCATCGATGCGAGGTCCATGGCGCAGTCGGCGAAGCGCACGTCACGCATCCTCGCCTCGCCGAAGTCCGCCCCGGTCAACCGACACCGCTCGAACGACACGCGGGTCAGCCCCTCGAACCGACACCCGCTCAGGTCGACATCGACGAAGTGGGCATCTTGCGCGTCGATTGCGGCATCGCCGATCTCGAGGGTGCACGAGCGGAGTCGCCCGCGCAGGACCGTCAGCGTCCGTGCTTCGGCGAAGGAGAGCACGACGTCGGCGAGATCGAGGCCGTCGAGATCGGGGAACTGGGGATCGACGTCGTCGTCGAGTGCCTCGCGAAGCGCTGCGGGCACTCGTGGTCCTTTCGGCTCGGCCGCGACTGGGGCAGGCGGCGTCGGCATGGCCGAGACCGTACTTGCGTCCCTGCATGGCGCCGGGCGTCGCGAGCGGGCACCATGGAGACGTGGGCGATTCAGGAACTTCGTCGCGAATACGGCGGATCGTGGGCTTTGTGGGTGTCGTCGGCGCCCTCGTCCTTGGGACCGCAAGCCTCGCGTCGGCCGCCGGGTCGCAGTGGAACATCGCTCGTGTGGGCGCGCCGGCCTCTGCCAGTGGCATCACCATCGCCATCGTCGACACCGGCGTGGACGCGGGCCACACCGCCTTCGGTGGTCGGGTGCTCCCGCAGTGGGACTGCACCGGTAGCGGGAGCAAATGTGTCCAGAAGAACTCGGGTGACCAGAACAGCCACGGCACCCACGTCGCCGGGACGGCGGCCGGAGCGGTTCTCGCCTGTGGCACCGCTGGACCGTCTGCGATCGGCGTTGCGCCGAACGCCAAGATCCTGCCCATCCGTGTGCTCGACGGCGATGGCAGCGGATCGACCACCGGTGTCGCCAACGGCATCGACAAGGCGGTGGCGCTCGGTGCCGACGTCATCAACCTCTCGCTCGGCGGTGACCTCCAAGGCCTCCAAGGGGCGTCGAGCACGCTGGTCGACGCGATCAACCGTGCCTGGGATGCCGGGGCCATCCCGGTCGTCGCTGCGGGGAATGGTGCGCTGTTCGGTCTCTCGTTCGGTTCTGGGTACCGCGATCTCGACGGGCTGGTGGTCACGGCGACCGACAACCAGAACCGTGCGCCCGGCTACGCCGACGGTGTGGGCGGGGCGAAATGGGGCATCGCGGCCCCCGGCGGAAACGGTTCGACGTTCGAGACGTCGGTGCTGTCGGCGCTACCCGGCGAGAAGTGCGGCACGAAGAACGGCACGTCCATGGCGACACCGCACGTCGCCGGCGCTGCTGCCGTCCTCCGATCGAAGGGCCTGAACCCGAGTCAGACCGTCGACCGCCTGCTCGCGACCGCCACTGACCTCGGCAGCAAGGGCGCCGACAGTACGTATGGATTCGGGCTGGTGAACCTCGCTGCCGCCACCCAGGGTCTCGGTGGGGCGAATCCTCCGGCGGCGGCGCCGACGCCGACCGTGCCGCCGACTCCTGCGCCGACCACGCCACCCGATCAGCCCGCCGGTCCGCCCACCGGTCAATCCGCCGCTTCGGACGGATCGTCCACCGGTCAGCCCGCTGCGGGCACCGGCGATGTCGCCGATGATTCCGGGACCACGACGTCCACCGCGAAGCCGGGTGGCGACGCATCGGACGAGTCGGAAGACTCCGACGGTGGGACGACGCTCCCCACGCTCGATCGTGGAGACGGCGAGTCAGCTGCCGGCGATCTCGAGGTCAACGTCGAAGACGGCGCTCGATCGATCCCGGTGCCGCTCGCCGCGAGCGCGGGGCTGGCCTGCGCCGCGCTCTGGCTCATTCTCGGCAAGAACGCCGCCCGCCTCCGCTCCTGACGCGCAGCGGGGTCAGCGATCGTCTCAGCCGAAGGCGGCCTTGTCGAGCTCGCGGACCATGCCGGCCAGCGACTTGAGCAGCTTGTGGTTGATCGACGGGACCTCGTCGAGCAGCGCCGAGAACTCGCGCGGGCCGATCACGAGCACCTCGATCGGGCCGTCGGCGACCACGGTCGCCGTGCGGGGACCGCGGTCGAGCAGCCCCAGTTCGCCGATGACCGAGCCGGCACCGAGCTCGGCGACCTTGCGATTGTTACGACGAACGACGGCCTTGCCACCGGTGATGACGAACGCCTCGCGAGACGTCTCGTCCTGGGTGGTCAGAGCATGACCGTCGGGCAGACTCACGACGTCGGTGACCTTCGCGATGTGGGCGAGCTCCTTCTTCGAGCAGGCCGCGAAGAGCGGGACGTTTGCGAGATGAGCGGATGCGTTCGTACGAGCCATGGCGGGAGTGTACGAAAGGGACACGCGCCGTGTCGGGGAAAGTGACAACGCCTGTGTCCTGAACGAAAACTGATGGGCACGAGCGCGAAACAACCGGGAAACGTTCCGTCCGTACCGTTCGGTTTCGATGGACGACGTCACGATGCTCCGGTGGCCGGAGGAGCGGCGCGAGCGGGAGGAACTGGCCCGACTCGGGCGAGCGCGGTTGCTCCTCGTCGACGTCGAGTCGGCACCGCCGGTCGCCGCTGATCCACTCGAGGACTGGGTCAGACGCTCGGCCGGCGATCTCGACGTCCGCGCGCGAATCGAAGGACTGCGGATGCGTCTGGAGCAGACGCTCGAACTGGTGCCGGAGCTGAACGACGACGGCGTGATCCGCTTCGGCGGGCGCTGGGCACCGCTCCCGCCGGTCGAGGCTCGCTTGACCAGTGCGTTGGTCGGTCGCTTCGGCGCGGTCGTGAGCCGTGCCGATCTGGCGGCTGCTGGCTGGCCCGACGGCGCCCCGGGACGCAATGCCCTCGACGTGCACGTGCTCCGACTGCGGCGACGCTTGCAACCCGTCCGGCTCGCCATCCGGACCATTCGGTCACGCGGGTACCTGCTCGAGCCCTCGGCCGTTTCCGCCACCTGAGGCACGAAACATCCGCGACACACAGCGTTGCCGCTGTCGTCACGCCGAGCGAACAGCGTCGCAACGGGGGGTGTTTACCGTCAGTTCCGAGTCAGAAAGCCACGTCAGATTCGCGTCATCCACACCCCCGTCGCCCAACAAGGAGAGTCCAAACGTGAAACGCAAGTTGCTCATCGGAGCGGGCTTGGTCGGAGCAGCAGTGTTCCTCCTCGCCAACCCCGCCGCCGCGCAAGAGGCAGATGCCCCCGCGACACAGATCGTCTTCGACAACATCTTCGTGTTCGTCTGCGGGATCCTGGTCTTCTTCATGCAGGCCGGTTTCGCCCTCGTCGAGGCCGGACTCACCCGCTCGAAGAACGTGTCCAACATCTTCATGAAGAACCTCATGGACGGCATGGCGGGCGTGCTCGCCTTCGCCCTCGTCGGCTACGGGATCGGCTTCGGTGGCTCCGAGCTGCTCGGTGGCTGGTTCGGGTTCGGGTTCGGCATCGACAGCATCGAGGACCCGGCAGCGGCTGCGGCCCTCAACCTGTCGCCGGCCACGTTCTTCTTCTTCCAGGCCGCCTTCGCCGCCGCCGCCGCCACGATCGTGTCGGGCGCCATGGCGGAGCGGACGAAGTTCAAGAGCTATTTCATCTACAGCCTGGTCATCACCGCAGTCATCTACCCGACCGTCCTGCGGTGGACCTGGGGCGGCGGCTGGCTCTCCCAGCTCGACATCCCGTTCTCGGACTTCGCCGGTTCGACCATCGTCCACGCCACCGGCGGTTGGGCGGCACTCGCAGGTGCCATCGTCCTCGGACCTCGCATCGGCAAGTACGGCAAGGACGGCAAGGCCCGGGCCATCCCCGGCCACAACGTCCCGTTCGTGGTCGTCGGCGCCATGATCCTGTTCATCGGCTGGTTCGGCTTCAACCCCGGCTCCGAGCTCGGCGCTGACAACCTCGTCCCGCAGCTCGCCGTGAAGACGCTGCTTGCTGCGTGCGCCGGCGCCTGCGTGGCGATGATCGTGAACTGGCTCAAGGACGGCAAGCCCGACGTCACCATGGCCGCCAACGGCATGCTCGCCGGCCTCGTCGCCGTCACGGCTCCCGTCGGCACCATCGAGACCTGGGCCGCGGTCGTCATCGGCGGTGTCGGTGGTCTGATCGTGGTCTTCTCGGTCGCCTTCTTCGACCGGATGGGCGTCGACGATCCCGTCGGTGCGATCTCGGTCCACGGCGTCTGTGGCACGTGGGGAACGCTCTCCATCGCCCTGTTCGCCAAGTACGACGACGCCTTCCTGGGCCGTGAGGACGCCGGGTTCTTCTACGGCGGCGGCATCGACCAGCTCAGCACGCAGGCGCTGTTCGTGGGCGTGCACTTCGTGTTCGTCTTCGGCGCTGCCTTCCTCCTCTTCCAGGTCATCAAGCACACGGTCGGCCTCCGGGTCACCGAGGAAGAAGAGATCAACGGCCTCGACGTCGAGGAGCACGGCCACATGGGCTACGCCCCCGACGCCGGTGGCGGCTCGTCCGCCGGACTGTCTACCTCCGCCAGCACGACCATCTCGGTCTGACCACCGATCACTCGAATTGCTCGAATTGAAGGAGAACCAACGTGTTGCATCTCGTAACCGCGGTGATCAAGCCGCACAAGCTCGACGACGTGAAGGAGGCGCTGAAGGGCGTCGGCGTCCAGGGACTGACCGTGTCGGAGGTCAAAGGGTTCGGTCGCCAAGGCGGCCCCACCGAGACCTACCGAGGAGCCGAGTACACCATCGACTTCGTCCCCAAGGTGAAGGTGGAGGTCGTGGTCGGTACCGACGAGGCCGAGAAGGTGGCCGAGGCGATCTCGACCGCCGCCCAGACCGGGAAGATCGGTGACGGCAAGATCTGGATGACGGCCGTCGACCGCCTCACCCGAATCCGCACCGGAGAGATGGGCGCCGACGCCGTCTAGCCCGGCCCCACTCATCATTGGAAAATCGTTGTGGATCGCGTTCGGTTTCCGAACGCGATCCGCAGTGATTTTTCGTTCCTCGAAGAGTCGATATCCTGAGATCGGACTTCCCCCTCGTCCCGACGTGTGGGGTGGAAGATGTCCGAGTTCGATCGTGTGATTGCGCCGACCATGGCGGCCCAATTGAGTTTGGCGACGAGGCGGCAGGTGTTCGCCGCCGGAGGGAACGACTCCCTCGTCCATCGGCGCTTGCAGAACGGAGCGTGGACCCTGGCCGAGGTCGGCGTCTACGCGTTGTCAGGGGTGGCATGGACGTGGCGCCGCAACCTCGCCGCCGTCGTGCTGTCCGTCGCTGGCGCTGTGGCATCTCACCGCGCTGCGGCCACGCTGCTCGGCGCGGTTGCCGACGATCGAGCGACGCCGCCGGTCGAGCTCACCGTTCCTGTGGGCCGCACGCCGCGCCGTGACTTCGCCGAGACTCGGTCCCGGCTCGACGGCGTCCCGTTGATCGTGCACGAGGGAATCGATCTCGGCCGCACTGAGCCCGTGCTTGTCGACGGGATCCCGACCACGTCACCGCTGCGACTTGCGGTCGACCTCGGATCCGTCACGACGTTCGACGGCTACCGCCGGGCCATGGGGATCCTTCGTCGACAGCACGGCGTGGACTGGATCTCCCTCGAGCGCACGTATCGCCGTCATGGCGCCCAGGGCCGCAACGGCTGCGGAGCGCTCCGCGACCTGCTCGATCGACACTTCGGCGAGAACGGCGCGCCGGACGAGGTCGTCGAGATCCGGTGCGCCGACCTGATCGACCGAGCAGGGCTGCCGAAGCCGGAGCACCAGTTCAGTATCCAGCGAGCGGATGGCCGCGTCGCTCGATTCGACCTCGCCTACCCGGAGTTCCGCATCGGCATCGAGACGGAAGGCGGCATCCACGGTGAGGACGAGGTTCGTCGTGGCGACAACCGGCGGCGCAACAGCGTGCAGCTGAAGGGTTGGACGGTCTTCACGTTCTCCTGGGAGGAGGTGACGTACGAGCCGGAGTACGTCGTGGCCACCATTCGTGCCGCACTGGTCGAGGCCGGTGCCACCGGAATATCCCTGTGAATCGTGTGCGGAATCCGAACGCGATCCACAGCGATTTTCGGGAGGGGGGGGGTTACAGGGGGTCGGTGGTGAGGCCGGGGCGCGTGGTGGGCAGCGACGTGTCGCGGATCGGGTCCGTTGGTGGCATGTTGAACTCGCCCGCCGGCGTCCACCCGGATGCGGTGACGCCCTCCATCACGTGCGACATGTTCATCAGGTCGTGCTCGTAGGCGAACTTGCCGTCGCCGGAGTAGTAGAGGATCGAGATTCCCGGGCACTTGACCGGGTTGCCGTCGGCGTCATCGCCCATCTGTTGCCACCACATCGACACGACGCGGTTGCCCTCGACCATCGTCCATGCCTCGGGGAACTTCCACCCCTCGAGCCCCATCATCGACTCGACCCAGAACTTGCGCAGCTCGTCGAGCCCCTCGACCCGTCCCCACGCTGGATCGATGAAGACGGCGTCGTCGGTGAAGAAGTCCTCGAGTGTCGACCACGGCAGTTCGCCCGCGTCGATCTTCACGCGGGTCTCGCAGTACGCGGCGTACGCCGCCCGTGCCTCGTCCTCGATCGTCATGGAAACTCCCGTTCAGCCCTTGGCTTGGTTGGCGACGGCTTCGGCGGCGGCGGCGATCTCGGCCGGGTCGGCGAGGTAGCGCTCGTCGATCGGCTTGGCCTCGGCTGGGCGGAAGTCGTCGTCCAGTTCGTAGACGAGGGGTTGGCCGGTCGGGATGTTGAGGCCGGTGATGTCGTCGTCGCTGATGCCGTCGAGGTGCTTCACCAACGCTCGCAACGAGTTCCCGTGCGCGGCGACGAGCACGGTGTTGCCCGCGGCCAGGTCGGGGACGACGGCATCGAACCAGTAGGGGAGCATCCGGTCGACCACGTCCTTGAGACACTCGGCATCAGGGCGGAGCTCGGCGGGGATGGCGGCGTAGCGCGGGTCGTGGTTCGGGTTCGACGCGTTGTCGGCGGTGATCGGTGGTGGAGCGATGTCGTAGCTGCGGCGCCACACCTGGACCTGCTCCTCGCCGAACTCGGCCGTCGTCTCGGCCTTGTTCTTCCCCGTGAGATCGCCGTAGTGCCGCTCGTTGAGACGCCAGTGCCGTCGCACCGGTATCCAGGACCGGTCGCATGCGGCGAGCGACAGTTCTGCGGTGCGGATGGCCCGGGTCTGTAGCGACGTGTGAACGACATCGGGCAGCACACCCTTGTCGGCCAGAAGTGCGCCGCCGGCACGAGCCTCGGCCTCGCCCTGGTCGGTGAGGCCGGCGTCGTACCACCCGGTGAAGAGGTTCTCGAGGTTCCACACCGATTGGCCATGGCGGAGGAGGACGAGGGTGTGCATCACAGAGAAAGACCGTAGTTCGGACACGCGCGAGCGCAGCACCGACGGCCGCCGTACGATGGCGTCAAGGAGGGATGATGCTGGAAGTCGACACGGGGACGGATCCGAGCGCGGGCAGGTCGGAGACGACTGCCCGCCAGCGCTATCTCGAGCCGGGACTCACGCTCAGCGTGTCCGACCTGACCGACTCCCTCGGTGGCTACACGTGCCACCTGACCGAGGTCGACGGCCGCACGCTGTGGATCGATCTCCCCATCCGTCGCGACGGCATGTTGTCGCTCTCGGTCGGGCAACTCGTCACGGCGCGGTTCGATCGACCCGCCGACGCCGTCTACTTCTTCGACTCGGTGGTCGCCGAGCGCCGAGACGACGACCACGGTCCCTTCGGGCTCGCCATGCCGGTGACCATCAATCGTCGACCGCGTCGCACCGACACCCGGCTCGCGCTCGTGCTCGACGCGACGTTCGACTCGGGTGACCATCGGGCTGGCGACGCCAAGGTCGTCGACCTGTCGGCCGGCGGCGTCGGGTTGATCTGCGAACACGACCTCGGACTCGGAGACGAGGTGACCGTGCGATGCGACTTGCCCGGTCCCGACGTCGACGTGGCGATCGAACAGCGAGCGACGGTGCAGACCGCGTCGCTCTATGGACGTACCCCGGGCGGTGCGACGTTGTGGCAGTTCGGGCTCCGCTTCGTCGACGCCGACGACCAGATGCGGGAACAGATTCTCGACAGCATCATCTGGAACATCACGAGCAACCCCGCCACCGGTTGACCGACGACGCCGACGACGATCTCGAGGTCGTCCCGCCGCTCCCCGATCGCAACTGGGTCGGACTCACTGCCACCGCTCAGCAGGCGATGGAGTGGGGCATCGACCTGAGCGGCCAACTGGCGCGCATCCACGAGGAACAGGAGATCGTGGTCGGGTCGATCTCGGCCGGGACCATCGCGCGCTCGCGGTTCGACCAACCCACCCTGCCCGAGCCGGACCCGAATGCGACCAACGCCGTCTGGCAGGACATCGCCGCTCTCGCCGACGCGATCCGTGACCTGGTGGCCGACCCGCCGCCGGAGTTCATCAACGCGTTGCTCCCGCCCTACGCAACCGCCCTGGCGCTCGGACAGGAGCTGCAGGACGCCCAGCGAGACATGGGCCTGCCGGTTGCCCCGATCCCGTACGAACGAGCGCCGCTGACTCCGCTCGGCGGCTTCCCCCTCGAGGTGCCTCCGGAGCCACAGACGGCCGCTGCCGAGTCAGCACCGCTCCCCGACGTTTCGGCGCTACGACCCGAGGTGCAGGCCGACCTCGATCGACGGCCGAACCCCTGGGTCTTGTTGGCGATCGTGATCGTGGTCGCCGTGATCGCCGTCGTCGTCGGCGTCGGCTGGCGCTGACCGACCTTCGGTGGAGGTCAGTCGCGGGTACCGGTCAGTTCCATGTGGCGAAGGCCCCAGGTCGTCCCGATCAACAGCGCGACCGTGATGATCGCCAGCCGGACGACCGCAGCCCAACCGCCCGGGATCCCGCTCCGGACCAGATCGTCGGGCACGTCGGCCAACGACACGTAGACGGCGCGGCCCTCCCACGTCGGTGACAGTTGGGCGATGCCAGTGAGTGCAGCGCCGAGCAGTCGTTCGCCCAACAGCACCACGGCGAGCGACCAGACGGCGGCCCGCCGGGTCACGCAGCCGATGAACACGAACAGGGCGACATGCGCCGACGTGCCCGCGGCGGCGGCGAGCGCGATCACGCCCACCTGGTCGCCCACGCCGGCGATGACGGCAGCCAGGGCGGCGGCGGGCACGAGGGTCACGAGCGCGATGATCCAACCGCCGAGCCAGCGGGCGACCGCCAGTTCCCAGAAGCGAGTCGGCGTCAGCCACGAGAAGGCCAAGGTCCCGGACCGCGCTTCCGCTCCGAGGACTGCGTCGCCGATGACGAGCGCGCCGAGCGGGAGTGCGAGACCGAAGACCATGCCGTCGGCGATACGGGCGAACGACTCCGCTGCGTCGACGTCGGAGACGGTGCGGCTCAGCAGCCCGGTCAGCACGATGACCAGCGCCGGCAGCGCGAGGACCGCGAGGCGCTGGCGCGGCATGCACGCGCGGAACACGTAGGTGACGAGCGCCGGAAGACGTGTCGTCCACGCCATCCGTGCCTCGACGTCTGACAGACCAGTCGTCGTCGTGCTCATCGGGTCAGCTCCTCGAACATGGCCTCGAGCGAATCGTCGAGGGGGATCACTTCATGGAGACGAACGCCCAGCGAGCGGGCTGCCTTCGGCAACGCCAGTGCGAGGTCGCCGGCGTTGGTCGTCGACACGGTGACGCCCGCCAGCGTTCCCGCCAGTGTCTCGGGCTGCACGCTGACCGACACCACCGGGGCGAGGCCGATCAGATCGGCGGCGAGCTTCCGGTCGTCGTCGCTGCGCACCAGGACGCGTCGGGGGACGTCGGCCATGGCGTCGCGGATGGCCCGCCGGTCGCCGGCAGCGGCGAGTCGCCCGCGAACGACGACGACGACTCGGGTGGCCAGTCGCTCGACCTCGTGGAGGACGTGGCTCGACACGATGACGGTGCGGCCCTCGTCGCCGAGGCGATGGAACAACTCGATGAGCGCGAGCCGCTGGACCGGGTCGGCACCGTTGAGCGGCTCGTCGAGAACCAGGACCGTTGGGTCGGCGACGAGCGCGGCGGCGATCTTCCCGCGCTGGCGCATCCCTTTCGAGAAGCCGCCGAGGGACCGATCGGCGACGTCGGCCAGGTCGACCGTCGCCAACGCGCGGTCGACGGCCGATCGATCGGTCACACCGCAGAGCCGGGCTTGGTACTGCACCAGCGCTCGGGCGGAGAGCGCGCCGGGCACGGCGTCCTCTTCCGGGACCATGGCGATGCGGGCATGAACGTCGCGGTCGCGTCGAGGATCGACCCCGAGCACCTCGACCGTTCCCTGCCGGGTGTCGATCAGCCCGCACACCGCGCGCATCAGGGTCGTCTTGCCGGCGCCGTTGGGGCCGAGCAGACCGGTCACGCCAGGCCCGAACGAGCACGACAGGTCCGACAGTGCCACCTTCTGGCCGAACCACACCGAGACGTCGTCGACGGTGACGGTCGGGTCGTCGACGAACGCTGGATCGGTCATGGTTCCGACCACCGGTAGCGCCACACGAGCAGGCCGAGCGAGCCGAGCACGACGAGCGAGTAGACGCCGACGGCAAGCGGGCCGGCGCCATCCACCCCGGCGAGGTACGGCTCCGTGACCTCACCCTCGAAGATCAGGTCACGCACATGGAGCGGGACGGCGAGGAGGTTGGCTGCGCCCCACGGGGAACTCGGTTCGGCGTAGAAGTCCACCGTCGCCCTCGTGGGCGTGCCATCAGGACCCTCGACCACGATGAAGTACTCGTCGGTCTCGCTCTGCTGCGGCGTGAAGCCGAGTTCCTCGTCAGCGGGAACCGGTGCGTCTTCGAACTCGATGTCCTCGACCTCGAAGCCACTCGACTTGTTCGGTGCGCCCGTCGACTCCGACAGACCGGCGGCGAGTGCCGACGACCCGAGCAGGAGGATGAGGAGTGATGCAGCCGCGATGAGCCGTCTCGTGGTCAGCGATGCGATCGCACAGGACAGTGACGAAAAGTAGAGCGAGAACGCGACGGTGCCGAGCGGCACCTGC
>JBBSLH010000078.1:0-13583 GCA_038255425.1 Acidimicrobiales bacterium
CCAGACCTCGGGCGAACGACTCAGTCAGCGCGGAACCGAACGGACTCGACCCGCCATCGTGCGCCCGGGCCGACCTGCATCTCGAAGAATGCCGCGCCGCCCTCGTACCGGAACGCGCACTCGATCAGCTCCTCGACGACGCCGTTGTCCTCGCACGACTGGAACTCCCACTGTGCGCCCGACCCGTTGGCCGTGAAGAGCGTGCCGATCGCTTCGTCGGTGGCGACACGTTCGGCACAGGCGTTGTCGTCGATGGTCCACGCGTCGTAGAAGACGACGGCGGTGTCGTCTGGCGCTTGGTCGGAGTCGTCGCCCATGCATCGCGCCGGTGCGATGGTGGGCGGGGGAGCGGTGGTCGTGGTCTCGGCGACAGTGGTCGTGGTCGCTTCGCTCGTCGTGGTGGTCTCTGCGACGGTGGTGGTCGTCGTCGTCTCGGTCGTCGTGGTCTCGGCCACGGTCGTCGTGGTCGCTTCGGTCGTCGTCGTGGCGCCGCTGGTCGTCGTGGTCGAGGACACGTTGTCGTCATCGCCACCGTTCATCACCACGATCAACAGGACGATCAGCAGTGCGACGATCGCCCCGAGCAGGCTCAGGATCGCCACCTTGCGACGGTCCATGCCGCCGCCGCCTCCGTCCGCGCTCGACCCGTCTCCGGGGCCGCCGGTCGGTGGGTCCGTCGGCGGCATCGGGGGTGGTGGTCCGCCCGCCGCGGGGACCATCTGTGTCGGGTCACTCATCGTCAGTCCTCGGGGTCGTGTCGAGCAGATCGTCCCACAACGGCAGGGTCGCCTCGTCGCAGTAGCGATCCAGGAACGCGACTCGTGCCTGGCGCGCTGCCTGTTCGAGCGCGGAGCGGTCGCTCTTCCACGCTCGGATCGCAGCCACCAGTCCGTCGACGTCGCCGGTCCGTACCGACACGCCGCAGCCGAACTGGTCGATCGCCTCGGTGACGTTGGAGCCCTCGGGGCCGACGTAGACGACCGGCGTGGCCATGCCCAGGCTGCCATGCAGCTTCGACGGGCTCATGACGCCCAATGCCTGGTCGTCGAGACAGATGAGCGATGCCGCGGCGCCGGCGAGGACGCCCGGGGTGTGGTCCTTGTCGACGTAGTCGTGCATGAGGAGGTTCTCGATGCCCGCAGATCGCCCGCGCAGATCTTCCCACCGCGGACCGCCGCCGACGAAGAGGATGCTGACGCCGTCGTCGGCCAACCGAGGGGCGGCGGCGACCACGGTCTCGAACTGGTGGCCGAGGCCGATGTTGCCGAGGTACAGGACGATGAATCGGTCAGCGATCCCGAGACGTTCGTATCCGTCCCATGGTTCGACGTCGGCTCCGGTGTACAGCGCGGCTCGCTCCCAGTTCGGGATCACATGGATCCTTGCTGGCGGTGCACCTGCCTCGCGGAGGAGATCGGCCATCGCGCCGTCGAGGACGATCACGGAGTCGAGCTTCGGCAGTGCCCAGGCATTGAGGCGGCGGAGCACACGAGACAGCAGGCTGTGCTCGCTCACTGCCCGGAGCCGCTCGGCGACTTCTGGATAGACGTCCATGCTCCAGAGCACGACACGCGTGTCGCTGTGACGCAGTTTGTGGGCGAGTGCGATGAGGTACACGAACGGCGGCGTGGTCATCACCACGATCACGTCCTGCTTCGGCAGCCGCAACATCGTCCACAGCGCCGACACGAAGTAGGCGGTGTAGGTGGTGGCACGCGAGACGATCCTGCTCCGCCCCAAGCTGGGTGACCACGCCCGTCGGATCCGTACGGACGCGGCGAGTGGTCGGGAGTCGCGCGCGTCGGCGTAGCCCCCGGACCCGCACACGACAGTGCAGTCGTCACCGAGCGCGGCTCGGTGCTCGATGAGCGACGTCGCCAGCTGCGCGGTCGGAGAGACATCCGGCGCGTAGAACTGGTTGAGGAGGCAGATGTTCACGACGAGTCGTCGCTCAGCTGTTCCGCTGCCCGACCAGTTCCACCATCTGATCGACGATGTCGTCGAGCGAGTACCGGAGTGACCAGCCAGGGTGGTGCGACCGGAACTTGGCCATGTCGGTGTAGTAACAGATGTGATCGCCGACGCGATTGGTCTCGTCGTAGGTGAGGTCGGGTCGCTTTCCCGTTCGGTCACCGATCATCTCGACGCACTCGAGCAGGCTGGCGGCGTTGGCCCGACCACCGCCGAGGTTGTACACCTCGCCGGGTCGGGGGTCCTGTGCGAACTCCCAGAACGCACTGATGACGTCGTGACTGTGGATCTGGTCGCGGACCTGTTTCCCCTTGTACCCGAAGATCGTGTATGGCCCTTCCCGGAGCGCCGTCGTGACCAGATACGACAGGAATCCGTGCAGTTCGACGCCACTGTGGTGAGGGCCGGTCAGGCAGCCGCCGCGGAAGACGCCGGTCTTGAGTCCGAAGTACCGGCCGTATTCCTGGCATGCCAGGTCAGCCGACAGCTTCGACACCCCGAACAGGGAGTGGAGACAGCCCTCGACCGACATCGTCTCGTCGATGCCCTCGGCGTGGGCGGCGTCGGCGAAGTCCCAGCGCGTGTCCTTCTCGATCAGGTCGAGTCGGTTCGGGTTGTCGCCGTAGACCTTGTTGGTGGAGACGTACACGAACACGGCATCGGGGCTGTGACGGCGACAGGCCTCGAGGAGGTGCATCGTCCCGTTGGCGTTGGTCTCGAAGTCGTCGAGTGGGCGTCCGGCCGCGAGGTCGTGGCTCGGCTGCGCCGCCGCGTGGATCACGAGGTCGTAGCCCCGGTCTTCGAACACCCGCTCCACGGCGGGGAAGTCCCGGATGTCGAGGTCGTGGTGCGTGTAGTCCGAGCAGGTGGCCTCGAGGCGTTGGCGATTCCACGTCGTGTCGCCCTGTGGCCCGAAGAAGTCGGCCCTGCCGTTGTTGTCGATGCCGTCGACACGAAATCCCATCGCATCGAAGAACGAAACGGCTTCGGAGCCGATCAAACCGGCGCTGCCGGTCACGAGGACCTTCATACGACGGGCACTGTACTGATGTCGCCCGACGCCACCGCGATGGCTCCCCGTCCTCCGGACGCTGTCGCGGCGCGTGTCAGACTCCGCCCCGATGCGCGTCGCTGTCCCCCTCGAGCAGTGCTGGCACGAGGTGCCGGGCGGGACCGCTCGGACGTCGATCGACCTGACGACCGCCCTCGATTCCCGCGACGACCTCGACATCGTCGGCGTGGCCGCGCGCCACTCCTCACCACCGCCCGATCCGTGGCAGCCAACGGTCCCGGTGCGGCACGAACGGCTTCCGCGTGCGCTGCTCTACGAGACTTGGCACGCATTGCGTCGCCCGTTGGTCGAGTCGACCACCGGTCCCGTGGATCTGTGCCACGTGGTCGGCGGAGCGATCGCAGCGAGCGCAGCTCCGCTCGTCGTCACGATCCACGATCTCGCGTTCCTGCATCACCCCGAGATGTTCAGCCGTCACGGCCTCCGGTTCTTCCGACGTGCGCTGCAGCTCACCATCGAGCGTGCGCGCCTGGTGTACGTGCCGTCGCAGGCGACGCTCGACGACTGCGTCAGCGCCGGGGTCGACCGTGCCCGGCTGCGGCACGTGCCGTGGGGCGTCACCGTGTCCGAGCCTGAACAGGTCGACATCGACGCGGCCCGGGAACAGTTCCGGCTCGAGGGCGATTACGTCGTCATGGTCGGGACCATGGAGCCCCGGAAGAACCTCCGAGGTCTGCTCGAGGCCTGGCGAGTGCTCGATCGCCCCGATGTCCAGCTCGTGGTGGTCGGACCGGAGGGTTGGGGCGATGCAGTCGATCCGTCCCTGGTGCCCGCCGGACTGACGAGGACCGGTTTCGTCGCCGAGTCGGTGCGAGACGCCCTGTACCGAGGAGCCGTCCTCTCGGTCTACCCGAGCCTCTTCGAGGGCTTCGGTCTCCCCGTGCTCGAGTCGATGGCGCTCGGCTGCCCGGTCGTGACCTCGTCGGGCACATCGACCGAGGAGCTGGTCAGCGACGGCGCCGGCCTCGCCGTGGACCCGCGCGATCCCGGCGCGATCGCGGGAGCGATTGCTGGCCTGCTCGACGACCCGTCGATGCGTGAGGCGTTGTCGCTCCGAGCGGCAGAGAAGGCGGCGACGTACACGTGGGAACGGGCGGCGTCGGCTGTCGTCGCCGGGTACGAGGAGGCGCTCGCATGACTCGACGGAGACGGATCGGCGTCAACCTGTGTTGGCTCGTCCCCGGTGTCGTCGGTGGGTCCGAGCAGGCGACTGTTCGGACACTCCAAGCGCTGCACCGTCGTGATCCCGGCAACTTCGAGATCGTCCTCCTGGCGTCGACGGCATTCGCGGCCACCTATCCCGGTCTGGTCGACTCGTTCGAGACGCACACGATCCCGATCCCCGCCGCCCGGAAATCGGTGCGCGTCCTGGCGGAGCACACGTGGCTCCCGTGGAAGGTGCGCAGTCTCGGCCTCGACCTCGTGCACGATGCCGGAGGCACGTCGCCTGGCCGGATGGAGGTGCCGCGGGTGTTGACCATCCACGACATCCAGCCCCTGCTGTTCCCGCACCGTTTCCCTCCGGTCCGCGTTGCGTTCCTCCGACGGTCGATCCCGACAGCGGTGGCCGGCGCCGCTCGGATCACCGTTCCCTCTGCGTTCGTCCGCACGTCGCTCGTCGAGCAATTCGGCACTGATCCCGACCGGATCGCCGTCGTCCCGTGGTCGCGTCCCGAGGTCGAACACAGGGCCGACGTCGAGCTGGTGCGTGGACGGTGGGGCCTCATGGGTCCGTACCTCGTGCTGCCCGCCATCACCTACGCCCACAAGGACCACATCACCGCCGTTCGAGCGATGCGCCATCTGGCGGCGCGACACCCCGATCTCAAGCTGGTCCTGCCCGGTGGCATCGGTCCGGCCGAGGAAGCGGTGCTCTCCGAGATCGATCGCCTGGAGCTCGACACGACCGTGGTCCGGACGGGACGCCTCCCAAACGCGTCGGTGCTGGCGCTGATCGAGGGAGCGGCCGCAACGGTCTTCCCGTCCCGCTACGAAGGCTTTGGCATCCCCGCGCTCGAATCGATGTCCCTCGGCACGCCGGTGGTCGTCTCGGACGCCGGTGCGCTCGTCGAGGTCGTCGGCGACGCAGGCGCGGTCTTCCCCGCCGGCGATGACGAGCAACTGGCGATCGAGCTCCATCGCGTCCTGTCCGAGGAGGGCCGGCGCGAAGCCCTGGTGGACGGCGGAAGGCTCCGTGCCGACGAGTTCCGTCCGGAGCGCACGGTCGAGTGTCTCCTGGCCGCTTACCGCGCGGCAGCGGCCGAGCAGTAGCCTCGCTCGGCTATGGGTAAGGCCTCTTCCAGCAAAAAAGTCGCACGCGCCGCGAAGGCAGGAGGCGGACGCGCTCGCGCCGCCGGGGAACGCAACTTCTTGTTCCCGACTGCACTGTCGCTCGTGATCATCCTCGGGCTCGTGCTGGTGATCTACGCCCGTGACACCCGTTCGGCCGAAGCGCTCGAGGCGCCGCTCGCCAACGTCGATCACTGGCACTCCTCGTATGGCATCTACGTGTGCGACGAGTTCGTTCCCGACCTCCCGGAGTTCGTCGCCCCGCAGAACGGCGGCATCCACACGCACGGCGACGGACTGCTCCACATCCACCCGTTCGCGACGTCTCGCTCCGGCGAGAATGCCACGCTCTCGAACTACCTGGCCGACGCCGGAGCAATCCTCGGTGGCGGAGGCGTCATCGCTGACGATCGTCTCGAGATCCCCGCCGGTCGCACCTACGAGGAGGGCACCGACACCTGCGAAGGTCTCGATGGCGACCCCATCGTGCAGGTGGCGGTGTGGAACACCGCGCAGAGCGCCCTCGACGGCGAAGACCCCGTGATCATCACCGACAACTTCGACAACATCCGGTTCGGAGAAGACGGGCAGGCGTTCACGATCGCCTTCGCTCCTGAGGGCACCGAGATCCCGATTCCCCCCACGACCGCCGACCTCTCGAGCGTCGATTCTGATCTGGGCGTGCCGGAGGACCAGGTGCCCGACGACGCCAACTTCGGCGGGTCCACCGACGACACGACCGTTGACTCCCCTCCTGACGACACGTCTGGTGAGGACGCTCCCACGGACTCGACCGACGACACGATCGTGGACGACGCCGGCTCGTGAAGGCCGTCATCCTGGTCGGCGGATTCGGCACGAGGCTCCGACCCCTCACGTACACCACGCCGAAGAACCTGTTGCCGGTCGTCCATCTCCCGATGGTGGAGCGGGTCGTGTCCCACCTGGCCGAGCACGGCGTGACCGAGGCCGTCCTCGCGCTCGGGTACAAGCCCGACACCTTCCTCGCCGCCTATCCCGACGGCCTCTGCGCCGGCGTGCGCCTCACCTATGCGGTCGAGGACGAGCCGCTGGACACCGCTGGCGCCATCCGATTCGCCGCGGGCGAAGCTGGCATCGACGAACGTTTCATCGTCGTCAACGGCGACGTCCTCACCGACCTCGACGTCACGCGACTGATCCGCTTCCACGATGCATCTGGTGCCGAGGCGACGATCGATCTCCACGAGGTCGAGGATCCGTCCCGATACGGCGTCGTCGTCACCGACGTCGCTGGGCAGGTCGAGGCGTTCATCGAGAAGCCTGACGGCGACGACGCACCGAGCAACAAGATCAACGCAGGTACCTATGTGATGGAGCCGAGCGTTCTGGGCCGGATCGACGTGGGTCGGCGCGTGTCCGTCGAACGTGAGACCTTCCCGGAACTCGTCGAGGCAGGCACGCTCTTCGCGCTCGACGGCGGTGCGTACTGGCTCGATGCGGGAACGCCGGAGACCTACCTCCAGGCCAGCCTCGACCTGCTGCCCGTCGACGGTGCGGGCTCGGTCCACGAGACAGCGACGGTCGCTGAGTCGGCCCATCTCGAACGATCCGTCGTCGGCGCCGGCGCGACCGTCGGTGAAGACGTCACGTTGACCGATGCCATCGTCCTGGCCGGAGCCGTGATCGAGTCCGGGGCTCGTGTCCACCGGTCGATCGTGGGCCCCGGCGCCGTGATCCGCTCCGGCGCAGAACTGCTCGATCTGACGGTGATCGGAGACTCGGTCGACATCGAGGCCGACGCCCGTCTCAAAGGCGAGCGGATCCCGGTCGACGAACCGGGCGCCGGGTGAAGATCCTGGTGACCGGTGGCGCCGGATTCATCGGCTCGTCACTGGTCGATCGGATTCTCGCCAGTGGGCACAACGTCGACGTCGTCGATGATCTCCGATCCGGAACCATCGGCAACCTGGCCGAAGCGCGCGCCGAAGCCTCTGGACGTCTGAAGATCCACCAACTCGACGTGCGCGACGATTCGCTGCGCGATCTGTTGGCACATCGTCGTCCCGATCTCGTCTATCACCTGGCAACGGACACCGACCGCACCGGCGCGATCAGCGCAAGCGCATCCGCATCGCTCGATCTCGCAGGCACGGTGCAGGTGCTCGAGGCGTCGCTCGCTGGCGGGAGCGCCAAGGTGGTGCTGGCAGGGAGTGCCCGCGCCCGCAGCGGAGGTTCGGCTCGACGCGCGACCAGGGCCATGGTCGATGA
This sequence comes from Acidimicrobiales bacterium, assembly GCA_038255425.1. Lineage (GTDB taxonomy): Bacteria > Actinomycetota > Acidimicrobiia > Acidimicrobiales > Salinilacustritrichaceae > Salinilacustrithrix. The sequence continues at coordinate 7,583 of JBBSLH010000078.1, forward strand.
GTTGGCTGTCCGCTATCGCGAGATCCACGGCCTCGAACACACCATCGTCGTGCTGCCGACCGTCTTCGGTCCACGTCAGCGCATCGGTCGCGAGGGAGCGGTGGTCACCACGTTCGCCGAACGTCTGGTGCGGGGGCAGCCCTGCGTGGTGCACGGTTCCGGCGAGCAGAGTCGCGATCTGCTCTACGTCGATGATGCCGTCGACGCTCTGGTGAAGGCCGCGACGGCTGCGGACGGCCTCTCGGTCGATGTGGGGACCGGTCGGCAGACATCGGTCATGAGCCTGCATCGAGCGATGGCGGCCATGGTCGGCAGTACCGACGATCCGGTGCCGGGAGCGCTGCGTGAAGGCGAACCGGGCGCCGTGACGGTCGACCCCTCGCGGGCGGAGCTCTATCTGGGCTGGAAGTCGTTCACGCCACTCGCCGAAGGGCTCACCGACGCGGTCGTCGCGCTCGATCGGTGAAGCGTCGGACGACGCCGTAGCGGGCGATGCACACGAACGCCCACACGCCGTCGCGCCAACCGATCTTCTTGCCCTCGTCGTACGTGCGGCCGTCGTAGGAGATGCCCACCTCGTAGAAGCGCATGTCGAGTCGCGCCAGCTTCGCAGTGATCTCGGGTTCGAAGCCGAATCGGTTCTCCTCGATCTCCACCTGTTGGACCACGTCGGTGCGGAACGCCTTGTAACACGTCTCCATGTCGGTCAGGTTCAGGTTCGTGACCATGTTGGACGTGAGAGTCAGGAGCTTGTTGCCCAGCGAGTGCCAGAAGAACAGGACCCGATGAGACTCGCCGCCGGCGAACCTCGATCCGTAGACGACGTCGGCGCGACCCTGGATCAGCGGTTCGAGGAGTGTTCCGTACTCCGACGCGTCGTACTCCAGGTCGGCGTCCTGGATGATCACGAACTCCTTCGTCACCTCTGCGAAGCCGGTTCGCAGTGCAGCCCCCTTGCCTTGATTGTGTTGGTGGTGGAGGACGCGGACCCGGGGATCGGTGACCGTGGCGAGCAGCGACGCGGTGTCGTCGGACGAGCAGTCGTCCACGACGACCACCTCGGCCACCCAGGGCGATGCCAGCACCTGATCGACGGCTTCGATGATGGTTGCCTGCTCGTTGAACGCGGGCATGACGACCGAGAGACAGGGTGTGGTCATCGGAACAGGTCCTCGCTCGGATGTCGGGGGAGCTCGCGCTCGGCACCGCCCTCGCCCAGCCAGGACGGGTCGACGCCACGACAGATCGCGACTGGGATACCGGCGGCTTTCCCGCAGACGAGATCGGCCGCCGCGGCCAGCTCGTCGACGACGCACACTTCGGTCACCTGCAGTTCACGGCCCAACGAGTCGGTCGAGCCACGCAGGTCGGCGATCGGGCGGATCCCGGCGCAGCCGATGGCGACGTCGGTCAGTCCGCGGCGCCAGGGCCGGCCGAAGGTGTCGGAAACGATGACGGCGACGTCGACGCCGTGACGGTGACGGAGTGCGTCTCGGATGCGACGTGACGACCGGTCGGAGTCGATCGGGAGGAGGGCGGCGTATCCCGCTTCGATGTTCGACAGATCGACGCCGGCGTTGGCACAGATCCAGCCGTGGCTCGTCTCGGAGATGATGAGATCGCCACGACGTCGCACGACACGGACCGACTCGCGCTCGACGATCGACTTGTGAAGCTTCGGGTCATCGAGATCGATGGCCTCGATGCGGCCCTCGGCCTTCGAGACGACCTTCTGCGTCACGACCAACACGTCGCCGTCGGCGAGCGCGGTCGAGTCGTTGGCCGCGCAGGCATCGGCGATGATCCCGGCCAGGTCGCTGCCTTCGGTGATCTCACCGATACCGGCGACCGGGATGATGCGAAGTTCGCCCGACACCCTGCTCATTCCGAGACACTGCTCACGCCAGCACCGTACGGGCGAGGGCTTCTGCCCGATCCGGATCGTTCATGATCGTGTCGGTGACAACGCATCGCATGCCCTCGGCCTCCACCGCAGCAGCCGATTCCGCATCGGCGTCGTCGATCACGAGCGTCGCGGCGAGCGGTGCGTACAGGCGGGCGATGCCGACCACCGATGCTTCGTGTCCGAGTTCGGTGAGCATGCGGGCGGCCGGTCCCTTGATGGCCCGCCCTCCGACGATCGGTGACACCGCCACGGTGTCTGCGCGTCGATCGCAGATCTGGTCTCGCACGCCGGCGACCGCCAGGACGGGATCGATCGAGACGATCGGGTTCGACGGCGCGATCACGACCCGGTCGGCGTCGCGCAGTGCCTCGAGAACGCCCGGGGCGGGCTCTGCTCCGGAAGCACCGTCGAAGCGGATCTGTTGCACCGCGACGTCGTGTTGTCGACCGACGAAGTACTCCTGGAACGAGATGTCGCCCTCATCGATCGTCACGATGGTTCTCAGGGCATCGTCGGTGACCGGGACGATCCGGCACTCCACGCCCCACGACGTCGCGAGATGGCAGGTCACCGCCGACAGCGTCTCGCCATCGTGCAGCCGTTCGGTCCGGACGATGTGCGTCGCGAGATCGCGATCGCCGAGGTTGAACCATGTCGGGTTGCCGTACCGACCGAACTGCTCCATCGCATTCCATGTCTCGTCGACGAGACCCCACCCCCGCTCCGGGTCGATCGCGCCGGCAAGCGTGTAGACGATCGTGTCGATGTCCGGGCTGATGTGCAGGCCGTGGAGTCGGGTGTCGTCGCCGACGTTGACGATCGCCGTGATGTCTCCGGGGGCGACGGCGCGCACCATCCCGGTGAGCAGGCGCGCTGCTCCCACGCCCCCGCACAGAACAGCGACGTTCAACGGGCGATGTCCCGCAGGTCGCCTCTGAGCAGCGCGAGATCGGCATCGACCATCATCTCGACGAGTTCGGAGAACGATGTCCGCGGCTTCCAGCCGAGTTCGGTTCGCGCCTTCTCGCAGTCGCCGATGAGCAGATCGACCTCTGCCGGGCGGTAGAAGGCCTCGTCGATGACGACGTGGTCCTCCCAGTCGAGCCCGGCGTGAGAGAACGCGAGCTGGACCAGCTCGCGGACCTCGTGGGTCTCGCCGGTGGAGATCACGTAGTCATCCGGTTCGTCCTGCTGGAGCATGAGCCACATGGCCTCGACGTAGTCACCGGCGAATCCCCAGTCTCGACGAGCGTCGAGGTTGCCGAGTCGGAGTTCGTCCTGCATGCCGAGCGCGATCTTGGCCACGTTGTAGGACACCTTGCGCGGAAGGAACTCGTGCCCGCGCCGGGGCGACTCATGGTTGAACAAGATGCCCGACGACGCGTGGAGGTCGTAGCTCTCGCGATAGTTCACGGTCATCCAGTGGCCGTAGACCTTGGCTGCCCCGTACGGCGAGCGTGGCCAGAAGGGCGTGGTCTCGGTCTGTGGCACCTCGAGCACCTTGCCGAACATCTCCGACGACGACGCCTGGTAGAAGCGAATCGAGGGGTCGACGACTCGGATGGCATCGAGGACGCGGGTCACGCCGAGGGCGGTGATCTCCCCGGTGAGTACCGGCTGATCGAAGCTCGTGGGCACGAACGACTGAGCTGCCAGGTTGTAGACCTCCGCCGGCTGGTGCCGGTCGAACAGGGTGATCATCGACACCTGGTCGAGGATGTCACCGAAGACGATCTCGATGTCGTCTTGGAGGTGAGCGATGCGCTCGAACGTGACGGTGCTCGACCGCCGAGCGACCCCGACGACGTCGTAGCCCTTGGTGAGCAGGAACTCTGCGAGATAGGACCCGTCCTGGCCGGTGATACCGGTGACGAGTGCCTTGGGATTGCTCATGGTGTGGTCCTTGTTGCTTGCGTGGCGATGGCAGATCGAACTCGGACCCGGCTCTCGGCCATGAGGTCGGCAAGCGTCTGGTCGATCGAGTGGTCTGGCGTCCACCCGGTCGCGTCGTGGAGCTTGCGGTTCGACCCGCGGAGCACCGGGATGTCCACGGGGCGTAAGCGGTCGGGGTCGGTCCGGAGTTCCATGGGAGCGTCGGCCATGGCAACGAGCTTGTCCGCGAGTTCTTGGATGGCGATGTCTCGGCCAGAGCAGACGCAGTAGACCTCGCCGGGCTCACCGTGGACCATGAGCAGGCGGTAGGCGCGCACGACATCGCGGACGTCGGTGAAGTCGCGGCGCGGCGACAGGTCGCCGATCGGGACCTCGGTCGCACCGGTCTGCTCGTTCTGTGCGATCGCCGTCGCGATGGCCGGCGCCACGAAGTCCGGGCGCTGTCCCGGCCCGATGTGGTTGAACGCCCGCACCCGGATCGTCTCGAGTCCGTGCCCGAGCCACGCCTGTCGGGCGACCTGTTCGGCGGCCACCTTCGACGCTGCGTAGGGGCTGGTGGGTTGCAGAGGCGACGACTCGTCGAGCGGCAGCTCCTCCTCCTGCACGGCGCCGTACACGTCGGCGCTCGACACGAGCAGCACGCGCCCGACGCCCAGTGTCCGGGCCGCCTCGAGCAGGTACAGGCTGGCCGTCGCGTTCGATTCCCACGTGCCCACCGGATCGCGCCACGACGCACCGACATCGGCGGCACCGGCGAGGTGGTAGACGACCTCGGGTTGGTGCGCGGCCATCAGACGTTCGGCCGCCGATGGGTCGGTCAGGTCGGCATCATCGCGGTCGACGCCGATGACGGTGTCGCCGAGTTCTCGGAGATGCGCGCAGAGATGGGTTCCGGCGAAGCCGAGAGATCCGGTGACGAGCGCACGCACCGGAGGCAATGTACTGGTCTGCCTCAGTTCCGCTGTCCATCGGAGACTGCGATCTCGAAGAGGTCGACGAGCCCATCGGCACAGCGGTCCCAGGAGAAGGCACGAACGCGCTCGAGCCCATCGGCGACGAGGCGGGTGCGCAGGCTTTCGTCGTCCCAGACGCGAGCGATCGCCGAGGCCGTCGCCTCCGCATCGCCGACCGGAGCGAGCACCGCAGCCGCGCCGGCGACCTCCGAGATCGCAGGATCGTCTGACGCCACCACCGGGAGACCGGCAGACATGGCCTCGAGGACCGGCAGTCCGAAACCCTCGTACACCGACGGGTACGCGAAGACCCGGGCAGCGGCATACAGATCGTCGAGGTCCTGGTCGGGGAGTGCGCCGAGTCTGGTCACGAGGTCGGGCCGTTGCATGCGCTCGATCGCGTGGTCGAGGGCTCTCGAACCCCAGCCGTCGGGCCCCACGTGCACCAACGGGATCTCCATGCCGTCACTCGCGAGCAGATCGATGGACTCGACGAGTGACGGGAGGCCCTTGCGCGGCTCGACGGTGCCGACGGCGAGGACGAACTCGTCCCGCCCTGCGAGCGTCCGACCGCGGACCGCGTCGCCCCCGTCAGCGGTCCGGTGGCCGTTGGCCACGGTGACGACCCGCGCCGGATCGGCGGTGAAGTGCTCGATCACCTCGCGACGGACCGCCTCGGACACCGCATGGATCCATGCGCCGGCGTCGATTGCCCGCTCGATGAACGCTGGATACTGCAGGGTGTCGCTGGTGCAGAGCTCCGGGAACCGAACGGATGTGAGGTCGTGCACCGTCATCACACGCGTCGTCCGCGACGGCGGCACGACGAAATTGGGGCCGTAGACCAGGTCGTGTTCACCGATGAACCCGTCGATGCGCGGTCGCCCCGTGCGCAGCCACGACCGTCGCAGCAGCCGGGCCGGCAATGGCGGCGTCACCACCGCGACGCCCGGAGGTGCGGCGTCGCGCAAGCGCCGATGTCCCCGCAGGCTCACGGGGAAGAGCGTCGTGACCACGTCGTCCCTCTTGCCCAGCCGACGCACCACGGCGTCGGTGAAGTTGCCGACGCCGGTCCTCACGTCGAGGAGCGACGTGGCATCGACGGCGACTCGCATCACGACACAGCTTGCCTCTCCTCACCGACTGGAAAACGAATGCAGCGGCAGGAACCGGGGGAGGTACCTGCCGCTGCGGCTGGGATCGGTCGGCCGACGAGACGTCGGGGGACCGCCCAGGTCGTCGTCCGGAA
>JBBSLH010000079.1:0-13548 GCA_038255425.1 Acidimicrobiales bacterium
CAGATCACCCGTCGCGACATGGACCCGGTACTCGGTACCTCGCCAGCGGAGCTCGACCTCGTGTCCCACGTCGGGCTCGGTCTCGGGACGACCACGAGCCGCGGACGAGAGGAACCGACCACGGTCGAGTCGGGATTCCTGCTCGTGCACGTCGATGGCCGCGACCATCAGCGCGATTTCGGCATGGCGATCGGTGCGATGGCCGTCGACCGCCGTCAGTCGATCGAGCCAGTTGGTGTCGACTTCGCCGGCGATCACCTCGGGGCGGTCGATCAGATCGAGCAGGAAGGACTTGTTGGTCGTCCCCTCGGCGACGAGGACCGTGGTCTCCGCCAGTGCACGACGAAGGCGAGTTCGGGCAGCGTCGCGGGTCGGACCCCACGCGATGATCTTGGCGATCATCGAGTCGTACTCGGGCGCGATCAGGTCGCCCGCAGCGACTCCCGTGTCCACCCGCACGCCCGGCCCAGTGGGCAGGACCATCGACTCGATTCGACCCGGCGCGGGAGCGAACCCCGCGTCAGGATCTTCGGCGTTGAGCCGGGCCTCGAATGCATGGCCACGAGAAGTGGGGCACTCGCCTTCGAGCCGGCCACCCATGGCGACGTGCAGCTGGAGCGCCACGAGGTCGAGACCCGACGTCACCTCGGTGACCGGGTGCTCCACCTGCAACCGGGTGTTGACCTCGAGGAACGCGAGCAGGTCTTCGGCCGGCTGATAGAGGAACTCGACGGTTCCCGCGTTGCGGTACCCCGATTCGCGGGCGAGCCGGACAGCGGCGTCGCGCAGTCTCGCCTCCTGTTCCGGCGAGAGCGCAGTGGAGTGCGACTCCTCGATGACCTTCTGGTTCCGTCGCTGGAGCGAGCAGTCGCGGACACCTGGAGCCCACACCGTCCCGTGGTCGTCCGCGATGATCTGGACCTCGACGTGTCGGGCGGCGGTGACGACCCGTTCGAGGAACACGGTGGGATCGCCGAACGATGATGCCGCCTCGCTCCGAGCTCGGTCCAGCGCTTCGGCGAGTTGTGACTCGTCGTCGACACGACGGATACCACGACCGCCGCCGCCAGCGGCCGCCTTCACCATGAGCGGGTAGCCGATCGTGGTCGCGGCCTCCAGCGCTGCATCGAACGACTCGACTGCGCCTCCGCTCCATGCAGCAACCGGGACGTCGGCGGCCTCCGCCAGCTTCTTCGCGCCGATCTTGTCGCCGAGCATCCGCATGACGTCGCCAGATGGCCCGATGAAGTTCACGCCGATCCGGTCGCACAGATCGGCGAACTCCGGACGCTCGGCCACGAAGCCCCACCCGACCCACGCGGCCTCGGCCCGTGCGTGGACCAGCGCCGCCTCGAGCACCGCGAGATCGAGGTACGGCGTGCCGGTGATGGGGACGCCGAGCGACTCGAAGCACACGGCCTCGTCCGCCTCACGGACGAACATCGCATGCCGCTCGGCCGCGGTGTGGAACGCGATCGTCGTGAGGCCCGAACCAGCGTCGCGGGCAGCATGGATCAGACGCATCGCCGCCTCGCCCCGGTTGACGATCGCGACGCGACGGAAGCTCTCCACGGGTGTCAGACCGGTCGCGGCTGCGGTCGTTACACCCATTCTCAGCCTCACTGTCAGCCCGGCCAGTCGTCCGGTGGCTCGTTGGTTCGAGCGCCCAACGGCGGGTCCCACTCGCCGTCGACCCACCGACGAACGACGGTCCCTGGCACGCCGGCGACGACGGACCGGTCGGGGATGTCGCCGCGGACCACGGACCCGGCCGCAACCGTGACGTGTTCCCCGATGGCCGTGCCCGGGAGGATGGTCACGCCGGAGCCGATCCACGACCCGGACCCGATGGAGACCGGTGCCTCGTGGGGCCATTGGTGGGCGATGGGCACGTCGACGTCGTCATAGGCGTGGTTGTGGTCGGTCACGTAGAGGTCGGGTGCGATCGTCACGTCGTCCCCGATCGTGATCCCGACACGACCCACGATCGACCCACCCCGACCGATGTTGCATCGGTTGCCGATGCGGATGACCGGTGGCGCTCCGCGATCGAGCTCCTCGTTCCACATGCCGACGCTCATCGACACGTGCGGACCGATCAACGTGCGGTCACCGATCTCGATCCAGTGCTCGTTGAACAATTGTCCCGGCGGGAACGCGACCATCGACTGGAACCCCATCGAACGGAATCGACGGCCGTGGGCATCGTCTGGGCTGGTGGCGCCGACCGCGCAGACCCACTCCCACGACTTCTGGATCATGCCAGCCGCGAAGTTCCGTCGTCGTGGGGAAAGCTCGCCGGGCTGGAACATCGCCGCGGACCCTATGTGCTCCAGACTGGCCCCGTGCCCGCTCGTCTCCTCGACCATCTGTCGCCGTCGATGGACGGCGACGACCTCCTGATCGCCATCACGGACTGGGCCGAGGAGTCGGGCCTCGAGCTCTACCCGCACCAGGAAGAAGCGGTGCTCGAGCTGCTGTCTGGATCGAACGTCATCCTCGCCACGCCGACGGGATCGGGGAAGTCGCTCGTCGCGCTCGCCGCGCACGCACGCTCGGTCGTCGCCCATCTGTCGGGGGAACGTGGCCGCAGTTGGTACACGGCGCCGGTCAAGGCCTTGGTGTCGGAGAAGTTCTTCGATCTGTGTCGGCAACTCGGACCGGAGAACGTCGGGCTGCTGACGGGCGACTCGGCTGTCAACGCCGACGCGCCCGTGATCTGTGCGACGACCGAGATCCTCGCCCACGTCGCGCTCAAGGACGGCCCCGATGCCGACCTCGACACCGTCGTACTGGACGAGTTCCACTACTACGGCGACCCCGACCGCGGCTGGGCCTGGCAGGTGCCACTGCTCGAGCTTCCGCAGGCAACCTTCCTCCTGTTGTCGGCGACCCTCGGCGACGTCTCGTTCTTCCAGGAAGAGTTGACCCGCCGCACTGGTCGCCCGACCGCGCTGGTCGACGACGCCGTTCGCCCCGTGCCGCTGCGGTTCGAGTACCGACGAACGCTGCTGCACCACACCATCGAGGAACTCCTCACCCAGGACGCCGCCCCGATGTACCTGGTGAACTTCTCGCAGAAGGACGCCGTGGCGATGGCGTCAGCAATGGCTTCGGTGACGAAGCTCGACGACGAGGCGAAAGCCATCGTGTCCGCCGAGCTCGGTGCAGCGAAGATCCCCGCCGGATTCGGACGCGACCTCGCACGCCTCCTCCGCAACGGTGTCGGCGTGCACCACGCCGGGATGCTCCCGCGCTACCGGCGGTTGGTCGAACGACTGACCCAGCAAGGGGTGCTCAAGGTCATCTCCGGAACCGACACGCTGGGTGTCGGAGTCAACCTGCCGATCCGGACGGTGATCCTCACACGGCTCTACAAGTACGACGGCGTCTCGAGCCGGCTCCTCACCGCACGCGAGTTCCATCAGATCGCGGGGCGTGCCGGCCGCGCTGGCTACGACACCGAAGGTCTCGTCATCGCGCTGGCTCCAGACCATCAGGCCGAGAACGATGCGGCGGAAGCGAAGGCCTCTGGCGACGCGAAGAAGAAGCGCAAGCTGAAGAAGGCGTCACCGCCTCGGAACTTCATCCACTACGACGAGGAGACGTTCGACAAACTCCAGGCCGCGACGCCCGAGCCACTCGAGTCGTCGTTCACCATGACGCCAGGGATGTTGATGCAACTGCTCGACCGACCCGGCGACGCATGGGCCCACGGGCGTGCGCTGCTGCTCGGGAACCACGAACCGCGATCCCGCCAGCGACGGCACATCCGCAAGACGCTCAACCTCTACAAGGCGCTTCGGACCGCCGGCGTCGTCCGCACGCTCGACGAACCCGATGCCTACGGCCGCTTCGTCGAGGTCGATCACCAACTCCAGGACGACTTCGCGCTCGACCAACTGCTGTCCCCGTTCCTACTGGCGGCGATCCCACAGCTCGATCGAGACGACGAGTCGTACGCGCTCGCCCTCCTGGCGCTGGTCGAGGCCGTGGTCGACAACCCGTTCCCGATCCTCATGGCCCAGAAGGACAAGGCCAAGGACGAGGCCATGGCCGAGATGAAGGCTGCGGGAGTCGAGTACGACCAGCGCATCGAGGAACTCGACAAGATCAACTACCCGCAGCCGATGCGCGAGCAGATCTACGACGTGTTCGACCGGTGGCGAGAATCGAACCCGTGGATCGGTGACCGCAACATCGCTCCCAAGGGAGTCGTGCGCGATCTGTGGGACCGGGCCATGGATTTCCCATCGTTCGTGCGCCACTTCGGCATCAAGCGGTCCGAAGGGCTCCTCCTGCGGTATCTGTCGGACGTCTACAAGACCATCTCGCGATCGGTCCCCGACGACGCGCGCTCCGACGAGGTCATCGAGCTGACCGACTGGCTCGGCGCGGTCATCAGAGCCACCGACTCGTCGCTGCTCGACGAGTGGACAGCGCTGTTCTCCCCCGACGCCGTCGCTGAGGACCTCGCGGCGTTCGACGACGGCGTCGAACCGGTGGTCGACGTCACCACCGACCGACGGGCGTTCCGCGCGCTCGTGCGAACCCGGCTGTTCCGCTGGGTGCAGTACGCGGCCACCGGGCAGTGGGCGGCGTGGTCGGACGACCTCACCGAGATCGGCAACCACGGCTGGAACGAACGCAAACTGCGGGAGCAGTTCGAGGGCTACGCCGAGCAGTACGACGGGATCGAGATCGGCATCGACGGCGATGCCCGCGGGCCAGCCCGCTTCATCGTCGCCGATCTGGGGGACACCTGGGAGATCGAACAACTGCTCGCCGATCCCGAGGGCCACGACGAGTGGCACCTCGCCGTCACCGTCGACCTCCACGCGTCGGCCGAGGCCGGCGAGATCGCAGCCACCCTCGAGGGTCTCCGACGGCGATAGGGCTCGACGGTGACGCGTCGACCAGGACTGCCGTTCTCCAGCGTCCACATCCGAGCCAGGCGCTCGGGTCCAGCTCGGGATGGCCGGCACCACCGATCCGAACGCGCCGATCGGCGCGTTCCATCCACATAGGTACACCAACGCGCCGATCGTTCCGTTGATGACAACGCCGACCAGCCGCCGCGGGAGTGCCCCGGCAGCAGGAGTTCTCGCTCCCGGTCAGGAACTGTTCACCATGACGCGTCGCCCGATCCTGATGATCGTTGCCCTGCTGGGATTCGTGGGGATGACGTCGACCGCAACCGCACAGACCACGCCGGCTGAACCACCGATCGACGGCAGCTTCACCGCGTTGACGTACAACGTCGCCGGGTTGGCCGAACAGATCTCCGGTTCGAGTCCGGCGACGAACTCGCCGCTGATCAGCCCGCTCCTCAATGGGTACGACCTCGTGCTCCTCCAGGAGGACTGGGTCGACGTCTTCCAGCCGATCCGTGACGGCGGTGGCCCGGACCTCCCGCCGCTGACCGGCTACCACCATCTGATCGTCGCCGATGCCGATCACGAGCATCGATCGACTCCCGCCGACCCTCCATACGGCACCGATGCCGACCGAGTTCCGGCGGGCCCTGCCCTGATCGCTGACGGGCTCAACCGGCTGTCTCGACTCCCGTTCGGCGATCTCACTCGGCAGCAGTGGACGAACTGCAACGGCGAGTTGGTCATCGAGGGGCTCGAAGCGGTCACCGACGCCGCAGGGCTCGGCGATGCACTCGAAGCAGCGGGACTCGCCGGCACGGTCGACGGTGGCGCATCCGACTGCAGCGCGCTCAAGGGCTTCTCGGTTGCCACGATGGAGCTTGCCGCCGGTGCAGAAGTCGACGTCTACAACCTCCATGCCGACGCAGGGAACGGCGAAGGGGACATCGCTGCCAGGAAGGCGAACTTCGAACAACTCGCCGCGCACATCACCGAGAAGTCTGCGGGGAGAGCGGTGCTGGTCGGCGGGGACACGAACCTCAAGATCGCTGACGATCGGTCCGAGCGTGCGGCCGACGCCGAGGTCTGGACAGCATTCCAGGCGGCGACCGCCATCACCGACGTCTGTCTGGCGATCGACTGCGGCGACGACGACGCCGTCATCGACAAGTTCGCCTTCCGGAGCAGTGACGCCGTGACCCTGACCCCGGTGACACACCGGTTCGAGCGGGACGTGTTCCAGGATGCCTCGAACGAACCGTTGTCCGATCACGACGCCCTGACGGTCCGATTCGATTGGACGCTCACGACACCGACCGATCCGGCGACGCCTGCCCTGCCTTCGGCGGCAGCCCCGGCGGTGGACGCAGCTCCGAGATCGGCAGCAGCGGCTCCGGGACTGCCCGCCACCGGATCGACGATCCCGCTCGGCACCACGGCCGGGGCGATCGTCCTGGGACTCACGCTGCTCGCTGCGCTCCGTCGACGGAATGGAGCCCCCATCGATCGGTGACAAGCTGAGCAGGTGGCCCCAGAACCCTGCCCCTGCGACACCGGTCGCGGGTACGACGAGTGTTGCGGTCGGTTCCACGCCGGGCGAGCTGCGCCGACGGCACTCGAACTGATGCGTTCGCGGTACACCGCCTACGCCCTCGCGTCACCGACCTACCTCCTCGAGACCTGGGCCGACGCGACGCGGCCTCGGTCGATCTCGTTCGACCCTCAGCTCCGATGGACAGGCCTGGAGATCATCGAGCACGAGGCCGGCAGCCTCTTCGACGACACCGGAACCGTCACCTTCGGTGCTGACCACGAGGTCGCTGGCGTACCGCAGCGCCTGCTCGAGAAGAGCAGATTCGTCCGCGAAGGGGGACGATGGCGGTATCTCGCTGCGGAGCAGGCGACGGTGAGCGAGTGACGACGACCGCGCCACCGGAGCGCGAGGCGAGCCGGTGGTCAGGGCGACCACTCACCGCCCTCTTCGTCCTGCTCGCGCTCCTCCCACTCGTGGCGTCGGCGGCGACGATCGCGCCGGGCTGGTTGCCGGTCGGCGACGACGCCACCATCGAGATGCGCGGTCGCGACCTGCTGACCACCGAGATGCCGTTGCTCGGCATGCCCAGCGCCATCGGCGAGCAGACCGATCGGCCGGCGCATCACCCGGGTCCGCTCGAGCTGTGGTGGGTCGGGTTGTGGGTCCGACTCCTCGGCATCGGTCAAGCGTCGCTGATCGCAGCCACCATGGCCTGGGGGGCGTCGATCGCGGCGATCGTCGTGCTCGCCCGCCGACTCGGCGGCATTCCCCTGATGGGTCTGTCGGCGGTGCTCGGCGCAATGGTGACGTGGTCGCTACGGGGAGAGGTCCCGGTGACGCCGTTCAACGCGCATGCGATCGTGCTCCCGCTCGCTGCCTATCTGCTGGCGCTGGTCGCCTGGCATCAACGAATTCGGTGGGCGGGGACGGTCGCGATCGTCGTGGGGAGTTGGGCGGCGCAGGCGCACCTGACCGCGGTCGGGCCGGTGCTCGCCGCCGGCGGCGTCGTGGTGGCCGCCACCGTGGTCCGCCGCGTCCGGTCGCCGAGCCCGGCGAGCATCCCGTGGCGCTCCGTCGCCATGGCGCTCGCCGTCCTGGTTGCCTGCTGGAGCGGACCCCTGGCCGATCTCGCCGTCAACGACGGCGGCAACGCCCGCGCCGTGCTCGGAGCGCGGTCCGACCTGGCGACGGAGGCGATCGGTCCGGATCGCGCCATGGAGATCGTCGTCCGCGCCCTTGCCTGGCGTCCCCTGTGGGCATCGGCGGGCGCCCACCCCTCCGACTTCGTACGCGGGGCCGACGGTCGGCACTGGATGACGGCGATGGTGGTCGTCGCCATCGCCCTGGCCGGTGGGATCCGCCGACGACGGACGCACCCGGCGCTGGCCGTGACCATCGCGGCAACGGGCGCGGCGCTCGTCACCGGAGCGCTCCTGGCAGCGAGGTTCCCGAACGAGTACCTCAGCCTCCTCGCGCTGCACAACCATCTGTGGCTGTGGCCACTCACCACGGTCGTCTGGGGAGTTGCGCTCGTCGCCGTGGGGTTCGAGGTCCGAGACCTGGTGAACCGCGCTCCAGGTCAGGTCGGTTCCGTCCTGGCATCAGCGACTTCGGCGGTCGGTGTGTTCGCTCTGCTCGCGGTCGGCGTCGCCTCGCTCGGAGAACCCCATCGAGCGCTGACGCTCGCCACGCCCACGTACGTGCGGGCACTCGGCGACGGAGCGATCGCTCGACTCGACCGCGACGAGACCTACCGGGTCGTGATCTCCGGCGACTTCGACCGGTTCTTCGTCGAAGTCGGGCTGCTGTCGTATCTGGAGGGTGCCGGACTCGACGTCGTTGGATCCGAGAGCCATCGCGAGGCATTCGGCGAGCGACGTACCGACCCGAGGCAAGCGCTCGCCGGCGACCTCGTGGTCGATCTCGGTCTCACCGACGACGACGTGGACCGCCCGGGACTGCTGCTGTCGGAGTTCCGCCCCGCTCCGGCACTCCGTGCCGAGCAGTTGGAATCAGAGAACCGCCTGGTCGCTCTGCTCGCCCGCCGTTCGGACTGGTTGCCGCTCCTCGGCATGTCGGGAACCTCCGATGACGAGATCCGTCGGTACCTTCGCGAGGACCTCGACGGATACGTGATCAGCGGACTCGTACCCGACGCGCTGGCACGAGCGCAGGAGACGAAGGACTTCCTCGATCTCCGCCGACGGCCCGTGCTCCGCGCCACCCTCCGCCTGCTCCCGGCCGAGGACGGACGCTGAGCCCTATCCGACGGTGAGTGACCCGGTCATGCCCAGCGATGCGTGGGTCTCGCCGTCGGCATTCTCCACGATGCAGAACAGCGTGTAGTCGTCGGCTTCGAGTTCGTAGGTCGCACTGCACGTCTGACCGGGACCGAAGGCCTCGAGTTCGAACGCGCCCATGTCGGCCAGAGCATCCTCGTCGGGGGCTCCGTCGGCCGTGAGCGGTACTTCGCCACCGCCCGGGATGAACGCCAGCTCGTGCGCCTCCGATCCGATGTTCTCCGCGGCGAAGGTCACCACGCCGGCCTCGACCTCGACGTCGTCGGGAACGAACTCATAGTCGGCCAGCTGCACGTCGACGACGGTGTCAGCCTCGGACTCGAGGTCTTCACCCACGGGCGCGCACTCCTTGTCGGCTGCGGCGACACCGGAGCCGGAACCACCGGTTCCACTGGCCGTGCCGCTCGCCGACTCGCCGTCCTCGCCGAGTTCACGGACAGCAGCACCGTCGTCGTCGCCGCAGGCTCCTGCCGCCAAGGCGAGCGCGAGGGTGATTCCAACGAGGGCGGTTCGGCGGACGGTGGTGCGCATGGTGGAACAGTAAAGCTTCCCTAACGTAGTGAGTCAAGAATCGCCACGGCGCGGCGCGGGCAATCTCGGTTTCGGGCCAAAGCGTGCCTCTCGGTAACATGATCAGACCTGCGGTTGGGCCAATGACGTCCCTTGTTGCAGAGCCGAAGTCCATCCTCGACTCTCCACGGGACACCGATGCATCACCTTCCTGCAAAACAGGGCCTCTACGACCCCGCGTACGAACACGACGCCTGTGGCGTGGCGTTCGTCGTCGACATGCATGGCCGACGTTCACATGAGATGGTCCAGAACGGCCTCGCCTCGCTGTGCAACCTCGATCACCGAGGCGCGACCAACGCAGAGGACAACGTCGGCGACGGCGCCGGCATCCTGACCCAGATCCCCCACCGGTTCTTCACCGAGGTCTGCGACTTCGACCTCCCGGCCGAGGGCCACTACGCCGTCGGCATCGGCTTCCTCCCCCAGGACGACACTGACGCCGAGGCTGCAGTTGCGGGTATCGCCAAGTTGGCAGACGCCGAGGGCCTCACGGTGCTCGGCTGGCGTGACGTCCCGGTCGACAACTCGATGATCGGGTCGATGGCCCTCGACGCTGAACCGCAGTTCCGTCAACTGTTCGTGTCGGCGAACGACCGCAGTTCGGGTATCGAACTCGACCGTAAGGCGTTCGTGCTCCGCAAGCGGATCGAGCACGAGATCGACGCTGGCGACAGCACGCCGGACGGCATCGTCTACTTCCCGTCCCTGTCGTGTCGGACCATCGTCTACAAGGGAATGCTCACCTCCGGGCAGGTCGGTCCGTTCTTCCCCGACCTGAACGACGAGCGGTTCGAGAGCGCACTGGCACTGGTCCACTCCCGCTTCTCGACCAACACGTTCCCCTCGTGGCCGCTGGCGCACCCATATCGGATCGTCGCGCACAACGGCGAGATCAACACGGTCCAGGGCAACGAGAACTGGCTTCGGGCCCGCGAGGGAAGCTTCGAGTCGCCGCTGTTCGGAGAGTCGCTCGATCACGCCTACCCGATCATGACCGCAGGTGCGTCCGACACCGCTCGGTTCGACGAATGCCTCGAGCTGTTGCACCTCGGCGGTCGTTCGCTCCCCCACGCCATTCTCATGATGATCCCCGAGGCATGGGAGAACCACGAGACCATGCCCGATTGGAAGCGGGCGTTCTACCAGTACCACTCCTCCCTCATGGAGCCCTGGGACGGCCCGGCCTCGATCGCGTTCACCGACGGCACCGTCATGGGCGCCGTGCTCGACCGCAACGGCCTCCGTCCGTCTCGCTACTGGGTCACCGAGGACGGGCTCGTCGTCATGGCGTCCGAGGTCGGCGTGCTCGACATCGACCAGAGCAAGGTCATCCGCAAGGGTCGCCTCCAGCCCGGGAAGATGTTCCTGGTCGACACCGCCCAGGGCCGCATCGTCGAGGACGAGGAGGTCAAGGAGGGCCTCGCTCGACAGGAGCCCTACGAGGACTGGCTGCACGACGGCCTGGTCCGACTCGACGACCTCCCGCCCCGGTTCCTGCTGACCCCGCAGCACTCGTCGGTGGTCAAACACCAGCGCGTGTTCGGCTACACCGCCGAGGAGATGAAGATCCTCCTCGGGCCCATGGCACAGAACGGTGCCGAGCCGATCGGGTCGATGGGAACCGACACCCCGGTTGCCGTCCTCTCCGACCGGTCCCGCCTGCTCTTCGACTACTTCAAACAGCAGTTCGCACAGGTCACCAACCCACCACTCGACGCCATCCGCGAAGAGATGGTCACCTCGATGGCCTCGAACATCGGCCCCGAGGGCAACCTCCTCGATCCGCAGCCGAGCTCCTGCAAGCAGATCGAACTCCCGACGCCGATCATCACCAACGAGGACCTCGCCAAGATCCTCTACATCAACGACGACGGCGACATGGAGCACTTCAAGTCGTTCGCCATCGACGGGCTCTATCCCGTCGCCGAAGGCGGCGCCGGCATGCGCCAGGCCATAACCGACGTCAACACCGAGGTGACGCAGGCCATCGCCGATGGCGCCAAGATCATCATCCTCTCCGACCGCCACTCCAGCGCCGAGCTCGCCCCGATCCCGTCGTTGCTGCTCACCGCAGCGGTGCACCACCACCTGGTGCGTGAGAAGAGTCGTACGAAGGTCGGTCTCGTCGTCGAGTGTGGCGACGCCCGAGAGGTGCATCACATGGCACTGCTGTGCGGTTACGGCGCCGGCGCCATCAACCCGTACCTGGCGCTCGAGACGATCGACGACCTCATCGCGACCGACTTCATCAAGGGCATCGACCCGGAGAAGGCCCACCGCAACTACGTCAAGGCCTGCACCAAGGGCGTCCTCAAGATCATGTCGAAGATGGGCATCTCGACGGTCGCGTCCTACACGGGTGCCCAGATCTTCGAGGCCGTCGGCCTCGGCCAGGGCATCGTCGACCAGTACTTCACCGGCACCACCACCAAGTTGAGCGGCGTCGACCTCGACGTCCTCGCCGAGGAGGTCAAGCGTCGTCACGACTTCGCCTACCTCGACAACCCGACCGAGGTCGCCCACCGCGACCTGTGGATGGGCGGCGAGTACCAGTGGCGACGCGAGGGCGAGCACCACCTCTTCAACCCCGAGACCGTCTACAAGCTCCAGCACGCCACCCGCTCGGGCAAGTACGAGATCTTCAAGGAGTACACGCAGCGGATCGACGACCAGTCGCACAAGCTGGCCACCCTGCGGGGACTCTTCGAGTTCAAGGAGGGCGAGCGCGAGCCCGTCCCCCTCGAAGAGGTCGAGTCCGTCGCGTCGATCGTCAAGCGGTTCTCCACGGGCGCCATGTCGTACGGCTCGATCTCCGAGGAAGCCCACACGACTCTCGCGATCGCCATGAACCGTCTCGGCGCCAAGTCGAACACCGGCGAGGGCGGCGAGGACATCGAGCGCTTCGTACCGATGCCGAACGGCGACTCGAAGCGTTCGTCGATCAAGCAGGTGGCCTCGGGTCGATTCGGCGTCACCGCCAACTACCTGACCAACAGCGACGACATCCAGATCAAGATGGCCCAGGGCGCCAAGCCCGGCGAGGGCGGCCAGTTGCCCGGCCAGAAGGTGTGGCCGTGGATCGCGAAGACTCGGTACTCGACACCGGGCGTCGGGCTCATCTCGCCGCCGCCGCACCATGACATCTATTCGATCGAGGATCTCAAGCAGCTGATCCACGACCTGAAGAACGCCAACCCGAGCGCCCGCATCCACGTGAAGCTGGTCTCGGAGGTCGGTGTCGGCACCGTCGCTGCCGGGGTCTCGAAGGCGAAAGCCGACGTCGTGCTCATCTCGGGCCACGACGGAGGCACCGGCGCCTCGCCGCTCAACTCGCTCAAGCATGCGGGCACGCCATGGGAACTCGGCCTGGCCGAGACTCAACAGACGCTGATGATGAACGGTCTCCGCGACCGCATCGTCGTCCAGACCGACGGTCAGCTCAAGACCGGCCGCGACGTCATGATCGCCACGCTGCTCGGCGCCGAGGAGTTCGGCTTCGCCACCGCCCCGCTGGTGGTCATGGGCTGCATCATGATGCGCGTCTGTCACCTCGACACCTGCCCGGTCGGCGTCGCCACGCAGAACCCGGAGCTCCGAGACCGCTTCAACGGGCAAGCGGATCACGTCGTGAACTTCATGGAGTACATCGCCGAAGAGGTGCGCGAGTACCTGGCAGCGTTGGGCTTCCGCACGCTCGAGGAAGCCATCGGTCGAGTCGACGTGCTCGACGCCACCAAGGCCATCGACCACTGGAAGGCCGACGGACTCGACCTGTCCAACATCCTCCACGTCCCAGAGACGCCGTGGCAGCAGGACCGCTTCTGCAGCCAGCCCCAGGACCACGGCCTCGAAGACGCCCTCGACAACCAGCTCATCGAGCTGTCACGCGAGACGATCGGCGGCGGCGACCCCGTCACCGTTCAGCTCCCGATCCGGAACCTCAACCGGACCGTCGGCACGATGCTCGGTCACGAGATCACCAAGATCCACGGCGAAGCAGGCCTGCCCGACGGCTCGATCAACATCACGTTCTTCGGGTCCGCCGGCCAGAGTCTCGGCGCGTTCCTGCCATCGGGCGTCAACATCCGCCTCTACGGCGACACCAACGACTACCTGGGCAAGGGTCTGTCCGGCGGACGCATCACGATCAGGCCGCCCGAGGAGAGCCACCCCAAGTTGGTCGCCGAGGAGAACATCATCGCCGGGAACGTGATCCTCTACGGCGCGACCCGTGGCGAGATCTTCGTTCGCGGCGTGGTCGGCGAAC
>JBBSLH010000080.1:0-13525 GCA_038255425.1 Acidimicrobiales bacterium
CGACATCAGTCGACTCGAGACCGGACGCCTCGTGCTCCAGCGCCAGATGGTCGATCTCGGCCAACTCGCCTCGACGGTCGTCGACAAGGTGTCGATGTCCTACCCGGCACTCGACTGCGCAGTGTCGATCGCCGCTGGCACAGAGGCCTACGCCGACCCAGACAAGATCGAGCAGGTCCTCACCAACCTGGTCGAGAACGCCGCGAAGTACGGCGATCCGGTCGGCATGGAGGTCACGGGTGGAAGAGACGGCGACGACTTCCGCATCTCGGTCACCGACAAGGGCGACGGGATCCCGTCGGAGGACCTCCCTCGCGTGTTCACCAAGTTCTTCCGTCGCGACCATGGGCGACCGACGGGCACGGGCCTCGGCCTGTGGATCAGCCGCGGGCTGGTCGAGGCCCACGAGGGTGAGCTCATCGCCATCTCGACGGTGGGCGAGGGGTGCACCTTCTCCTTCACGCTGCCCGCCGATGCCTTCGACAAGATCCACGGCGCCTGAATGGGTTTGGTGACCGGGGGTGGTCGTCGGGCAGGGTTTGTCGCACCATGATCGACGAGCTGTCCCGAATCACGACCCAGGCGCGCTCCCGCATCGAGGCGGCGACGACGGTGGACGAACTCGATGACGTTTCGCGCACGACCCTCGGCAAGAAGGGGTCCCTGAAGGCGTTCAAGAAGCAGCTCGGGCGCCTCGAGCCCGACGAGCGCAAGTCGGTCGGACAGGCGGTCAACGACGCCATCACCGAACTGACGGCCGTGGCCGACGACTGCCGCCATGCGCTCGAACGCTCGGCTCGCGCCGAGCGGTTGGAAGCCGAACGGCTCGATCTCTCCGAGTCGCTGGCCCAGTCGCGACGAGGACATCTGCACCTCGTCACCCAGGCGATCATGGAGCTCGAGGACGTGTTCGTCGGACTCGGCTTCACCGTGGCCGAGGGCCCCGAGGTCGAGACCGACTTCTACAACTTCGAGGCGCTCAACTTCCCCGAGGGCCATCCCGCACGCGACATGTACGACACCCTCTACGTCGACTTCGGCGAACCCGGCAAAACGCTGCTGCGCACGCACACATCGCCGGTGCAGGTGCGGGTGATGCAGGAACAGCCGCCGCCGATCTACTCGATCATGCCGGGGCGGACGTTCCGTCAGGACACGGCCGACGCCACCCACCTCCCGGTCTTCCACCAGATCGAAGGCCTCGTGATCGATCGGGGCATCTCGCTCACCGACCTCGCCGGCACGATCGACCGGTTCACGAAGGCCTACTTCGGCGGCGACTTCTCGTCGCGCCTTCGCCCGTCGTACTTCCCGTTCACCGAACCGTCAGCCGAGTTCGACATCATCCGCCCGGACGGCTCGTTCCTCGAGCTCGGCGGTTGCGGCATGGTCCATCCCAACGTGCTCCGCAACTGCGGTATCGATCCCGAGGAGTTCTCCGGGTTTGCCTTCGGCTTCGGTATCGAACGGCTCGCGATCACCAAGGCCGGCGTCGATGATCTCCGCGAGCTCATCACCAACGACGTCCGTTTCCTCCGCCAGTTCTAGGAGCTGTACTCCTGATGAAGGTTCTTCTCTCCTGGCTGCGGGAGTTCACGCCCATCCCCGAATCGATGGACCCAGCTGCGCTCGGCCTCGTCATGAGCGATCTCGGCATGGCGGTCGAGGACATGGACGTCCTCGGCGAGGGCCTCGACGGGATCGTCGTGGCCCGGGTGCTCGACCTGCGCGTCCACCCCGACGCCGACCGAGTCCAACTCGTCGACGTCGATTCCGGCCAGATCGAGGACGGGGGGGAACCACTCCAGATCGCCTGCGGCGCCTTCAACATGAGCGTCGGTGACCTCGTCCCGCTCGCCACCCTCGGGACGACCATGCCCAACGGGATGGAGATCGGCCGACGCAAGCTCCGCGGCGAGTGGTCGAACGGGATGTTGTGTAGCCCGTCCGAGCTGAACCTGCCGGGTGACGCAGCAGGGATCCTCGTCCTCCCGGAGTCGTTGACCCCGGGAACCCCGCTCACCGAGGCGCTCGGCATCGAGTCCGACGTCCTGTACGACCTCGAGATCAACCCGAACCGGCCCGATGCCATGTCGGTGGCGGGCGTCGCACGCGACCTGGCTGCGAGACTCGAGCTCCCGTTCACGCTGCCTTCGCCGACGATCGCCGA
Source organism: Acidimicrobiales bacterium (assembly GCA_038255425.1). GTDB lineage: Bacteria > Actinomycetota > Acidimicrobiia > Acidimicrobiales > Salinilacustritrichaceae > Salinilacustrithrix. The sequence continues at coordinate 2,171 of JBBSLH010000080.1, forward strand.
AGGCCCGGCCCTGGCCGCTGACCTCGTCGACGTGGAGATCGCTGCCCCCGACCGCTGCGGCCGCTTCACGGCGCGGGTGTTGCAGGGCGTCACGGTCGGCCCCTCTGAATCGAAGATCGCCAACCGACTGACGTTGCTCGGCATGCGCCCGATCAACAACATCGTCGACGTCTCGAACTACGTGATGCTCGAGCTCGGTCGACCGTCGCATCCCTACGACCTCGACACGCTCGCGGGTCGCGCCTTCCGCGTGCGGCAGGCGACCGATGGCGAGACGCTCACCACACTCGACGACGTCGAGCGGACGCTCTCGTCCGTCGATCTCCTCATCTGCGACGGAGACGACGCGCCGATCGGCCTGGCCGGGATCATGGGCGGCGCCGACACCGAGATCTCCGAGACCACGACCGACGTGGTGGTGGAGATGGCTTGGTTCGACCGGATGCCCGTGGCCAAGAGCGCCCGGCGCCTCGGCCTCCGATCCGAAGCCTCTGCCCGGTTCGAGCGTGGGTGCGACTTCGACGACATGGAGTTGGCCCATGCCCGTTTCATCGAGCTGCTCGGCGCCGCCGCCGGCACCGCCGCCACCGGCATGGTCGACGCTCAGGGTGTGCTGCCCGATCGCGAACCCATCGCGGTTCGACCGGGACGGGTGAATGCTCTGCTGGGGTCCGACCTCGCGCCGGCCGACATGAAGCGACTGCTCGACCCGATCGGTTTCACGACCGAGATCGAGGGCGACGCACTCACGGTCTCGCTGCCGTCGTACCGCCTCGACTCCGACTCGGAGGTCGACATCGTCGAGGAGGTGGGCCGCATGTACGGCTACAGCCGCCTCGGAAAGACGATGCCCGTCTCCACGCTCTCGGGAGGACTGACGGTCCGCCAGCAGGAACGGCGCGCGCTCCGCTCGATCCTGACGGGCCTCGGCTGCTCCGAGGCCACGCCGATGCCGTTCCTCGCCCCTGGCGACCTGGAGCGCGCCGGACTCCCCGGCGATGGCATCACGATCACGAACCCGCTGGTCGCCGAGGAGTCGGTGCTGCGAACGTCGCTGCTCCCCGGGCTGTTGAAGGCTGTGCGTCACAACGTGAACCACCGGAACGAGGACATCGCCCTGTTCGAGGTCGGTCACGTGTTCCGCCGCCCGTCAGATCCGGACGCGGAACTGCCCGACGAGCGCGAGGTCTTCGCTGCGATCGTGGTCGGCGGCGATGCGAACGACGCCGTCGCCATCTGGCGCACGGTCTGCGACGGTCTCTCCGTCCCGGACTTCGACGTCGCCAACGCCGAGATGCCGGCGATGCATCCGACTCGGTCGGGCGTCGCTCGGGTCGAAGGCGAGGTCGTGGGGTCCATCGGCGAGGTCGATCCTGACGTGCTCGCCTCCTACGACATCCCCCAGCGTGTGGCGTGGCTGGAGATCGACGTCGAGCGATTCCTCTCGCATCCTCACGGTGCTCCGACGTACGAACGTGTCAGCCGCTTCCCGTCGTCCGACATCGACCTCGCCTTCGAGGTCGTCGAGGGCACGTCGGCGACCGCAGTCGGTGACGCCATCAGCGCCGCAGCCGGCGAACTCCTCGGCTGGGTGCGCCTGTTCGACACCTATCGAGGCACGGGAGTTGCCGAGGGAGCGAGATCGCTGACCTACCGGGTCCGACTCCAAGCACCCGACCGGACGCTCACCGACGCCGAAGTCGGCGAGGTGCGATCGACGATCATCGACGCGGTGCAGCGGTCGTATCCAGCCGAGCTCCGCGGCTGACCCCGACATCTGACACACCGTCAGATCGTCGCTACGGTGGCGGCGTGAGCAACAGCACCGAGCGTCTGCAGGCGCTCACCGAGGAGAAGATCCGCGCCCGTGGCCAACGCCACGAAGCCCGTGGTGTCCACCCGCAGAGAGACGACATCGATCTCCTGGACGGCGCCTGGTACGCCGGCGACCTGCACGAGGGCCTGACGTGGATGCGCGAGAACGCGCCCGTGTACCACGACCCTTGGTCGGACTGCTGGGCCGTCACGACCTACGACGACGTGATGGCGGTGTCGAAGGACTCGGCCCGCTTCTCGAACAGCTACAACATCCGGCCCGGCGGGTTCGGCGTGCCGATGATGATCTCGATGGACGATCCCGAGCACAAGCGGCGTCGGATGCTCGTCTCGAAGGGATTCACACCCAAACGTGTCCGTGACAAGACCCAGGACCTCGTCGAGGTGTGCGACGCGTTGATCGACGCCGTGGCAGCGAAGGGGGAGTGCGACTTCGTGAACGACGTCGCACGCCACCTCCCGCTCATCGTGATCGGCGACATGCTCGGCGTGTCGCCGGCCGACCGGATGCAACTCCTCGAATGGAGCGAGCTCCTGCTCGAAGGAACCTCCGGCGACATCGAGGCCCTCGACCGTGCGGGTGAGGCGTTCGGTGAGTACTGGGCGTACCAACTGGCCGTCATCGAGGATCGTCGCAAGACCCGTGGTGACGACCTGGTGTCGGTGCTCGTCGATGCGGAGATCGACGGCGACTCCCTCGACGAGGAGTCGCTGATCTGGGAATCGCTCCTCATTCTCATCGGGGGTGACGAGACGACCCGTCACGTCCTCAGCGGAGGACTCCACGCGCTCCTGTCGAACCCGGAACAGCGCGACGCTCTCGTCGCCGATCGGTCGCTCCTCCCCGGGGCCGTCGAGGAGATGCTCCGCTGGGTCTCGCCGATCAAGACCATGAGCCGCCGTGTGGTCGCCGACACGGAGTTCCGTGGTCAGCCACTACGTGCGGGCGACGATCTCTTGCTGTATTACCCGTCGGCCAATCGGGACGCCGCCCACTTCGACGATCCGTTCCGCTTCGACATCCGACGAGACCCGAATCACCACATCGCGTTCGGCTTCGGACATCACTTCTGTCTGGGCAACGCGCTCGCCCGGCTCGAGCTCTCGGTGTTCTTCGATCGACTGCTCGACCGCCTGCCCGACATCGAGCTCGGCGACGGGCCGACGCCGCGCCGGGCGTCGAGCTTCATCAGCGGGTTCGAGTCACTGCCCGTCCGCTTCACGTCCACCTGACATCAGGCCGAAGCGAACCGGTCGAGCGCTTCGTCCATCCGCCGGATGAGCCGATGCGGGTCATCGATCACCTCGGGGGCCGTCAGGAGTCCGACACTCATCCGTCCGTCGTAGCTGTAGACGGTCACGTTGATGCCGATGGGTTGGACGAGGACCGCGTAGGAGACGAAGTCGACGATCTCGACGTCGCCGATCCACCGCGTCGATGCAGAGCACGGCACGTTGGCCATCACGACGTTCGCGACCATGGTCGGGATCCGATAGGCGAACACCCGAGCGCCGAGCGCGAAGCTCCGCGCCCACAGGTCGGTGATCCGGACGGATCGCCGATGTTGTTGCCGTCGGGTCAGGTCGATCTGGTCGCGATTGGTGCGAGCGATGCGGCTGAGTCGGTCCGCGAGATCGTCGCCCTTGGTGTGCATCGGCACCGAGATCGCCATGATCTCGTTACCGCAGAGGCGGTCCGGGTCGGTGTCGAGCGCGATCGAGAACATGGCGATCTCGTCGTCATCCCGCTCGTGGTCGCGATGAATTGCTTCGGCGGCGACGGCTTCACCGATCACCGCGACGAGCACGTCGTTGATGGTGACGTCGTACTCCTCCTTGATCTCGCGGAGACGGTCGAACGCGAGTGACCCTCGTGCACACGTCCTGCGGCCGCCGAACCGTGGGCCGGTCCAGCCGTAGGTCGCTTCGGACTTGAGACCGATCAGGTCGTCGCGGCTGCGGATCAGCGACGCATCGGTCCGTCGCTCGGTTCGTGTGCACACCGTCTCCTTCGCGTACGTGGCCAGCCATCGACCCCAGCCCGGCACTGCACCGATGGCCTGTCGGCGCAGCGTGGGCTCGTCGGGAATCGGCGGTGGGTCCCAATGGAGATCCGGCGCGACCGGGATCGGGCCACCCGGCGTCTCGCTGCTGAAGAACCGGAGCGTGTTGGCTGCGCCGACGCCGTCCATGATCGCGTGGTGGACGCGGAAGACGAGCGCCTGGCGATCGTCGCCGAGACCGTGGACGAGGGTCGCATGCCAGAGTGGCCGGTCGAGCGGGAGTTGCTCGGTGGCGAGATGACCGCACAGGTCGTCGAATGCGTCGGACCCGTCGATGGTCGCCTGGCCGAGGTGCCGATCGAGGTCGAAGTCCGGATCGTCGTACCAGGTGTATCGGCCGGGGAGCGTCGCCGAGCGCACGGCCCGCTGCCGGGCTCGAGGGTGCAGGCCGATGCGAGGCGCCATCGCGGCGCGTACCTCGGCGAGGGTGAGGGCCGACCCGTGGCGGGTGGTGTCGAGGACCAGGCACTTCAACGTGTGCATCGGCGACTCGTTGCCGAAGTGGAAGAACGACGTGTCGTACCCGCTGAGTGGCTCGGGCCCTCGCCGTGTCTGCCCGCGTGGTGCTGGATCGTGTCGTTCCCCCATGGCGGGGCCACGCTATCTCTGACGTGACATCAGATATCGGAGGTGTCGCGGGTCACCCGAGACACACGAGCGACCTATCCATACTATTGCATAGTCATGCAGGCCGCGTTGTAGGGTGCCCCGTCATGGCCAGCACCATCAGCGTCGGCATCCTCGGAGCGTCCGGCTTCGCAGGATCCGAACTCCTCCGTCTCCTCGCCGTGCACCCGGAGTTCGATGTGCGCCTGGCCGGTGCCGACAGCCAGGCGGGAACTGCCGTCGCCGACCTGTACCCCGGGCTCGCCGCGGCGTATCCCCACCTGCAGTTCACCGCCGCGGGCGCGGCGGAGTGCGCCGGGCTCGACCTGGTCTTCCTCGGGCTGCCGCACGGCCTGAGCCAGTCGATCGTGCCCGAACTCCGCGGCCAGGTGAAGTGGATCGTCGACGCAGCCTCCGACTTCCGCTTGAAGGACCCAGCGCTCTATCCGCAGTGGTACGGAGCCGAACATCCAGCACCCGAGCTCCTGGCCGACGCGGCCTACGGCATCCCCGAACTGTTCCGTGACGAGATCGTCGCGAGCGACCTCGTGGCTGTGGCTGGCTGCTATCCGACCGGAGCCGCGCTGGCGATCGCGCCGTTCGTGCGAGCAGGGCTCATCGAGACGACGAACGTGATCGTGAACGCCGTCACCGGGGTGAGCGGTGCGGGTCGGCCCCCGAAGGAGAACACGACGTTCTGCGCCGCCGACGAGAACTTCACGGCGTACGGACTGCTCGAGCACCGGCACACGCCGGAGATCGAGCAGGCCACCGGTGCGCAGGTCCTGTTCACGCCGCACCTCGCGCCGATGAGTCGTGGCATCTTCACGACGGCGTACGCCCGTCCGGCCGGTCAGGTCTCCACCGAGTCGTTGCTCGACTGCCTCCATGACGCCTATGACGACGAGCCGTTCATCGTGGTCGACGAGCGGATTCCGTCCACCAAGGCCACCCAGGGTGCCAACACCGCCCATCTGACCGCCCGGTTCGACGAGCGCACCGACACCGTCCTCATCCTCTCGGCCATCGACAACCTGGTGAAGGGCACGTCCGGCCAGGCCATCCAGTGCGCCAATCTCCTCGCCGGTCTCCCCGAGACGCTGAGCCTGCCGGTCGTCGGGCTCATGCCATGAGTGCCTCCGCCCAGTCCATCAACCGCGCCGAGGTGCTCCTCGAGGCCCTTCCGTACATCCAGCGGTTCCGCCAGAAGATCGTCGTCGTCAAGTACGGCGGCAACGCCATGGTCGACCCTGCGCTCGCGTCCTCGTTCGCCGACGACATGGTCCTCTTGCGTGCGGTCGGCCTCCGGCCGGTCGTGGTCCACGGGGGCGGACCCCAGATCGGCGAACTGCTGGCCCGTCTCGGTATCGAGTCCGAGTTCAAGAACGGACTCCGGGTCACCGACGCCGACACACTCGACGTCGCGCGCATGGTCCTCGTGGGCAAGGTCAACCGCGACATCGTGGGGTCGATCAACACCCACGGACCACTCGCCGTCGGACTCTCCGGCGAGGACGGGGGACTCATCACGTCGGTGGCCCGCAATCCAGACCTCGGATTCGTGGGCGACGTCGAGTCCGTGAATCCGACGATCCTCCACCGGCTCCTCGCTGAGGACATCATCCCCGTGATCTCCACCATCGGCGGGTCGGCCGACGGGCAGGCCTACAACATCAATGCCGACACGGTTGCCGGTGCGCTCGCCGTGGCGCTCCACGCCGAGAAGGTCATCTACCTGACCGACGTCCCCGGACTCCTCGAGGACGTCGATGATCCATCGAGCCTGATCAGCCGGACGACCGCGACCGAACTACGCGCCAAGGTGAGTGCGGGCGAACTCGCCGGCGGCATGATCCCCAAGATCGACGCGGCGGTGGCGGCGGTCGAGAGCGGTGTGCCGTCCGCCCACCTCGTCGACGGGCGCGTCGAACACGTCGTGTTGCTCGAACTCTTCTCCGACGAAGGCGTCGGCACGATGATCACCCGCCACGAGCAGGGAAACCAGCCATGAAGACCAGCCCACTGATGCCGACGTATCCGCCACACGCCGTGCGCTTCGTACGTGGTGCTGGCGCCGAACTGTGGGACGACGGCGGAAAGCGCTACCTCGACTTCCTCAGCGGGCTCGCGGTCACGTCGCTCGGTCACGCACATCCGGCGGTGGCGGCTGCGTTGGCGGAGCAGGCGAAGACGTTGCTGCATGTGTCGAACCTGTTCGGTACCGAGCCGGGTGACGCCGTGGCGACGACGCTCGACTCGCTGCTCGGCCACGGCAATCCAGAGGCGCCGCGCTACCAGACGTTCTTCTGCAACTCGGGGGCCGAGGCGAACGAGGCGGCGATCAAGCTCGCCCGCAAGTTCGGTGGCCGAGGCCGCCACACCGTCGTGTCCGCATTCGCCAGCTTCCACGGCCGCACGCTCACGACGCTCCACGCAACCGGTCAGCCACAGAAGTGGGAGGCGTTCCAGCCGCTTCCCGAGGGGTTCCGGCACGTGCCGTGGGCCGATCTCGACGAACTCGAGGGAGCACTCGACGCCACGGTGGCCGCCGTGCTCCTGGAGCCCGTGCAGGGCGAAGGCGGCGTCAACCCGGCAACCATCGAGTACTTCCAGGGGGTCGAGGCCCTCTGCGCCGAACGCGGGATCCTGTTCATGGTCGACGAGGTCCAGACCGGTCTCGGACGCACCGGCGAGTGGTTCGGCTTCCAGCACTTCGGTGTGCAGCCCGATGTCGTGACGATGGCCAAGGCACTGGGGAACGGTGTCCCCATCGGCGCCTGCGCTGCAAAGGTCGAAGTGGCTGCCGCCTTCGAGCCGGGCGACCACGCGACGACCTTCGGCGGCCAGCCCCTGGCGACGTCGGCCGCGCGTGCCGTGCTGGCAGAGATGCAGCGGATCGATGCTCCTGCGTTGGCGACTGCTGCCGGTGCGCGCCTGCGTGCCGCCCTCGAACCGCTCGATGCCGTCGGCACCATCCGTGGTCTCGGTCTTCTTCTCGGCGTCGAGCTGATCGACCGAGACGCCAAGGCCATCGCCGCGCAGCTCCTCGACGACGGCCTCGTCGTCAACGCAGTGACACCGACCGCACTCCGTCTCGCACCGCCGCTCAACGTGACCGACGCCGAGATCGACGAGGCGGTCTCGATGATCACCGAGGCCGTGTCGTGATGCTTCGCCACTTCCTCGAGATCGACGACCTCGACCCTGATGAACTCGCTCGCGTCCTCACGATCTCGACGCCGGGGACCGGACGCGACATCTTCGACCACCAGACGGTGGCGTTCTACTTCGAGAAGCCGAGCCTGCGAACCCGTCATTCGGCCGAGGCGGCCACGGTCCGGCTCGGAGGCCATCCGGTGACCTTCAGCGCGGCCGAGGTCAGTGTCGGATCACGCGAGCCGGCGCTCGACGTCGCCAGGGTCCTGTCCGGCTACCACGCGCTCATCGGTGCCCGGGTCTTCGACCACGCGCTCCTCGAAGAACTCGCGTCGGTGGCCACTGTGCCGGTCGTCAACCTGTTGTCCGACCTGGGTCATCCCTGTCAGGCGCTCGCTGACCTCCTCACCATGCAGCAGGAATGGGGGAGCCTCTCGGGCCGAACGGTGTGCTGGATCGGGGACTACAACAACGTGGCGCGAAGCCTCGCCCTCGGTGCTGCGATGAGCGGCATGTCGGTCCGGCTCGGCTGCCCGACGGGCTACGGCCCCACCGACGAGGACATCGACCGGCTCCGCCTCGCGGGTCTCGACGATCTGTTCGTCACCGACCGACCGGCCGAGGCAGCCGAGGAGTCCGACGCGGTCCACACCGACGTCTGGGCATCGATGGGCCAGGAGGCGGAGGCCCAGGCGCGTCACCAGGCGTTCGAGGGCTTCCAGGTCGACGACGACGTCATGGCCGCCGCCCCCGACACCGCCATCTTCATGCACTGCCTGCCCGCCCATCGCGGCGAAGAGGTGTCTGCGTCGGTCGCCGACGGCCGCCAGTCGCGGATGATCCGGCAGGCGCACAACCGGATGTTCGCCAAGATCGGCCTGTTCCGCTGGCTCTACGAGGTCGGGTCGCTGGGATGACCACCTCTCGAGGCGCACGGCTCACCAAGCCGCAGCGTCAGCACCGCATCCAGCGTCTGCTCGAGGACAATGCTGTCTCCACCCAGGAACGGCTCGTCGAGCTGCTCGCCGCCGACGGCGTCGTCGCCACGCAGGCGACGGTCTCGAGAGACCTCGAGGACATCGGGGCCATCAAGGTCCGAGTGCCCGGCGGCGAGACGGTCTACGCCGTGCCGGCGATGCCCAAGGATGCGGTCGCACCCGAGGAACACCTTCGCCGCGTCTGTTCCGAGTGGGTGGTCGAGGTGTCCCACTCGCACAACATCGTCGTCCTGCGCACGCCACCCGGTTCGGCCCACGTCGTCGGCTCAGCCCTCGACCGCGCGGGCCTCCCGGAAGTCCTCGGCACGGTCGCCGGCGACGACACGCTCATGCTCATCGCCGCCGAGTCCACCACCGGCCAGTCCGTGGCCCACCGCATCTCGGCCCTCGCCGGCCTCTAGTTCGCCCCACCCCCACCACCCCCCATCCCGTTCTGGGTGTCCCTCGCGCCATCCAGCTCACGCGACCGGTACCCAGAATCCATCCCATCCCGTTCTGGGGGCCAGAATCGTCGCTCATCTCACGCGACAGGTACCCAGAACAGAAATCGAAGGAGCTCCCCACCATGGCCAAGCGAGTCGTCCTCGCCTACAGCGGCGGCCTCGACACGTCCGTCGCCGTTCGTTGGTTGATCGAGAATGAAGGAGTCGAGGTCATCGCGCTCGCGGTCGACGTCGGCCAGGCCTCCGACGACTGGAACGTCGTGAAGGAACGTGCGCTCGCCGCCGGTGCGGTCGATGCGATCGTCGTCGATGCCCGTGAAGAGTTCGCACGCGACTTCTGCATGCCGGCCCTGCGCGCCAACGCCATGTACGAGAACCGCTATCCGCTCGTCTCCGCGCTGAGCCGTCCGGTGATCGTGAAGCACCTCGTCGAGGCTGCTCGTGAGCACGGGGCCGATGCGGTCGGACACGGCTGCACCGGCAAGGGCAACGACCAGGTCCGCTTCGAGGTGTCGACGAGGGCACTCGCGCCCGACCTCGAGATCCTCGCCCCCGTGCGCCACTGGGGCATGACCAGGGAAGAGTCGATCCTCTACGCCTACGACCACGACATCCCGATCCAGGCCACCAAGGAGAAGGTGTATTCGATCGACGACAACCTGATGGGTCGGGCGATCGAGTGTGGCGAGATGGAGGATCCCTGGGCCACACCACCGCAGGGCGTCTGGCTGCTGACGAAGCAGACGGCCACCGAACCACGCGATCTCGAGATCGGGTTCGCCGAGGGCATGCCGGTCAGCATCGACGGCGTCGCCAAGACGCCCGCCGAGGTCATCGACGAAGTCAACACGATCGTCGGGTCGTATGGCTGGGGACGCATCGACATGGTCGAGAACCGGCGCGTCGGCATCAAGAGCCGCGAGACCTACGAATGCCCGGCGAGCCTGGCTCTCATCAAGGCCCACGTCGATCTCGAGTCGATCTGCCTCGAACGTGACCTCCAGCGCGAGAAGTACCGCCTCGAGTCCCGCTATGCCGAGTTGGTCTACGACGGCCTCTGGTTCTCGCCGCTGCGCGAGGCGCTCGACGCCTTCATCGCCGAGTCGCAGAAGCACGTGACCGGCGACGTCAGGCTCCATCTCGAACCCAACAAGTGTGAGGTCGAGGGACGGCGGTCGGACTCCAGCCTCTACGACTACGGCCTCGCCACCTACGACGCCGAGGACAGCTTCCGGCACGAGGACTCGGCCGGCTTCGTCCGGCTGTGGGGCCTCGGCATCGAGACCTGGTCTCAACGCCAGGGCCCAGGTTCGCGGCCATGAGCGAGGACGGTCAGACCCTCTGGCACGGGCGGTTTACCTCCGCTCCGGCGGAGGACCTGCTCGCCTACACCGTCAGTCTGCCGTTCGATCAGCGGTTGTTCCCCGACGACATCGTCGGCAGTCGCGCTCACGTGCGCGGGCTCGGTCGGGTCGGCATCCTGGCCGACGACGAGGTGACCGCGGTCCTTGCTGCGCTCGATGCGGTCGAGACGGAACTCGTCGACGGAACCTTTCGGTTCGTCGAGTCCGACGAGGACATCCACACCGCGGTCGAACGGCGGGTGACCGAGCTGGCCGGGTCGGCCGGGGCCAAGATCCACACCGGCCGGAGCCGCAACGACCAGGTGGCGACCGATCTGCGGCTCTGGTGTAAACGCGAGCTGCTCGACACCGCCCGCGACGTCGTCGGGTTCCAGCATGTTCTGCTCGAGCGGGCCGAAGCGGCGGGGGAGACCTACCTGCCCGGCTACACGCATCTGCAGCGTGCACAACCGGTGTTGCTCAGCCATCACTTCCTGGCACACGCTTGGTCGCTCGCTCGCGACGTCGATCGTCTGATCGACGCGTACCACCGACTCGACGTGTCGCCGCTCGGTGCCGGTGCCCTCGCAGGGAGCAGTCTGCCGCTCGACCCGGAGTCGGTGGCGGCCGACCTGGGCTTCGCCCGAGCGTTCGAGAACAGCCTCGACGCGGTGAGCGATCGAGACTTCGTGGCCGAGTCGCTCTTCGCCGTGACCATGATCGGCATCCACCTGTCCCGCATGGGCGAGGAGATCGTGCTCTGGAGCAGCGACGAGTTCGGTTTCGTGCGTCTCGACGACGGCTACTCGACGGGTTCGTCGATGCTGCCGCAGAAGAAGAACCCCGACATCGCCGAGCTGGCGCGAGGCAAGGCCGGACGAGTCATCGGAAACCTGACCGGTCTGCTCGC
>JBBSLH010000081.1:0-13443 GCA_038255425.1 Acidimicrobiales bacterium
TAGTCGCTGTCACGACGACCCGTCGACAACTGCACGGCAAGACCGGCAAAGGATTGCAGCACGAGGCGGGCGGCGACCTCGTCGCCGGCCTGGGCGAGAGCGATCAGGGCGGCGAGGATCGGGTCGGAATCGACGGGAACGCTGCGGTGGAGGGTGGCGATGATCTCCTCGAGCGTCGAGAAACGTGCGAAGACCTGCGCGTGCTTGGGATGGGTGCGCCAGGAGCGAAGTGAGCGTCGGCCACGCCCGCTCGTCGTGGTGCATTTCCAGTCGGCGTCGAGCTGGTCGACGAATTCCATGGCATGAGATGTAGTCATCAGCGTTTCCCTTGTTCGTGGTGAGATCGAGCAAGGGGCACCGTGCAGAACCGCTGTTACGCGCACTGTTACGACGGCGATCACAGCCCACGACGAGGCGCCAGAATTGTTACGACGAGACCGTTCACGGGGCCCGGATTGTTACGACGGGGCCGATCCGGTCGTCGTAACAATCCGCAACGCCATAGCGCTGAGCTGCGACGACGCGGCGGACGTAACAATCCGTGACGCCCGTTTCACAGCGATCGGTCAAATTGTGTGACTCGCGACACAGCGCCGGTCCGCGAGGCCGAACGAGCGCTCGCGGACCGGAGTGAGCGGTGCCCGGGAGAGTGGATGGCTCTCCCGGGCGGAGTAGGTCAGGCGGCTCGAAGGTGAGGCGGTTCGGTCAGTGCGGGCGTCCCGCCGCCGCTGGGTGGCGTCCCGGATCCGAGTTCGGTTGCGACCTCGAGGCTCGACTGATCGGCGTCGGTCCAGCGGGCGAACCCGAACCGGACGATGCGTTGAACCGTCTTGGCCATGACGTTGGGAGCGACCCCGAATTCGCTGGCGAGCTGTGTGTAGGTGGTGACCTCGTGGAGGCCGCCGCGCCGGGCGAATCGGTGCAAGAACAGCACCGAGGTCGGACCCACTCGGGGTGCGAGGACCTGCAACGCCGTGTCGCTGGCCATCGACACCGTGCCACCGGCGTGTTGGCGGATCCAGGGTGTGAGGGTGATGTACTTGGTGTCTGTGGGGATCATGTAGGCCTCCTTCGGCGATGTAGGACCGGAGGGCTCCCGACTTCCCCGACGTGAGCCTCCCGGGCGGGCCGGTTGTTGGATCCGACTCGCGCCGGCTTCGAGGCCGATCGGGTGGCCGGCGTCCAGGGCGAAGAGCACGAAAGTTGTTGGCCATGAGCGCAGCGGCGACAGCCAGAGGCCAACCAGTTTCGGGCGTCCCTTGACGCCATCAGGCCGCTCGATCGGCAACGATCAGCCAGAGCAGTCGGAGAGCCGACAGCGGCTGCCCGGAGACATCACACGACGAGCAGGTCGGGGCATCTCGCGCGCAACATCGACCCGAGGTCGACATGATGCGAACCTGGCTACGGGTGCTGCGGCGGGACGATCGGCTGGCACCGATCGGGGTGGATGTCGTCGGACCACTGGTCGTTCAGGACCGTCACCACAACCTGTCCACACGAGCATGGCCAGCTGACGATGGCCGGCGCGTCGGCCGGCGCGAGTTGGGCACCGATCAGCCAAACGAACTGTTCGGTCCCGTCATCGGCACCGGCCGGTTGAACGCTTGCGCAGGTCGTGGTCACCTCGTCGGCGCAGATCCCGACCCGCGACAAGGTCAACAATCCAACGGAGGTGTCGGGGGCGAACTCGGCAAGGGTCAAGCACAACTCTCGAACAGTCATCATCGTCAGATCTCCAACATCTTCGCTTCGGTGTTGGACGACATTGACGGCGTCGACGAGCCACCATCGACTGTAGTCCGCAACAGTCGGCCAGTACTGCGACGCCGTGGGGAGCCGGTCGGGTGTTGATAGCGGTCGGCGCGCATTTCGCAGCGCGGTCGAGCTGAAGAATCGCCCGACGGCGATCGGGGCCATTTGCTTGCGAAGGATGTGGCTGCGCGCATCTCGGACCTGGCGGTAGGTGGCGGCGCCCTTCGGCGCTGTAGCGCGCCTCCCCTACGGGACGATGGCTGGCGAGCACCGAGGGTGCCGATCTGTCTCAGCGCTTCGTGCGTGAGGGCGGCAATGTTGGGGAGCGCTTAGACGAGTCAGCTGGTGCAGCCGATGCCGTCGTTGTTGCCGTCGAAGCGATGTGGATCGGGTTGTAGCACCACGAAATTTCGGAACGTAATGTCTGCGCAGTCGAGGTCGGGTGGCGGCGGCGGGATGCACACCGTCGGATACGAGGCGTCGCAGTTGGTGTCCGGTGGAGGTGCGGGCGGCGGTGGGGTGGTGGTGACGTTGACGACCGTGACGGGTGAGATGGATCGTGTCGGGCAGTCGTTGAGCAGGTTGCGGACCCGGCCGTGTTCGGAGCTGTCCATCGAGAGTTGCCAGCGCACTTTCACTGCGACCCAGTCCTCGAGGTAGCCGCAGACTGCGGGTTGGTGTGGGGGGATCCAGTTGGAGGGGTCGGCTGCTCCTTTGGACCGGTTCGACGAGGCGGTCACTGCGATCAGTGCGCGGTTGTCGTCGAGGTCGTTTGCGAACGCTTCGCGCTGCGATGCGGTCCAGTTGATCGCACCGGAATCCCATGCTTCTTTCAAAGGAACGAGATGGTCGATGTCGAGGTCGGTGGGGTCGCTGGTGGTGACGTTGTCGAAGCTGGAGTACCAGTCGCCGGCCAGGACGACGCATCCGGGGTAGGAGACCTGTGCGTTCGTGAGGCTCTCGTCGATGAGGACACGGTCACGGGTGTCGCAGCCGTTGCCTTGGCTCACCCAGTGATTGAAAAGGTTCCGGTCATAGCCGGTGGGTGTTTCGTTGCGGACCGGGATCGTCGCGAGCAGCTCGAGGGCGGTGTTGTCGTTGCCCCCGGTGGTTCGTGTGTCGATGAGGCGTTGGGGTTCGGTGCTGTCGATGCTGTTGGCTGGGATGGTTGCGGCGAGGTCCAAGATGACGTGCGCGGTTGCGCCGTCGGAGTCGTAACAGAACTGGCCGTCGGTGCCGATCGTGACGAAAGCCAGGTTCGGGTTCGCGGGTCCTGGAGCGAAGTTGACTGACGAGAACTGGTCGGCTGTTGGGCGCGATGGGACGGGCGCAGCATCGGAGGATCGCAGTGCTCCGTAACCGGGGCCGGTCGCTGCGGTGTTGGTGATGGTGACGACTGCAACAGCACCGGGAGCACCATCAGGCACGGCGACACACAAAGGGGTGCGGGGTGCGACCGGGCCACGTCCGTTACGGGTGTCGACGAGGCGGGTCGGTTCGATGTTGTTGATGTGTTCGGCGGGGATCGTTGCTGCCAGATCGAGGAGCACGTGTGCGGTCGCGTTGCCCGAGTCGTAGCAGAAGCGTCGGTCTGCGCCGATGGTGACGAACGCCAGGTTCGGGTTCGCCGGTCCCGGGGCGAAGTTGACCGACGAAAACTGCGCAGCCGGCGGACGCGATGGGACGGGCGCCGCGTCGGAGGACCGTAGTGCTCCGTAGCCGACGCCGGTCGCTGCAGTGTTGGTGATGTTGACGACCGCGACGTCACCGGGCATTCCGTCGGGCACCACGATGCACAACGGGTTGCCGGGAGCGATTGGTCGCCCAGTCGTTCGCGTGTCGACGAGTCGCTCGGGTTCGATGTTGTTGACCGACGCAGCTGGGATGGTCGCCACGAGATCGAGGAGCACATGCGCGGTTGCGCCATCGGAGTCGTAACAGAAGCGGCGGTCGGTGCCGATCGTGACCAACGCCAGGTTCGGGTTCGCCGGTCCTGGCGCGAAGTTCACCGACGAGAACTGTTCGCTGACCGGCCGCAACGGAATGGGCGTCGCGTCGGAGGCCCGCAACGCTCCGTATCCGGGACCGGTCGCTGCGGTGTTGGTGATGTTGATCACCGCAACGTCGCCTGGCGTTGCGTCGGGCACCTCGATGCACAGTGGTGTGCGCGGCGCTACTGGGGCTGCGACGACCGACGATACCGATACCGCTGACACGGCGAGGACTGCCGCGGTAGCGAAGCCGAGCACACCTCGCCACGATCTCGACACGACGAACGCCTCAGGTCGGAGATCGGTGATTGGTGTCGTGTCATCGCTCATCTGGCTCAATGATGCCAGAAGCGAGGTGTGGCGGGAGTGTGGATGATCCCGACCAACATTGCTCAGGCGACTCGCTGTCGGGTTGCGGTGGGGGTCGAGTAGATGGCGAGGTGGTCGGTGGCTGCTTGTGCCGATGAGGCGACGGACCAGAGGTGGCGGGGTTCGGCCTTGAGGACTCGTAGCCAATGGGCGAGGTAGGGGGCGTGGTCGTCTCGGATGGCGGGCACGATGCCGACTTCGGCGCACGTGAATGCTGCGGACATCTCGGCGATGAGTTCTTCGATTGCGTAGCTGTCGTCTCCGAAGCGGCCGGTGAGGTCGCGGTCGAGGCGGCTGGCGTGTCCGGTCCAGTGGCCCAGTTCGTGGGCGAGGGTGGCGTGGCCCGCAGCGGTAGTGGTGAACGCTTCCCATTCGGGCATGCGGATCTCGTCGCGTTCGGGCAGGTAGCACGGGTGGCCGGTTCCCCATCGGATGACGGCTGGGACTGCGTCGAAGAAGTGAGCGAAGTTGCCTTCGTGGCGCGGCGCCAGTTGCACGGTCACGGTGCTGGTGGCGGTGTCGCACTGGGCGAGGTTGAACACGCTGAACGCCACCGGGACGAGACGGGTGCCGGTCTGGTCGTCGTCGTTGGTGGTGGAGGCGTCGGCGGTGTCGTCGTTGCGCTTCTTCTCGACCCAGCGAATCAGGCGGGTACCGGTTTCTCCTTTGCGGACCTGGGCGTCGATCGACTGCCACTGCTTGTAGGTCGCCCATCCGCTGGAGGTGTAGCCAGACGTGATGGCCTCGAGCCACAGGGCGAGGATGTTGGCGCCGCGGTAGGCGTTGCCGGTGACGGCGTTGTGTGGGAGTCCGGTGGCGGTGTTCCACGGCATCCGCCATTGCTGTGCGCCGCTCTCGATCTCGATGATGAGCCGGTCCACGATGTCGGCCATGACGTCGGCGGCTTTCATGACGTCACCTGCTCATTGCCGACGAAGCGGAGTGTCGCGTCGACTCCGGCGGCTTCGGCTTCGTCGTAGCTGGCAGATTCGGTGACTGGTGGGCAGCCGAGCCAGCAGTCACTGTCCCCGCATTGGGGGCACGGTCCTGCATCGTTCCAACTGGTGGTTTGGTCTCCTGCGTACATGGTGGTTGCCTTTCGTTTGATCATCCGGGAGCGGGTGGGGTGAGGACCACCGGTCCCCCGCCCGCTGCCGACAGGCGGCGCCGGTGCGGAGGTCCGCTCGGGGTCAAGGGCGAAGAGCCCAAAAGTTGTTGGCCATGAGCGCAGCGGCGACAGCCAGAGGCCGACAAGTTTCGGGTGTCCCTTGACGCCGATGAGGGCGGACCAGAGCACACGACAGTTGCGTTCCCGGCCGGACATGAGCTGTGACGTTGCGCGAGTAGTCGCCCTTGCCGACCCGTCCACCGATGGGACGGGTCAGGCCGCTGATCGTGTGTCGTCGAAGGTGTTGGGCCGGGAGTGCGACTGGCGCGGTCAGGCTGCGTTGGTGTGACCGGGAGTCGGGTAGCTGGTGGTGCGGTGCTGGAGGTAGCGCATCGAGACGTGCTGGTGACCCCATGCGATCACGCAGTCGACGAGGTTGACGTCGCCGCAGGCGAGGGCGGCGCGGATGTCGAGGTAGTGCGATGCGTCGTGTTCGGTGGGCGGGCCGTCTTGGCGGACGAAGATGATCCAGCGACGGCCGCAGGTGTCGATGCTGGAGGCTGCGTTGACGATGCGGGTGGGGTTGGTTGCCCACTGTTCGAGTGAGTCGAGGTTGGTGGCGTTGGTGCCGCAGGTGAAGGCGTCGTTGTCGTCGATGTGGATCGAGGCGCAGCCGGCTGGCTCGTTGGCGCAGAAGTCGAGGAGGTCCTCGACGCTGGTGATCGTGGTGGGCTGGTCGCTCATTGGTGACGTTCCTTTCGGGTGGTTGGCCGACCCGGTCACGTTTTGGAGACCGACTCCCCCGATCGTGACCGGGTCGGATTGTCGGCTTGGTTGCCGACAACGCCAGTGACCCAGCCACGCCGGCCAAGGCGGGGGTCAACTTGTGCAGGGAGTGGCCGACGAAGGAGAGCGCAGCGGTGCCCAGCGACTGGAACGGGTTGACGATCGCCGCGGTGTGGCACAGTCAACGCAGCGGGCCCGGCAACCGAGCCGAGCTGGGTTCCCTGTCCGATCGGGGCGATGGCTGCGATGTGTGCGCGGTCGATCGCGAGGTAGACGGCGACGACGGGTTCGCCAATGAAGTGCCGGCGACAGAGTGTGCTGCGACTGCGGTGGTGCCAACGCCCCATGAACGGATCGGGCACGACTTCGCGACGCAAGGTGTGCAGCTCGATGAGGCGTTGGCGGACCTCGATCGGGGAGGTCGCGGCGTTCACCAGATGTGGAGGTAGACGACGTCGGTGAGTGGGACGGTCCATGTGGGGCCGTGGGGGATGCATCGCTCGCCGATGTGGCGACATTCGAGAACGACGATGCCGTGCTGGGCGACGACAGCGTCGAGGTGGGCGTCGAGGGGTTGTTCGCAGTCGCTGGTCTGCAGGGTGATGATGTGCTGGGTGGTCGGGTTCAAGAGGTTGGCCATGAACTCTGCGTCGTCGGCTGAGACGCAGATGGCGGCGGTGGGTGCGGTGTCGGTGCCGCTCACTGGTCGGCTCCGACTGTTTCGGTCGCGACGGTGATCAGTTCGTCGAGGAAGTATCGGCGGTTGTGGGTGCCGTGGTTGATCGTGTAGCGGTGGACACCGAGTCCGGCTTCGGTGCTGGCGATGGCTTCGACGGTGCCGCCTTTGCCGTTGGTGCAGATGACGTAGTCGCCGATGTGTGGTTCGCTCATGGTTGTTGCTCGTCTCACCGGTGCGGGGCCGACCCGTAGGGGGATGTCGGGTCGGCCCCGGACTCTGGGTGTGCTCAGACGGTGGCCTCCTCTCGCTGTTCGGTGTCGCTGGGCTTGTTGTTGGTGTTCAAGAAGTCGACGGTGCGGGCGAGGACTTCGAGCTTCCAGCGGCGCTCTCCGGTCTCTTTGTCGTCCCATTCTGAGGTCTCGATGCGACCGCTGACGCCGACCTGGTTGCCTTTGGCGAGGTATTCGCCGATGGCTTCGGCGGTCTTGCCGAGAGCCTTGACGGGGATCCAGTTGGGCTTGTCCTTGTCCTGGGGGTTGGGGACCGCGAGACGGAAGGTGGCCACGGTGGTGCCGCCGGTGGTGATTCGGATGTCCGGGTCTTGGGCGAGCCGGCCGATGAGGGTTGTGGTGTTCATGGTGTTGTTCTCCTTTGGGTTGAACGGTTGTTGATGGGTACTGCGACGACGTGGGGACGCTGGGGGGCAACGGCGAGCGAAGTGAGAGTGAGGAGATTTCCCGGACCTCGCTGACCGCCCGGAGGGCCCCGCAGGGGTCGCGTTACGACGGTCGAGAATGCTGGAGGGAAATACCGCAGCGGTCGTTGCGGCCCGAAGCGGTTGCACGTCATCGTGAGGACCTGAGGCAACTGTGTTCGACCTCTGAGGCGAACAGCCGCGTGGACACGAACGGGTCATCGACAGCCACGCCGAGTTGGAATGGTCGTCACATCCGGTTGCGAGGAGCGGGCCACCTGAGCTGGTGGTCCCGGCCGCAGTCGAGACGCCCTGGGGTTCGTTCCGACGGTCTCGAAGGACCGGGACGTGGTGCAGGTTCATACCTCCCTATGACCCCGGCGGGACGCGGTTGTCGCGCCGAGGCTTTCCGCTGGGACTGACGGGCGGATCGTCGCTCAGGGAGCTGACCCCAGCTCGTTGTTGACGGCGTGAACCGCGAGCCCCACCTCGCAAAGAAGCTCAAGAGGAAGGCTCCGGTGGCGCTATTGCGCGAGTGCGTCGATGAACACTTCGTGGACGTCGGGTTCGAGTTCGTTGACGGTGTCGATGGCTTCGTCGTGCAAGCGTCGGATTCCGACTTCATCGCCGAGGGCCTGGCGAGCCTGAACCTGGATGGGGAGCCCGCGCTGGTCGTAAGGGTTCGCCACCCGAACCTGGTTGGCGGCCCAGTCAGCCACGGCCCAGTTTCCGGTGTCGGCTGCGAGCTGTGCGAGTTCGATCCCTGCGTCGACGATGCAGGCTTCGAGGGGGGAAAGGATGCGGCTCGCCCATGCGTACTTGGTGAGTTCGCCGGTGTTGATCTGGCCACGGACGAGTTGGAGCGCGCCGACGAGCCAGTTGATCTTGTCCTGGCCAACGGCGTCTCTGGCGGCTTCGAGGCAGGTGGCGAGGCGGACGCTGTCGACTCGGATTCCTTCGACGTGGTAGCCGCGGGCCTTGGAGTGCATTGGGAGGAAAGCGCGTCCGGCGAGCGCGTCCCCTTGGCCGAGGGCTTTGCGGAGGTCGCTGAATCGGGCCCGGCGGCCTTCGGCAGAGTTCTTGGATCCGTTGTCGCTGAGGTCGGTGTCGGCCTGGTCGACGCTGTCGGCACTGTGGTCGTTGTTGGTCGGGTCTTTCGACTGATCGAGCTTGTCGTTGATTTGCGAAGCGGTCAGGCCGGCGGGGTGCATGGCGAGCAGGGTGAAGAGTTCGCGCATGTTCTTGAGGTGGGTGCCGTCGGTGTGGACGATTTCGAGTGGGCCGAGGTTGCGGACGTGCCACCCGATGTCGGGTTCGGTGTCGAAGAGTTGGGCTGGGACCGGTGGAACACCGTGTGTGCGCTCCTCGCATACCAGAGCCGGCGCGGCGACCGCATCGGATCCAGCGGGACCATCGTCGAGTTGATCGGCCTCGACGTCGGCGGTCGTCTCGATATCGGACTCGACGACGCTGCGATAGTCGTCGAGCGGGCTGGCGTCGGAGACCTCGACGTCGTCGGCGACGTTCAACAGGGTTGCTGCCACGGCCGCGGCCGCCGGCTCGAGACGATGGAGACGGATGCGTTGGCCGTCGAGGACCGTCGCGGCGTCGTCGTCGACGTCGAACACGGTCGTTGCGATGGTGGTGTCGGTGGTGATCAGGGCAATGGGTCGCGACCCGTCGAAGGGAAGCTGCGACAAGGCGGCGCGTTGCGCGTCGTTGAGGTCACAGACGACGGCTGCGACACAAGGCTCGAGTTCGCCTCCGAACACGTGGCGTGCTGCGATCAAGTGTTGATCGTCGAAGTCGAGAGGTGCGATCCACGCGCCGAGGCGATCGATGAGCGCGTCGATGGAGTCCACCGCGAGTCGATGCTGCAGGTGGGTGTCGAGGCCGTGGAGGCCGATGCCGTTGTCGTCGACGAGTGTGAGCATGTCGGCGTAGGGCGATGACGAGATCGATGCCACCAGGGCAGACAACACCGACCCGACAACGATGTCGGGCCCGGTGAACGAGAGGGTTCCGAGGCCTTCGACGTCGATGAGGATGTCGGATCCGGTATCCAGGGTGCCGATCGGGACGAGCGCTGGCCATGGCGTCGACACTTCCGCGAACGATTCGAGTTCGTTGTCGCCGAGCGCGCAGGTCCAACTGTTCGCGACGGGTCCGTCGACCCAGCCACCGTCGAGTTCGACGTCGCGATCGAACACGACGGTGACCGTGGTCGAGTCGGCGATGATGTAGCGGCAGCGCAGTCCGGTGTCGCGTTCGGCGAGTTGTGCGCCGAGTTGGCGTACGGCGAGGTTGACCCGTGTTGCCCGGTCGATGTGCGCAGCGGCTCGCATGATTTGCTCGTGGCGTTCGACGGCCGGGTCAGGAGCGGCGATGGCGCGTCCGAGAGTCCGTTTGGCTCGGGCGATACGCCGGCGACGATCGAGGGCGATGAAAAGGCCGGCGAGGCTGAGGCCACCAGCGGCGAGAAGCATGATCGGGATGCCGCTCTCACCGGCAGTCACCGCCGCCGCGGGTTGCGGGGGCGTCGCGGCGAAGTCACCGGGCTGGGCACGCGCAACCACGACTGCGTTGGTCGGAATGGGCGTCGGAGGCGCAGGCGCGGTGACGGGCGGTGCCGGCGGGGCAACATCGGCAACTGCCGGGGTGTTACCGACGGCAGGGTCGACGATGGGTTCAATGGTGGGGTCGTCGATCTGAACCCGATCGGCTTGCACGACAGCGCCGGGGGCATCGTCTCGGGCATCGTCGACGGTTGCGTTGTCGACTATTCCTCCGCTCTCGGCTTCGTTGTGTGTGCTGTCGTCGAAGTGTTCGGCGGGTGCTTCGTCAGTTGCCGGTGTGTCATTGACCGGTGGTACTTCGGCGGCTGTCTCGACGATGTCGGGGGCAGCTGGAGGTGGCAGTTCGTCGGCGGTGTCGGTTGCATCGGTGGTGTCGAGGTCGATCGCCGGCTGCAGATCGAAGATCTGGCCTGGGTGGATGAGGTCGGGGTTCTCGGCGGAGAAGATGAACGTCCCGTCGGGGGTGGCGACGGCATTGTTCTTGATGGACACGGCGTGGACGTGGGTCATCGTGACGGGATCGTCGACGACTTCGTCGATCATGTCGTACAGAGTGTCGCCTTGTTCGACGGGCTCGTCGTGACGCGCCGACACCGGAGCCTGCGCGGTGAGGTCAGTGACTCCGCCAGACGATGCGTTGGTGCTGCCGATCGGCACGGGGATTCGGAGCGTCCATCCCTGCTTGACGATGGTGGGATCGTTGAACGCTGTACCTGGAGCGACTTCGCGATGCTGGTTCGCGGTCCAGATGAGGCGAGCGAGTTCGGAGTCCCCCGAGACGTCGGTGGCGATCGAGCGCAGCGATTCATCGGCTCGCGTTGCGGTGTAGTCGGCCCATGCCATTCCCGCAGGCAAACGAGAGCTGGTGTCGGCTTGGACGGCTGGTGAATACTCGTTGACATCGGCGTTCTCGACGGATGCCGATGCGTCGTCGACTGCCATGACGGCGGGGGCGCGTTGGGGAAGGCCGACAGCGTGCACGGTCGACGAGGTCAGCGTGGATGCTCCGAGCAGCAACGCAACGAAACTGGAAGCGAACGCTGGCCGTGCCCGACGTGATGACGGTCGTTGACGGGTGCGGGGCGCGCGGGTGTCGACGACGCCGTGGTTGGCTTGGTCGATGAGTTCGCGGACGACGTTCCAGACGACGTAGATGAGCGCGAGCCACGCAATGGTCGCGAACACTTGGGTGACGACGTCGACGACCGAGTCCGACGTCGCACGGTTCGAGAACCATTGGGCGATGTCGGTACCGGACCATTCCCACGGCGGGATGCTCGGCAGCGGCGAGGCGCGTCCGGTGATCGCTCGGGTGATGACGGCGATCGCGGCACCCGCGATGGTGGCGAGTGCAGCGATGACGCCGATCGCGAATGCGACGCGGATCTGGCGGGGGCGGATGCTCATGGCAGCGGGGTCTCCTCTGAGACGACGCCCGCTGCGATGCGGGTGGAGCCGACTCCTTGGACGGTGACGGTGCTTCGCCCGAGAGCGGCGGAGCTGGTCAGGTTTTCGGTGGCCGAGATGCTGACGGTGATGCGGCGGCCGTCGACGTCGACGGAGGTGACCGTGCCGTCGAGTCCGACCCGGTCGAGCAGGGTGGCTGCGGTGCTGCGAGCGGCGCTGTCGGCGGCGGACGACACGACGATCGCACCGTTGCGCAGGGCTGCGGTGTCGAGTTCTTGTGCCGCGGATCGTGATGCTTGGAAGGCAATCGAGTTCGCGTTGCGCTGGGCGGTGGTGGCTCGGCCGCCGTCGACGAGCAAGGACAGACACGCAGCGGCGGTGAGTGCGAGCAGCACGACGAACAGGGGAATCGCGAAGCCGGCACCGTCGTCGTTGCGCCAGGTCCGCCGACAGCGGCCGAAGAGCGCGTGGAGTCGTCTGGTCATGTCTGGCGGTACTTGTCGATGACGGCGCTCGATGTGGTGGTCATCGTTTCGTTGAATCCGTCGGTGGTGCCGAACGTGCAGCTGATGGTGACGGACACGAAGTTGCCGGGTGCGAATGTGGAGGTGTCGACCGAGACGACGGGTCCACCGGCGCAGACGTTGCCGAGCGAGTTGTTCGCAACGGTGGTGGCCGCAGTGCGGGCGTTGCCGGCGTTGCGTTGCAGGGCGGCGGCTTGGACTGATGCTTCAGCGGCGTGGTCGACTCGCACGACGGTCTCGGCTGCTTTGCCGGCCCATGCGAGCAGCGCGATGAACGCAACGATCGGGACAGTGAGGAAGACGAGTCCGATGACTTCGCTGACACCGCGATCATCGGACCAGGCGGCACGAGCACGCAGGTGCAGGTTGGTCATGGGAGTGGTTGCCATGTCTCGATGGGTGTGTTCGTTTGGATCGAGATGGTCTTGTACGTGCCGAGCAGGACGCCGCGGGCCTCGGCGGTGACGGTGACGGCGGCGATCTGGCCGTTGCTGATGACCTCGACGTTCACGCCTCGGAGGTCGGGGTTGGCGTTGAGATTGTCGGTGAGCAGCGCATCGGCCTCGCCAGCGGAGAGGTCGCCGGTGGCGACTTGGACGACGACCTGGTTGGCGCGGTCGGCTGCGATGGTGCGGGCGTGTTGCCAGAGCACGGTTTGGATTCCGGCGAACATCAACAGAACCGTGATGGGCGCCATGAAGATGACCGTCACGGTGACCGACACCCCGCGCTCATCCGCGATCACACGACGGCATCGTGCAATCACGGACATGAGCGCGGTCCGGGCGGTCACGGCAAATTGCGGTTGGTGATGTCGTCGCCGATGTTGTCGCCGCGGTCGCTGACCGCGTTGTAGATGACAAGGCCGACAGCCGCGACGAGCGAGACCGCGATGGCGGCCCAGAAGATTTCCTGGATCGTGAGTGAGAAGCCGCCGTCATCCCGGGCGGCTGCGCGGGAGCGGTCCCACGCATAGCCGATCATGAAAAGAATCGGTGCGATCGGCGCCACGTTGGAAGTGGCGTCGATGCCTGCATCGATGCGGTGTCTGGTTGCTGGTGTCATGGACATTGCTGCATTTCTCCTTGCTGGTGGGTGATTGCCGGTGGGGAAGGACGGGGTCAGCCGGTGGCGGAGAGGTTGTCGAGGAAGCCGGCGACGGCGGGGTACATGAGCATCACGATCAGGCCGACGGCGATGAGGAACTGCGGGAGCGACAACTTGCTGGACTGCAGACGTGCCTGGGTCTCCTCGGCAGCGAGCTGTGCGCTGCGCATCGACCGTGACTTGGCCATCAGGGTGCGGCGCACGGCCGCACCGTCGCTCGATGCGAGGCTGCCGGCTGCGGCGATCGATCGCAGCTCGTCGATCTCCCAGCGCCGGCCGAGTTCTTCCATGCCGGTGAGCATCGGCCGTCCGGAGATGCCGGCGTCGCGGAACGCGCGGTTCAGTGCCGTGAACAGGCGCCCGTCGCCGGCGCGGGCGGCGAGCTGCAGTGCTTGTTCGTCTGCTTCGGCCGCTGCGAGGAGCATGGAGAGCACATCGAGGAACGCA
>JBBSLH010000082.1:0-13284 GCA_038255425.1 Acidimicrobiales bacterium
CGGCTTGTCTTCTGTGGTGCTGGCCACGCAGGTACTCCTTGACCGTTCTTCTCAGCCCAACCGCATCCCATAGCCGTAGCCATGGGTCGGTGTGCGTTGATGGGGATCGCCGGCGGCGCCCGGGTCACCGAGCTTGCCGAGGATGATGACGCCGGTCGGGCAACGGTCGACGCACAGGGCGCAACGCGTGCAGACGTCGTCATCGATGGTGAAGATCACATGGTCGCTGGGATCGAGTCCCGGCTGCTCGGTGCCGATGGCCGACTCGATGGCCTCGGGCTGCACCATGTGGATGCATTTCCAGGGGCAGATGTCGACACAGCCTTCGCACATGATGCATTCGGACTGGTCGATGTGGATGAACTGCTTCGGCTTGACCGCCGCAGCCAACCAGGACGCGTCGACTTCCTGCAGGACGTAGTCGCCGCGGAACTCGGGGAGCGGCGGATTGGCGTCGGTCTTGGCCATCTCAGCCCTTCCTCACGAGAGGACGGCCGTAGCTCGAGGTCGGGACCACGGCGGCCGCAGCGTCGGCCTTCTTGGAGCGGTCGTTCCACCAGGCCCACATGGCGATGAGTCCGCCGAGACCGACCCCGTAGATCAGCACGGCGACCAGGTCCTTGAGATGGAGGTAGTTGATGGTGAGGGGCAGCCAGCCACCCTCGGCTTCGGGCTTCAGGATGCCGCCCGGGCCCCAGACGGTCTTGGCGGAGCTCCAGTCCCAGCCGGCCTCGGCCAGCGTGAGCCACTGGTGCGGGATGACCCCGTACCACCAGAAGAACATGAAGAAGGAGAAGGCGGCCGCCGCCATTGCTTCGCCCCACGTCAGCCGGGCGTCGGCTGCACGCCGCTTGCCGACGAACACGACAACGGCGATGCCAGCGATGCCGACGAACACAGAACTGAGAAGGGCAACCACGGCGATTCAGGACCTCGTGAAATCGATCACAATGTGCTGGGCTGTGGGGCGAAACAGGACAGCACCCACGCCAGATGGTCTATCACCTGCCCCCGAGGGCGCACACATCGGCCGGGCTGGCCGCCACTCGGGTGTTTTGCCCGCTCGACGGTGGGTTAGATTCGGGCTCGTCGCTTGGCTGAATGGGCCTCGCGTTGCCTAACCTCTCGCCGTTCACCCCCGTGCCTGGGAGGCATGTTGACCGAGATTCCCGATCACCTCCTCGAGCGGTCCCGCGCGCGTCGTGCCGCCATGGGCGGCGGCGACGGTGGCGCCGGCGACGGCGACAGCAGCGGTGGCGACGGCGCCTCGTCGGCCGCGCCGACGAAGGCCGTGGCTGCGACCCCGGCCGCAGCAGCGATGCCGGCCCACCCGGCCCAGGCCGAGGTGGCCCCGGCTCCCCCGCCCTCACCGATGGTCGAGGCGTACAACCGCCGCCGCAAGATCCCGTTCTGGGCGATGCCCGTGCTGGCCATCATCCCGGTGTGGGCGTATGTCTACGTCGGCACGCTCGATCCCCCGCCCGAAGGCGACGGTCCTGCGGTGCTCGGCGAGGAGGCGTACCTCAGCAGCTGCGCCGGTTGTCACGGCGGCGGCGGAGGCGGCGGCGTCGGCCCTGCGTTCACCGCCGGTGCCATCTACGAGACCTGGCCGACGTTCGAGGACCACTTCGAGTGGGTCCGACTCGGTTCGTCCGGCTGGTCGGCAGACAAGGGCGACACCTATGGCGCCAACGACAAGCCAGTGAACTCCGGGATGCCCGGCTTCGCAGAGGAGACGCTCTCCGACGCCAACCTCGTCTACATCATCCTCCACGAGCGTGAACTCGGCGGCGAGAACCCCGATCCCGAGGATCAGGCTCGCCTCGAGGTCGTCTCCGAGGTCCTGTTCGAGAATCCGGAGATGACCCTCGAAGAGGCCATCGCCCTGGCCGAGGAAGAGGGCCTGTTCGCACTGGCCGCCGAAGCCGGCTGACCTCGAACTCCACGGATCTGCATGAACGACCCCGCTGCGGCGGGGTCGTTCCGCGTTCTGGAGCCAGATCGGCCCAGCCCGAGACTGGAGACTGGAGTCTGGACGCCGCGCACCCGACTGTCGGGACCGATTCGCTGCGATTTCTGCGACGTGGCGCCGCTCCTGAGGAGGTAGGACGTCGCCGATGTCGATGGCCCGAATTCCGGCGACGTGGCACCGCCGGACGAGCAGCACGCGGTCGCAGAAATCGCGACGACGGACCCCGGCGGGTCGGGCGTCAGTCGTCGGCGGGCGAGCCGTCCGCTGCTTCGTCGCTCGAAGCGCCGACGTCGGTCTGATCGGTCTCGACCGGTTCACTGAGCGTCTGGGTGCCACCGCCGGCCCGGGCCAAGACCGCGGCCTGGATGGCCTCGACCTCGGACGGGTCTTCGGGCTGGGCCTCCGCGGCGTGGCGCACCTTCAACAGGATCCAGAGTCCGACCGGGATGAGCGAGAGTCCCATGAACTGGGCGCCGGTCATGCCCAACACGCGCTCGTCGTTGGTGCGCACGATGTCGGTGGCGAAGCGGCCGATGCCGTACCAGACGCAGAAGATGCCGATGATCGTGCCGGGGGGCAGGACGCGACCCCTTCGTCGAGCCAGTGACCTCACGATGTAGAGCAGGCCGAACAGCAGCACGAGGTGGATGAACTCGTAGAGCGCGGTGTTGTGGAACGTCATGCCCTCGACGAGGGGGACGTTGCCGATGAAGTCCTCTTGGGTGCTGCCGCCCTCGTAGGTGGTGCCGAGGAAGAACTCGGTGCTGCGGCCGAAGTGCTCGCCGACCGAGTAGCAACCGATGCGGCCGATGGCGAGACCGATGGTGAGGCCGTAGGCGTAGCCGTCGAGGCTCCGCCAGCGCAGCTTGGGGCTCCACTTCCGGAAGGTCGGGAAGCCGAAGAGGATCGCGGCGATGAACCCACCGGAGAACTGGATCCCGCCTTCCCAGACGGCGATCAGGTCGACCGGCGAGTCGATCTGGTCGAGGTGCGAGAACACCCAGGTGACGCGGGAGCCGATGAGCCCGGCGACGACCATCCGGGTGGCAAGGCGATACGTCTCTTCACGTGGGACGCCCCACCCCTCGATCTCACGAGCCGCGATCCATGCACCGAGGAGGACGCCGACGGCGACCATGGTGCCGAACGTGCGGATCGTGAGGAAGCCAACGGAGAAGTCGGCGAATGTCTCGTATGGGATGCCTGCGAGTACGGGGTTCACGAGCACATTCTGCTCCTCGTCAAGTGGCGTCCCAGAGTCGGCGGTAGTAGTCGATGCGTTCGTCGTCGGGTTCGACGCCGTACGCCTCGAAGAACGAAACCCCCCAACCCTCGCCAAAGTTCCAATCGAGGCTCCACGATGCGATGGCGAGATCAGCCCAACGGTCCGCCAGCCCGACCGAGCCCATGTCGACGTGGGCCACGAACGCTCCGTCAGCGTCGACGAGCGTGTTCGGTGCGCATGCGTCGCCGTGGCAGACCACCAACCGGTCGACCGGCGGCGCGGGCCCGACGTCCGGGTCGCCGTCACCGACGAGACGCGACTCGACAGACCAGTCGAAGGGACATGACGCCGTCGGGACGTTGTCGTGGAAGCGACGTAGGCCGACGCCGATGGCTCGCACCGCTGGCTCGGGGTCGGCCTTCCAACGGTCGGCGACGGCGGTCGTCCCCGGGAGCGCTTCGGTGACGAGCCACTCGCTGTCGGCATCGTGGCCGGAGTCGACGGGGCGGGGAACCACCGTGTGGTCTGCCAGCCAGTGGAGTCGCTCGACCTCCGCACCGAGGTCTGCGGCGCCGACCGGCTGCCACTTCACGAAGACCTGTGCCGGTTCGCCGATCTGCCAGGTGATTCCGCCGAGTTGGTTCAGCCACACCGCATCGACGTGTCGGCCCGCTGCGACCGTGCGCACGGAGTCCGGGACCGGAGGCTGGGGGTTCGGCCGGCCGGCGAGTGTCATGCCGGGTCGTGCCACCCGCCGACGTCGGCGGCCAGGCGGTCCGCGGCGGCAGGGCCCCAGGTTCCCGAGTGGTAGAGGTCGACCGGCGGATGGTCGGTGAGGACGTCGTCGACGATCCGCCACTGCTGGTCGATCCCGTCCTCGCGTGCGAAGCGGCGGGCGTCGCCCTCCATCGCATCCTCGAGCAGACGTTGATAGGCCTCGCGGCGACGGCCGCCGCCAGCGACGTCGCCATCGCTGAACGACATGTCGAGGTTTGCGCTCTCGGCGACGAGTTCCTCGCCCGGTTGCTTGACCTGGAGTCCGAACGTCACGCCCGGGTCCTTGTTGAGGCGGAACAGCACGTGGTTGGGATGCGGGGCCTCGGTGCCCTCGGGCGCGAACAACAGTCGCGGTGGTGCGTTGAACTCGACGACGGCTTCGGTCTGGGTGACGGGCATGCCCTTGCCCGTGCGGATGAGCCACGGCACGCCGGCCCATCGCCACGAGTCGATCTCGAACCGGATGGAGGCGAAGGTCTCGGTGTCGCTGCCGGCGCTGATGCCGTCCTCGTCCACGTAGTCGCGGTACTGGCCCCGCACGAGCTGGTCGGGCTGGATCGTGCTCACCTGGCGGAACAGCTTCACCTTCTCGTCGCGCAACGACCGGGCGTCGGCGCCGGCCGGTGGCTCCATGGCGAGGAACGACACGATCTGGAGCAGGTGGTTCTGCACGACGTCCTTCAGCGCGCCGACGGAGTCGTAGAACTTCCCGCGACCCTCGACGCCGAACTCCTCGGCCATCGTGATCTGTACCGAGTTGATGAAGTTGCGGTTCCAGACCGGTTCGAGGAGCGAGTTGGCGAACCGGAACACCAACAGGTTCTCGATGGCCTCCTTGCCGAGGAAGTGATCGATGCGGAACACGCGCTCCTCGGGGAACGCCTGGTGGATCACTTCGTCGAGCTCGGTGGCCGATGCGCGATCTCGTCCGAACGGCTTCTCGACCACGACACGCCCGTGCTCGTGCAGCCCCACCCGTGCGATGCCCTGCACCACGTCGTCGAAGAGCGAGGGCGGGATCGCGAGGTAGAAGATCGGCGCCTGGACGTCGTCGAGGGCCTTGGCGAGTCGGTCGAATGTGTCGGCCTCGCGGTAGTCGCCGGAGACGTAACAGGACCGCTGGCAGAGCGAGTCGAGCGCCGCTTCGTCGGCGTCATCGACCCGGTCGTGGACCGACTCGCGGATGCGATCACGCAGATCGTCGTCACTCCAGTCCGAGGAGGAGACGCCGACGACGGGGACGTCGCTGCCGAGCGTGTCGTCGACCACCATCTGGTAGAGCGCCGGGAACAGCTTCTTGCGGGCCAGATCACCGGTGGCCCCGAAGAGGACGACGGCGTCGTTCTTCTCGGACGTCATGCGCGGTCCTCGCCGTCGCGGTGCACCGTCTTCTTCGTCATGTCGCCCTCGCTCGTCACGACCGCGTGACCGCCGAACTGCTCGCGCAACGCGGCAACTGCCTTCATGGCGAGCGACTGCTCGTGCTGCGATTCGAACCGGGCGAAGAGCGCAGCGGCGATCGCGGGAACCGGTACGCCGGCATCGACTGCAGCCTCGACCGCCCAACGACCCTCGCCCGAGTCGGCGGCGACGTCGTCGAGATCCTCGAAACCGGGGTGGGCGTCGAGTGCTCGAACGAACAGGTCGAGGAGCCACGACTGGATCACGGACCCCGTCTGCCACGAGCGCATCGTTGCCGGGAGGTCGATGTCGAGATCGGTGCGCGCCATCAACTCGTAGCCCTCGGCGAAGGCCTGCATCACCGCGTACTCGATGCCGTTGTGGACCATCTTCGTGAAGTGGCCGGAGCCGACAGGGCCGACGTGGGCGAGGCCCTTGCCGTCGGGATCGCCGGGCGACAACGTCTGCAGTGCCGGGCGCAGCCGGGCGACGTCGTCGTCGCTGCCACCGACCATCAGGGCGTAACCGTTCTCGAGGCCCCAGACGCCGCCGGACACACCGGCGTCGACGAAGCCGACGCCCGCCTCGGCGAACGCCGCGGCGTGGCCGAGCGAGTCGGTCCAACGGGTGTTGCCGCCGTCGACGGCGAGATCACCTGGCTCCAGCAGGGCGGCGAGTTTCGCCATCGTCTCGTTCGTCGGGTCGCCGGACGGGACCATCACCCAGACGGCGCGCGGCGACTCGAGCGCTCGGCACAGGTCGTCGAGCGTCGCCACGTCGGAGGCATCGCTGAACGGGTCGTAGCCGACGACGTCGTGGCCGCCTCCGCGCAGGCGCTCCGCCATGTTGGCGCCCATTCGACCCAGTCCGATCATCCCGATCTGCACATGGCCACACTACGGGCGACGTTGGCAATACCGGTTCGGTACGGCATGGTGGAAGACGGACCATTCTCGGGACAGGAGTCGCCCATGTCAGTCGTTGCCGCCCCACCCTTCGCCAAAGGCGACTCGGTGATCTACCCCCAGCACGGTGCTGGAAAGATCGTCGACGTCGTCACGAAGACGGTCGGTGATGTCGAGCGCGACTATTTCGTGGTCGATCTCGAACTGCAGGAACTGCGGGTCTGGGTGCCCGTCGACGAAGCCGAGGAGATCGGCGTTCGCCAGCCCACGGCCGAGGACGAACTCGACGACCTGTTCGAGCTGCTCTCGGATCACGACGTGCGGATCCCGTCGAACTTCTCGCGGCGCATGAAGAACAACCAGCGGCGCATGAACGACGGCGACGTCTGGCAACTGGCCGAGGTCGTGCGCAACCTGGCCGTGCGTCGCCACCGAAAGCACCTCTCCCCGTCGGAGAAGACGCTCTACCTCCACGCTCGCGGACTGCTCGTGGCCGAACTCGCCCTGTCGCTGAAGGTCTCCACCGAGAAGGCAGAGGCTGCGCTCGACGAGCACCTCCCCGAGGTCATCGACGACGACGAATAGTCCTCAGGCGCCGAGGGAGCTCGCGGCGCCTGCTGCCGCCGCACCGATGGTGTCGATGACGTCGTCGGTGTGGGCCAGGCCGGGGAACAGGACTTCGTAGGCGCCGGGGGCCATGGCAACACCGCGATCGAGCATGGCGTGGAAGAAGCGGCCGAAGAGCGCCTCGTCGGTCTGCTTCGCGTCGTCATAGGTGCGAACAGCGTTGGAGCCCAGGTGGATGCCCACGAGGCTGGACACCTGTGGGATCACGGCGTCGATGCCAGCACCGGCGAACGCCTTCTCGAGGTGACCTGCGAGTCTGGTGGCGCCTGCCCGAAGCCGTACGTACGCGGCATCATCGAGGAGATCGAGAGCCGCGAGGCCAGCGGCGGTGGCCAGCGGATTGCCGGAGAGCGTGCCCGCTTGGAACACCGGTCCGACCGGCGCCATCGAATCCATGATCTCCGCTCGGCCGCCGAAGGCGCCGATGTTGAGCCCGCCCCCGATGACCTTTCCGAAGCACGTGATGTCGGCGTCGATGCCGAACAGTTCCTGCGCGCCGCCCTTGGCGACGCGAAATCCGGTGATGACCTCGTCGAAGATCAGGAGTGCGCCGACCCGGTCGCACTCATCGCGCAGTGCCTGGAGGAATCCGTCGGCCGGGGCGACGAGGCCCATGTTGGCCGCCGCGGGTTCGATGATGACGGCTGCGACGGAGTCGTCGAGCGTCGGGACCTCGTTGAACGGAACGACCAGCGTGTCAGCGACGGTCGCCTCGGTCACGCCCACCGAGTCTGGGAGTGCGAACACCGCGAGCGCGGAACCGGACTGCGCGAGGAGTGCGTCGCCGTGGCCGTGGTAGTTGCCTGCGAACTTCACGAGCTTCGTCCGACCGGTGTGTCCTCGTGCCAGGCGGATGGCGGACATCGTGGCCTCGGTGCCCGACGAGACCAGCCGGACCTTCTCCACGGAGGAGACCCGCGAGCAGATCTCCTCGGCGATGCGCACCTCTCCCTCGGTCGTCGCGCCGTAGCTGGTCCCTCGCGTGGCGGCGTCCTGCACGGCGGCGACGATGGCCGGATGGGCATGTCCGGCGATGACCGCGCCGTAGCTCTGGACGAGGTCGAGGTACTCGTTGCCCTCGACGTCCCAGAGGCGCGGACCCTCGGCGCGCTGGACGAAGTAGGGCGTGCCGCCCACGGCGTTCCAGGCGCGGATCGGCGAGTTGACCCCACCGGGGATCCTGGCGAGCGCGCGGGCGTGCAACTCCTCGTTGGTCACTGCATTCCCTCTGCAATGTCGCGTGCGGCGTAGGTCAGGATCAGGTCGGCCCCGGCCCGCTTGATCGACAGCAGGTGCTCGGCCATCACCGCGTCTCCATCGATCCAGCCACGCTCGTCGGCGGCCTTCACCATCGCGAACTCCCCTGACACGTGGTACGCCGCGATCGGGACGTCGACCGTTGCTCGGGCCTCGGCGATGACGTCGAGATAGGCGAGCGCCGGCTTGATCATGATCATGTCGGCGCCTTCGTCGAGGTCGGCCTGGATCTCGGCCATCGCCTCACGTGCGTTCGCCGGGTCCTGCTGGTAGCCCTTGCGGTCGCCCCCGTCTGCGATCGTGACGTCGACCGCGTCGCGGAACGGGCCATAGAGCGCACTCGCGTACTTGGCGGCGTAGGCGAGGATCGGGATCTCGACGTGGCCGTCGCCATCGAGGGCGGCGCGGATCGCAGCGACCTGGCCGTCCATCATCCCCGACGGCGCCGTGATGTCGGCGCCCGCCCTCGCCTGGGCGATCGCCGCCGCGGCGTAGAGATCGAGCGTGGCGTCGTTGTCGACGGTGCCGTCGTCGCGGACGATGCCGCAGTGGCCGTGGTCGGTGTACTCGTCGACGCAGAGATCGGCGATGAGCACGACGTCGTCGCCCACGTCGTCACGGAGTTCGCGCAGCGCCACTTGGACGATGCCGTCGGGCTCGCTGGCGCCGCTTCCGGTCTCGTCCTTGTGCTCGGGAACCCCGAAGAGGATGACGCTCGGGACCCCGAGGTCGCGGAGCTCGCGCACCTCTTGCTTCAGGCTGTCGACCGTGTGCTGGACGATGCCCGGCAGGCTCTCGATGGGCTGCGGCGTGTCGATCCCCTCACGCACGAACAGCGGGGCGATCAGGTCGTCGACACCCAGGCGGGTCTCGGCCACCATTCGCCGGAGCGCAGGCGTACGACGGAGTCGACGGAGACGTAGTTCGGGGAAACTCACGGTCGGAGCCTACGAGGGGAGCAGCGCGTCGAGCCCAGCCAGGTCGACGTCGGCCAGCGACGAGACGACGAGGTCGGCGTGGGCGAAGGCGAAGTGCGCCGTCATGCCCGCCGGGACGCCGACCGACGCGCAGCCCGCAGCGTTGGCAGCGGTCACCCCCGGCTCCGAGTCCTCGAAGACCACACAGTCGGTCGGTTCGACACCGAGTCGTTCCGCAGCGAGGAGGAAGAGGTCGGGGTGTGGCTTGGTGCGCTCATGGCCGACGTCGTCGCTCGTGGCACGCACCGGGAAGAGGCCGTCGATGCCGAGGCGCGTGAGGTGGCCGAGCACCCAGTCGAGTGGGCTGGACGATGCGACTGCGACCTTCACGCCGGCGTCATGCGCGGCCGTCGCCAGCTCGACCACGCCGGGACGGACGGTCTCCTGCGAGATGCGTGCGTGGTGGCGTGCCCGCCTGGTCTCGATCACCTCCTCGCGGTTGGTGAGCGGACGGCCGAGGGCGGTCTCGAGCATCTCGGTCCAGTGGGGGTGATCGACCGTGCCGATGATCTTCACCCACTCGTCCCGCGAAACCTCGAGGTCGTGATCGGCGAACGACTCCGCCACCGTCAAGAACTCCGACGTCTCGGTGTCGAGGATGAGCCCGTCGAAGTCGAACAGCAGCCCAGCAAGTCGTCCCACCACCGCATTCTCGACGAAATGCCCCCCGGAACCCGAAGCCGATTCGGTCGAGTTCGCCGACCCGATCCCGCTCAGACCATTCTCGACGAAATCGACCCCGGTAGCCGGTGGTGTAGCGGTCGAGTTCAGGCGGCACCGTTGAGTTGGGACGCCCGGGTCTCGTAGACGGCGATGAGGTCTTGCAGCGTCAGTTCGGGTGCGCCGACGACGTGCTCGTGCAACAGGCGCACGACCAACCATCCGGCGGCGGCGGCCTTCAGGTCTCGATCGCGGTCCTTCTTCATGTCGGCGAGCCGCTGATGCCAGCGACGTCCGTCGACCTCGACGATCAGCTTCACGTCAGGCCACGCGGCGTCGGTGAGGTTGCGGACGCCGTCGTCGCGAGGGAGTGGGTACTGGCGGATGGGTTCGGGGATCGAGGACGGTTGGATCATCTGGGCGAACGCTCTCTCGAGCTCGGACATCGGCGGCACCTTGCCGGGGCCCCGGTCGTCGAGGATCGTGGTCAACATCCGGACGCCGGGCTTCCCTCGGCGGGCGACCGATCGGAGGCACGCCCCGATCGCCGCGTCCGACGTGAGGTGCCCGTCCACTGCCCGTTCGACGACGATGCCCAACCGACCCCGCCGCCAGATCGCAGCCAGGTCGACGATCGTCCTCGACACGTCGGTGACCGGCATGCCCTCGAAGTCGATGACGTGGAGCGATGCGAGATCACTGATCTGGTGCACCCGGATGCCTGGAAGCCGCTGCCAACCACTGTGCGGGACAGTGACGACGGTCGGCCCTCGATCTCCGACGGTCGCCAGCCCGTGGATCCGCGCCGCGGTCTCGAACGAGAGCACCGCGGCGGGCCCGATGGCGAGCAGTGCGAGCCAGCGGCGACGGGCGACGGTGTCCGGTGATCCGGGCACCACGTAGACGCCGGGGAGCACGAGCGAGAGCCGTCCCGCCGCCACCATTCGATCGATGGCGGAGGACGAACAGCCGTCGGCGAGCAGTTGGCTCCGGCTCACCCCCCCGTGTTGGCGCGCCGCTCGCTCCGTCCATCGCATGTCTCTCAAAATGCATGAGAGTCACTGAAACGTCAACTGTGTGAACGGCCTCGACCGGGATGACCCCGGAAACTGGGGGCTATTTCGTCGAGAACGAGGTGGCGAGGGCAGTGAGGAGGCCGTCGATGGTGTGGACGTCGGCCTCGACGTCGACGGTGAGCCCGTGCTCGCGGGCCGTCGCCGCGGTGATCGGGCCGATGCAGGCAACGACGGGCGGAACGGTCTCGCACACCGCGAGGAAGTTCCGGACGGTGGACGACGACGTGAAGGTGACGATGTCGGCGTCGGCCACCCGAGCGAGGTCGTCGTCGGACGGAACGCCCTGGACGGTCCGGTATGCCTCGACGACCTCGACGTCCCACCCCTTGTCGCGCAGTCCATCCGGGAGAACGTCGCGAGCTTCGGCAGCCCGGGCGATCAGTACCCGTCCGGTGCCGTCGGGGAAAACCTCGAGGAGCCCTTCAGCGACGAAGCGCTCGGGGATGAGGTCTGCGACGACGTTTCCCTCGGCCAGCGCGTCGGCCGTGCCCGGTCCGATCGCGGCGACCGATGCCCGACCGAAGGCCCGGGCATCGCGGCACTCGGCCAAGAGACGCCGGGCGCCATTCGGCGACGTGACGACAACCCAGTCCCAGGCGGCGAGGTCGGCGACCGCTGCACGCAACGCAGCTCCTCCGTCCGAGGGTCCGTCGATGCGGATGGCGGGGATCTCGACCGTGTCGGCACCCAACTCACGCAGCTTGGCGAGCAGCGATGACGACTGCGCCCGCGCTCGGGTCACCACCACGGTCTTGCCGAAAAGCGGTCGGTTCTCGAACCACGAGAGATCGAGATCGGCGACCGCGCCGACCACGATCGTGGCCGGCGACTCGAGGTCCTGGTCGGGAAGAGTCGCGAGTGTGGCCCGCACGGTCCGCTGCTCGGGCCTCGTCCCCCAGATCACCGCAGCGGCCGGCGTGTCGGGGTCGCGGCCAGCAGCGATGAGGCGTTCGCAGATCTTGGCGACCCGGCCGACTCCCATGAGGATGATGATCGTGCCGCCGACGTTGGCGACCGCATCCCAGTCGACCGATCCCTCGTCCCCGATCGATGGGTCCTCGTGGCCGGTGACGACCGTGAAGCTGGTGGACGAGAAGCGCTGGGTGACCGGGATGCCCGCATATGCCGGGACCGCGATCGCCGAGGTGACGCCGGGGACGAACTCGAACGCGATACCGGCATCGCGCAGCGCCATCGCCTCCTCGCCCCCGCGAGCGAAGACGGTGGGGTCGCCACCCTTGAGTCGGACGACGGTCTGGCCGGTACCTCCCCGCTCGACGAGCAGCGAGGTGATCTCGTCCTGCGAGTAGCGGGCCTTGCCCGGCGCTTTGCCCACGTCGATGCGTTCGGCGTCCGCTGGCGCGAGATCGAGCAGTTCGGCGGCCGAGAGCCGATCGTGCACGACGACGTCGGCCCGCCCCAACACCTCAGCTCCGCGCAGGGTCAGCAACCCGGGGTCACCCGGCCCTGCGCCGACGAGGTAGACGGTCATCGTTGGCAGGTTACGGGTCCGCCCGTCGGCCGGAGACCTGACGGTGTGTCAGATTGGATCCCCATGTCGCCCACGGACGCTCCCCTCGAAGGCATCCGGATCCTCGCCGTTGAACAGATGCAGGCGTTGCCCTACGCCACGCAACTCCTCGCTCGTCTCGGCGCCGACGTCGTCAAGGTCGAGCACCCGACCAGGGGCGACCTCGGCCGGGGCTCGCAACCGTCCGTCACCGACGAGACCGGCGCTTCCGTCGGCGCCACCTACCTGCGGAACAACCTCGCCAAGCGATCCATCGGTCTCGACTTGGGGCACCCGGACGCCAAGCAGGTGTTCCTCGACCTCGTCCCGCACTTCGACGTCGTGGCCGAGAACTTCAAGCCGGGGGGCATGGCCAAATTCGGGTTGTCGTACGACGAACTCGCCGCCGTGCATCCGAGCGTCGTCTACGTCTCGGTGTCTGGTTTCGGCAACACGGTCGAGTCGCCCTATGGGCATTGGCCGGCCTTCGCCCCGATCGCCGAAGCGATGTCCGGCATGTACGCCTTCAATCGGCCCGCAGACGAACCAGTGAAGGTCTCACCGGTCGGCGCGCTCGGCGACACGGGAAGCGGACTGTTCGCGGCCATCGGCCTGCTCTCGGCGCTGCGCCGCAAGGACCGAACGGGCGAGGGCGCGTACGTCGACATCTCGATGTTCGACTGCATGGTCGCCTTCGCCGACATCGTTCCCAACTACTTCTCGATGGGTCGCGATCCACGCACGGTTCCTCCGCTCATCAACCACGGGTTCGCCTTCGCCTCGGGCGAGATCGTGATGCAGGTCGGTCGACCCCACCAGTTCGCTCGCCTGGTCGAGACCATCGGGCATCCCGAGTGGGCCGACGACGACCGATTCGCAACGCCCCAGGGTTGGGTC
>JBBSLH010000083.1:0-13279 GCA_038255425.1 Acidimicrobiales bacterium
AGATGTTCGACTCGCTCGCCGCCACCCAACCGATCGGCCGCATGGGCGAACCGGCCGAGATCGCCGGACTCGCCCTGTGGCTGTGCTCCGACGAGGCCAGCTTCGTCACCGGCAGTAACCACCTGATCGACGGCGGGTTCACGGGAGTGCGGAAGTGAAGCTCATCCGAGTCGGCGAACCCGGCCACGAGACCCCAGCGGTCCTCACCGATGACGGTCGACGGATCGACGCCTCGGCCTTCCTCGCGTCGATCGACCAACGCGATTACGACGAGTCGTTCTTCGCCGGCGACGCCATCGAACGGCTTGCCGCGTGGGACACCGACGCGCCCGCGCTCGACCCAAACGCCCGCCTCGGTTCGCCCGTCGCCCGACCCAGCAAGATCATCTGCGTCGGCCTCAACTTCCGCGACCACGCGGCCGAGACCGGCCAGCCCGAGCCCGACGAACCGATCCTCTTCGGCAAGGCCACCACGGCGCTGTGCGGCCCCGACGACGACCTCGTCATCCCGCGCGACAGCGTGAAGACCGACTGGGAGGTCGAGCTCGCCCTCGTCATCGGCCGAGCCGCCCGCTACGTCAGCGTCGACGACGCCCTCGACCACGTCGCGGGCTACGCGCTCCACAACGACTACAGCGAACGCGCCCACCAGATGGAGCGCGGTGGCCAGTGGATCAAGGGCAAGAGTCACGACACCTTCGCGCCGCTCGGCCCGTTCCTCGCCACGCCCGACGAGGTCGGTGTCGACGCCGCAGGCTTGGGCATGTGGCTCACCGTCAACGGCGAGACCCGCCAGCAGAGCTCGACCGACCAACTCGTCTTCGGGATCGCCGAACTCGTCTCCCACATCAGCGACTTCATGACGCTGCTGTCCGGCGACGTGATCTCCACCGGCACTCCCGGCGGGGTCGGCCTGTCGTTCGACCCGCCGATCTACCTCGCGCCCGGCGACGTCGTGGAGCTCGGCATCGATGGTCTCGGCACCTCGCGCCAGCGAGCGATTCGATCGTCATGAGCCGGCCGGCCGAGCTCGGCCTCGGCGGCGCTGCGCTCGGCAACCTCTACGACGCGGTCAGCGAGAGCGACGCCGACGACACGGTCGCGGCAGCGTGGAGCCGCGGCATCCGACTGTTCGACACCGCGCCCCTCTACGGCCACGGCCTGAGCGAGCAACGGATCGGCCGCGCCCTCTCCAGGCTCCCACGAGACGAGGTGACGATCTCGACCAAGGTCGGTCGAGTCCTCGTCCCCGATGACCAGACAGGTGCGGAGACGATCTTTGCCGACGTCCCACCGGTCCGCCCCGAGTTCGATTTCAGCGCAGCGGGCGTCGGGGCCTCGCTCACGGCGAGTCTCGACCGACTCCGCACCGACCGGCTCGACATCGTGCACGTCCACGACCCCGACGACCATCTCGACCAAGCCATCGCCGAGACGTATCCCGCGCTCGAACGCTGGCGCGACGAGGGGGTGATCGGCGCCATCGGCCTCGGTACCAACCTGGCCTCGGTCGCGGAACATGTCCTCGATCACACAGCGCTCGACTGGCTCCTGCTGGCCGGCCGGTACACGTTGCTCGATCAGTCCGGCGTCGAGGTCCTCGACCGCTGTGCCGATCTCGGTGTGAAGGTCATCGCCGCCGGCGTCTTCAACAGCGGCCTCCTCGCCGACCCGACCGAGGATGGTCATTTCCACTACGCGCCCGCGCCGGCCGACGTGGTCGAGCGGGCCCAGGAGCTGGCTGCCATCTGCGCGCGCCACGACGTCCCCCTCGCTGCCGCCGCCATCCAGTTCGCGTCGCGGCACCCTGCGGTGCATGTCGTACTCCCCGGTGCGCGGTCAGCAGCCGAGGTGAACACCGACGTCGACCTCTACGGTCACTCGATCCCGGACGATCTGTGGACTCAGCTCTTGGATTCTTCGGCGAACAGCAGCTGACCCATCGGCTGGGTCGTGTCATCGGTCTTGATGGCGAGGATCAGTCCAGCGGCCATGGCCGAGACCATGCCGACGACCACGATGGTGGCGTCGGCGAGTGCGGCGCCCACCAGGACGACGGCGATGGATGCGGCGAGTGCGAAGACGATGGAACGACCGGACACGATCGGACCTCCTGGGCGGGAGTCGTGGAGTGGAACGTGAGCTACATACCCGCCGGGAACGAATCGAGAACTCGATCAGGTGGATCGCGTGCCGCGACGTCCCGACGCGACATCACCGGTCCCAGGACGGGGAGATCCGGTCGGACACGTCGTCCCATCCGGGTTCGTCGGAGAACGTCGTGATCGCCAACGACCGGAGCTCGTCGCCGCCCAGCACGATCTCGTCGACCAACTGCGCGTCAGCCT
The DNA here is from genome assembly GCA_038255425.1 of Acidimicrobiales bacterium. Classification (GTDB taxonomy): domain Bacteria; phylum Actinomycetota; class Acidimicrobiia; order Acidimicrobiales; family Salinilacustritrichaceae; genus Salinilacustrithrix. The sequence goes on from JBBSLH010000083.1 coordinate 2,349, forward strand.
CCTCCAGGAGGTCGCGGTGGTCGAAGAACGAGGCCGACAGCGCCGGTCCGTCGGTCAGGTCATCCGCGCTGCGCCACAACACGGCGCGGGGAGCGTCGAGCAGACGCGCACCCACTGCGGCATAGCGGACGAGATGGTCGACGTCGCGCCCACTGTCCTCGGTGCAGATGACGAAGTCGCGCATCGTGCCATCGTCGGTGCCGAGCCAGACGGCGCAGAAGTCGGTGTCTTCGCCGAACAGTTCGACGAGGTCGAGACCGACGACGAACGCGTCGCCGAGGGTGCACACGTCGAGCGTTCCGGTCAGGTCGGGTGTGAGATCCATGCTTCCTCCAGGAGGCGCGCCCGACGACTCGGGCAAGCTCGGGGGAAGCAGTGACGACCGTACGACAAGGGTGGTGACAAGAACCCGCTCGCCGGGATGATCAGCGAGATCCCGTGGGGCGGCGCCGGCGCCAGGCCTGCGCCACCGACGGCGACTGATGGCCGGCGTCGGTGGGATTCACGTTCGTGCCTGGCGGGACCAACTCGTCGATCCGATCCAGCACGTCGTCGTCCAACGTCACGTCCGTCGCGCCGAGCAGGCTGGTCATCTGGTCCATCGTGCGGGGCCCGATGATCGTCGACGTGATGGTGGGATGACTGAGCGTGAACGCCAGGGCCAGATGGGTGAGCGGCATCCCGGCATCGGACGCCAACGACTCCAGGGCTGGCACGAGCTCCAACTTGGCGGCGACCGACGGGCGTTCGGGATCGAAGCGTTCCGGCGTGCGGGCCGCGCGACCCTTCTTCTCGACCTCGGCGCCCGGTTGGTAGCGACCGGTGAGGAATCCTCCGTTCAGCGGGCTCCACGGGATCACGCCCATCCCGTACTTCTCACACGTCGGCAGCACCCGGTCCTCGATGCCTCGTACGAAGATCGAATAGGGCGGCTGCTCGCACCGGAACCGCTCGTGGCCACGACGTTCGGCCGCCCACTGGGCTTCGACGATCGCGTCGGCCGGGAACGTCGACGAACCGAGGTAGCGGATCTTGCCCTGGTGGACGAGGTCGGAGAGGGCCGAGAGCGTGTCGTCGATGTCGGCCGCAGGGTCGGGTCGGTGCACCTGGTAGAGGTCGATGTGATCGGTGCCGAGGCGACGGAGCGAGTCCTCGACCTCGCGCACGATCCACCGTCGCGAGTTGCCGCGTTGATTGGGGTCGTCGCCCATCGGGCCGTGGAACTTGGTGGCCAGCACGACGTCGTCACGACGCCCTGCAAGGGCACGGCCAACGATCTCCTCCGACTCGCCGCCGGAGTACACGTCGGCCGTGTCGATGAAGTTGATGCCAGCGTCGAGGGCGGCGTGGATGATGGCCACGCAGTCGTCGTGGTCACGGTTGCCCATGGCGCCGAACATCATGGCGCCGAGGCACAGGTTCGAGACCCGGACGCCGGTGGTTCCGAGGGAGCGATGTCGCATGACCTCATCATGGCTCCCCGGCAGGGGGTCACGCTCGGGACGTACCGTCACGACATGGATCTGGATGGGGACCGATTCCGTGGAGCACTCGCGGGCCTGGCGGCGGGCGACGCGGTGGGCACGACGCTCGAGTTCAAGCGGCCGGGCACGTTCCAGCCGATCGAGGACATGGTGGGTGGCGGGCCGTTCGGCCTGAAGGCGGGGCAGTGGACCGACGACACGTCGATGGCGCTGTGTCTGGCCGAGTCGAGTCGCACCACCCATCCGGCCGATCGCCCCGTCCAGTGCTGCCAGGTGTACGGGACGATGATCGCACTCGCGATCGGTGGTGCCGCGAAGGACGACGTCCTCGACCCAGGTCACTTCACCGACCTCGACCTGCATCCCGAGGTCCGGTCGATCGCCGTCGAGCAGTCGTACCTCCACCGCGAGCCACCGGAGATCCGTGGCTCCGGCGACTGCGTCGCCGCGCTCGAAGCGAGCCTCTGGGCCTTCGTCCGGTCAGACGACTACCGGTCTGCAGTCCTCGCCGCCGCCAACCTCGGCGACGACGCCGACGATCTCTGGAACCTGGCGACGACAGCGAGCCGGTGAGAGCGCCTGTCAGAACGTGACGTCGGGCGCACCAGTCGACGCCGTCCTGCAGACCTGGCACCCTACGAACATGCAGATCCGGTTCTGGGGTGTACGCGGGTCGATCCCCGCGCCAGGACCCCAGACCGTGCGTTACGGCGGGAACACGTCGTGCGTCGAGGTACGCGCCGACGACGGGACGGTTCTCGTCCTCGACTGCGGGTCGGGTGCACGCGAGCTCGGACTCTCGGTGCTCGGCGACGATGCTCCACCGGCCGGCGCCCCCAAGGCGGTACTGATCGGCCACACCCACTGGGACCACATCCACGGCCTGCCGTTCTTCTCGCCGTTGTTCGCACCGGGCGAATGGTCGATCTACGGACCGCGCGGCCTGGGCCAGTCGCTCGTCGACACGCTGTCGGGGCAGATGCAGTACACGTACTCCCCGGTCACGCTCGATGACCTCGTGGCCGACGTCGTCTACCACGACCTGGTCGAGGGCGAGTTCTCCATCGGCGACGTCCGGATCCGGACCCAGTACCTGAACCACCCAGCGCTCACGCTCGGCTATCGGATCGAGGTCGACGGTCGATCCCTCGTCTACGCCGTCGACCACGAGCCCTTCGATCCTGCACTGGGCGTCGGCGGAGACTTCTCGACATCGGTGCCTGACTCGCGCCACGTCGACTTCCTGTCCGGTGCCGACGTCGTGATCCATGACAGTCAGTACCTCGCCTCCGAGTACGTGCAGAAGGTCGGTTGGGGACACAGCACCGTGGAGTACGCGGTCGATGCCGGGGTGGCAGCGGGATGCGAGCAGCTGGTGCTCACCCACCACGATCCGAGTCGAAGCGACGACGCGGTGGACGAGCTCCTGGCCATGGCACGGAGGCGTGCCGAGCACGCCGGCCACGGGGGCGTGATCCACGCCGGAGTCGAGCGGTGGTCGATCGACCTGACGAGTCGACGCGGTTCCGCCTTGGCATCATCGACGTCGACGCCAGCAATTCTCGAGGATGCGATGAAGCATCTCGCCGACGACGTCCTCCTCGCCATCGGCGACCCGATCGTTCGCAGCACCGTGATGACCGCCATCGAGGCCGAAGATCTCACGGTGCACGCCGACCTCGTCACCGACGAGATCCTGGACGGGCGGACCGTGGTGTTCGCCGAGTCGGGAGAGGACGTCGAAGCGCTTGCTTCGGTGCTCGAACACTGTGGCCCCGAGACCGCCGTGCTCGGACTCACCCGGACCATGCCCGCGCCGGCAACGAGCGTCGTCGACTGGATCGTGTGGCCGTCGACCGTCGCCCATGTACGCACCAAGCTGCGGGCCGCGCTGTTGCGACGTGCGTGCAAGTGGCAGGCCGCCCCGCTGCCCGCCGACGAGGAGTCGCGTCTGGCGGCGTTGCGCGATCTGGATGTGCTCGACACCGGAGCGGAGGAGCGTTTCGACCGCTTCACGGCCGAGGCGTGCGAGGTCCTCGGCGTGCCGATCGCGCTCGTCTCGCTCGTGGACGAGGACCGGCAGTGGTTCAAGTCGAAGGCGGGGATCGACGTCGAGGAGACGCCGCGCGATCTGGCGGTCTGCGCGCACGCCATCCTCGGACCCCGGGTCTTCCTGGTGCCCGACCTGATGGACGACGATCGTTTCGCCGACAACCCCATCGTCGTCGGAGACCCGCGCCTGCGGTCCTATGCCGGCGTCCCCCTCGAGTTGAGCGACGGCAGCCGCGTCGGCACCTTCTGCGTGCTCGACCACCGACCCCGCGACTTCAGCGACGAACAGATCGTTGAGCTGCAGCGTCTCGCAGCGGGCGTCCTCGAAGAACTGGAGTCGCGCGGGTGAGCAAGGTCGACGACGCGATGAAGCTCGCCGCCAAGGCCCATGCCGGGCAGGTCGACAAGGCGGGACGTCCCTACATCTTCCACCCCGTCGGCGTCGCTGCCGCCGTGGCCGACGAGGGTGAGATCGCGATGTGCGTGGCGCTGCTCCACGACGTCGTCGAAGACACCCACATCACCATCGAGGAGATCGAGATGAAGTTCGGCGCCGAGGTCGCCGATCCCGTCGCACTCCTCACCAAGCCGGAGAAGAACGACCCAGGCAGCACGGCCGACGACGTCAACTACGACGACTACCTCGACCGCATCTGCGACGACCCGATCGCCGTCGTGGTCAAGCTCGCCGACGTCCGCCACAACCTCGGCCGTCTCGAACACCTCGATGCAGCGACGGCCGACCGCCTCCGCCGGAAGTACGAGCCTCGGGTCGGTCGACTCGAGGCTGCCGTCGACGCCAGAACCGAGTGAAGCTCCTGTCGGTCAGCCGTGGCGCCGACCATTAGCGGTGCGCTTGTCGTTGGTTTCCATGACAAATTTCACACTGCCTCGTCGGCACGGGTCACAGATCGTTCGTACTGTTCATGCATGGAGCGGGCAAACGAGGCGGAAGTGTTCTTGGCTCGCCGCGGGCGTGAGTATGCAGAGCGGCTCATCGCCAGGAAGCGTCTCCCCGAGGACCTCGTCGACGACGTCGTCCAAGAGACCCTGCTCGCGGTGATCCGGGCGGAGCGGGCCGGCACGACGATCGACAACGTCGAGGCGTTCGTCACCACGGTGATCAAGCGTCGCGTGACCGATCTCCTCCGGGGCGAGATCCGTCGGCAGGAGGTCCCGTTCGCATACTTCGACGACGACGACGGCTACGTCCGCGAGGTCGGGCCCGTCGACGAGGACGCCGATCCCGAACTCGACGTCATCGTTCTTGCACAGACCACGTCGATGCGGGCCGCCCTCGGCGACTGTCTCGACGGCGCGGCGCGCCTCCCGGCAGCTGGCGCGCTCGCGATGCTCGCCCACGTCGATCCCCTCGACCCTGCGTCGCCCGCCGACGACTGCCCGCAGCCACTCGGCGGTGCCACGCCGGTCGAGGCCGCCGCATGGGTCGGACTCTTCTATGCGGGACGGCGTGGGTGGTGGTCCGACGACGACACCCCGGCTGTCCGCCAACGTCGTAGCCGCTGGGCGAGAGCGCAGATCGACCTGTTGCAGACCGTCGCTGGCGAACAGGGGCTCCACCCGGGAGGTGCCCATGCCTGACCCGTTGATCCAGAGCGCGGCCATGGTCGGCGAGTGGGACGGCGCGAGCCGGGGATGGGCCGCGCGTGACTGGGTGGCCGGTCCGGCGGGCACGGTCGGCCTCACGCTTCCCGGCGGCGTGGAACTCGACGTCGACATCGCGGCACCGATCACGTTCGTCGGTCTGTGGGTGGACGTCGAGCGCTCACGGCAGCCAGGCCTCGAGGCCATCGCCACGCTCTTCGCGCTGGTGGGTGAGCGACGGGCAACCGCATTGTTCGGGCTCGATCGCGGCGGTGTCCAGCAGCTGCCGTCTGGTGATCGCATCAACCTCGACCCAGATCGTGTCCGGCGCCTCGACCGGGGCACCGACCCCGTGGAGCCCGGACTCGTCCCCGCCCTCGCCCGTCACGCGCTCGCCAACGCCGACGCGGTTGCCATGGACGCATCCGATCTGGTGGTCGCACTCTCCCTCATCGATGCAGCCGCGTCTGCGGTGAGGATCGATGGTCTCGACCTCGACCGTCGGGCGCAGACCGCCGCACGTCGCGGCGCCGAGTTGCTCGCCGACTCATGGTCGGCCGACGCACCGATCGACGATGCCGCCCTGCGTCGTGCCCTGCGCGACCTCGACGACGTGTTCACCGACGGGCAGCGACGCGCGGTCCGGGTTCTCCTCGATGGCCCCGCCGGCCTCGATCGACAGCCGCTCGTGGGCTTCGGTGAACTCGCGGCGCAAGAGGAGGCGCTGGAGACGACCAGCGTGCCGGCGGCGCGGTTGGCGTCCGCCATTCCCCGATCGGCACCGGTCGCACGACTGCGGCCGGTCGACGTGTCGACGCTCCCCGAGTCGTTCTCCGTCATCGAGGCTGCCGCCCGCCACACCCGTGACGCCGAGGCCGAGGTACGGATTCCCGGCCGTCCCGACTTGGCCGAGCGTCTGTGGGCGAGGAGCTTCGACGCCGACGGTGTGATCCTCGCCGCCGCGCCACTGCTCGACGACCGAGGCGACGCAGTCGCTCGGCTGCTGGTGCCGCCGGCGGCGCTGGCCACCGCCTCGTTCGACGTCACCGACCGACCCTCCGAAGCGCCACCGTCGCCCCGACTGCGAGCCACCGTCGACGCCATCGCCCACGGCCGCAGTGCCGCCCGGGCCGAGCGCCTCCAGGACCCGAAAGAGACGTTCGCCCGCTGGGGTCGAGCAGGCGAGGCGTGGCGGACCGCTGGCGACGACGGTCGTGCGATCACGGCCCGCCGCTACGCCGAGGCCAGCGGCCGAGACCCAAGGGTCCCACCGCCCCTGCTCGCCGATCCGCTCATCGAGGCCGGCGGCTGACGGCTGACGCCAGGCCGACCGTCAGACCGGCGCGGCCTACAGTCTCGCCTGTGAAGATGCCGGGAATCCGGTGGGGCGTGCTGGGCGGCACGTGGATCGCCGCCGACAACGAAGAAGTGGTGGCCTTGTCGCCACAGAACCGGCGCGTGCTCGGCATGTTGTTGCTCGAACCCGGCCGGGCCGTCGTCGGCGGTCGCCTGGTGCACTCCGGCCCGGGTGCCACACCGGAACAGGTGGCGAACGCGTCCCGAGTGGCGGTGTCCCGACTGCGGACTGCGCTGGGACCGATCGGCGCGGCGTCGGTCGTCGTCACCACGGCCACGGGCTACGCCCTCGACGTCGACCGCGCTGCTGTCGACCACGTCCTGTTCAGCAAGCTGTTGCGCGAGTCGGAAGCGGTGGAGTGGCCCGCGGACGCGCTCGCGATCGTGGACCGTGCACTGGCGCTCTGGAAGGGGCGTCCGTTCGGCGATCTCGCCGACGACCACGCGTTCGCCTCCCTGGCGCCTGCGCTCGAGGAGGAACGTCGGATCGCCATCGACCGCTGGTGCATGCTCTCGGTCTCGGCCGACCTCACCGATGGTGTCGTCCCCAAGTTGGAGTCGGCGGTCGGTGAAGAACCGTTCCGCGAGCGACGGTGGGAGGCGTTGATGCTGGCCCACTACCGGGTAGGCGCGCAGCGCATGGCGATCGACACCTACGACCGTGCCCGGCAGATGCTCCGTGACGAACTCGGCATCGAGCCGGGTCCCGACCTCCAGCGACTACTGACGTCGATCCTCGATCAGGACCCGGCGCTCGACTGGCGCCCGGAACGATCGCAGCAGCGGCCAGCCGGCACCGTCGCCATCGCCCGACCCTCGGCACTCGTCGGCCGCGACGACGAGGTCGCCGATCTGCTGGAACTGCTGGGCCGCCGCCGGGCTGTGGTGGTCACCGGCTACGGCGGGATGGGCAAGACCGCCCTCGCCGCCGAGGTGGCGACTCGCTTCGGCACGGCCTCCTGGGTCGTGCCGGTCACGCCGACCGGCGGCGAACGGGTGGCGGCGGCGGTCGCCGGCGTCATGGGAGTCTCCGGACACGGCCCCGACCTGGTCGATCGGATCGCCCGGCGCCTCCAGGACGCTGCCGGATTGCTGGTGCTCGACTGCTGCCACCACGCGCCAGAGACGGTGGCCGATCTGGTGAGTGAGCTGCTGGCGCATGCGCCCGCGGTCCGAGTCCTGTTGACCTCACGGACCGAGCTGTCGATCCCTGGTGCGGTCACGTTCGCACTCGGCCCGCTCGCCACCGGCACAGGAGAAGCTCCGGGGCCAGCAGCGCTCATCGCCGCCGACGCGGCACTGATCCGACCATCACAGATCGTCGACCACTGGGACGTCGTGTCGGAGATCTGCCGCCGTGCCGATGGCGTCCCGCTCGCGCTGGAGCTCCTGGGCGCGGCACATGCCGACGGTGCGGATCTCGACGCTCCGTCACTCACCGGCATGGGCGACGTGGTGACGGTCGCCATGGACAGCCTGCCGAGCGAGTCGCGCTACCTCGTGAACGTGCTCCGGGTGCTGCCGGTCGACATCGGTGTCACCTTCCTCGGCGAGCTCACGAATCTGGGCGGGGCCGCGGTGCATCGGGCCATGGGACCTGCCGTCCGGTCCGGTCTGGTGATCCAGGCGCCGACACGGGAGACCGGCACCAGGGCGCGACTCCTCGATCCCGCACGCGACCATCTCTCGGCCGAGGCCGCCTTGGAGGTCGTGGTGGTCAAGGACCTGCATCGGACCTTCACCGAGCTGGCGGAAGCGGCGTCGCCGAGCATGGTCGACACGATCGACACCGAGGTCACGAGCGCGCTCGACGCCGAACACGAGTTGGGGCTGTGGCTGCTCGATCAGCTCGAGGAGGACGACGAGGCGCTGGCCCTGGCGTGCGACCTCGTGCCGGTGTGGCGTTCGTGTGGCCGTCACGTCGACGGCAAACACGTGCTCGCCCGATTGGAATCCGTCGCCGAACGATCCTCTCCCTTGGTCCGCGCCGTCTACTGGGTCCGACGGGCGCAGATGTCGCCGTCGCTGGCCGACCGTGCCGAGCTCATCGACCAACTCAGCCAGGCGATGGAGGTCGCCGCGGCAAACGACGACGAGGAGCTGCGGCTGCGCGCCGGGTCGGAGTTGATCGTCGGTCTGGGATGGTCGGGCCAGCTGGCGGAGTCGGGGGCACTGATGGCCGATCTACGGTCGAGCGCACCGCCGGACAACCGGTGGGCCGACCTCACGTTGCGAGGACTGCTGTCGATGGGCCGCGGCATGATCGGCGACCCCGCGGGTGCAGCGGCCGAGTTGCTCGAACAAACGAGCGAGCAAGCGGAGATCGGTCACAGCGGCGAGCTCGCCAACGCGTTCTACGTCGCTGCGGCGATGGCCCGAATGGCCGGTGATGCGGACCTCCTCGCGCAGGCATTGTCGCGGGCCGAGTCCGTGCCGCTCGACCGTTTCTCGGCCTACCCGATGGCCGGACTGGCGTTCGAGCGGGCCCGGCAGGCCGTCGCCAGCGACGACGCTGCAGCCGGTCCGCTGCTCTGGGAGGCCTACGGGATGCTCGAGGCCCATGGCGAGCGTCGGACCGCGGCGACCTGCCGACGAGAACTGGGCACGTGGCGACTGCGCCAGGGAGACCTCGAAGGCCGTCACGATCTGGCCGTCGCCGCGATCGATCTCCTCGACGTCGACCCTCGCGCCGCCGCTGTTGCCATCGCCCGCCTGTCGAATGCCGGTACGGACGACGTCACGTCAGGCGAGCGAGCGATGCTGGCTGCCGCGGCGTCGACCCTGGCGACGAGCACGAGCGGGCTGCCACTCGAACCAGCCGAAGTCACCGAGTTGGGGTCGCTCGCTCGTCTGCCTGACGTCCCGCTCGACGAGGGCCAGCTGCGCACGGTCCTGCAACGTCTCGCTGACGCGACGTCGGACTCGAATTTGCGAGCCGCTGCCTCGGGGTGACGGGCAGAAACCCCGAGGCAGCGACCGCGATTCAGCCGGTGAAGGTGGGCTGGGCAGCCGTTTCGCCGACGCATTCCGATCCGACGGCATTGGAAGCCGTGGTGAACTCACCGGGCGACACGGTCTCCGGGCTGACGACCAGCGAGCCGCCGCTCTCCACCGTGCCTCCGGAGGCCGCGGCGCCGCCGCTCAGCACCAGGGCGACCGCGATCACCGAACCCACAATTCCTTTGGCATCGACTCGCGCCTCCTGCTGGACCGATCGGTCGGGAGGATCGTCCTTCATCGGCGTTACCGGACCATTACCGAGCCTGCGGGGGTTCTTCGCTACGAGTCGATGAGGGTGATCGACAGCGAGACGAGGTCGCCTTCGCGCAGTCGTTCGGCGGTCCGGACGTGCCTTTTCACCGGGAGGACGTAGGCGCCGCGCTTCGAGTCCGGGAAGACCGATGTGGCCCACACCGTGGCGCCGACCGTGACCTGGACCCGGACCGAGCCGAACCCCCGGGCCGCGCCGTCGCTGCGAGCTTCGATGTCGTCCGAGACGTCGTCCGGCAGCGTCACGAAGTACCAGGCGGCCTCGCCGGCGTGCAGCCAGAGCTCGGCATCGAAGCGGTACACGAGTGGCACGGTACCGAGAGGAAACCGGCGCTCGGGTGGCCTACGAACCGAGGACGACGGCGTCGACCTCGGAGTCGGTCGGGACCGTGCCCGCCGATGCCAGGCGGTCGGCGATGAACTGACGGGCCGCACCGCTGGCGCCCCAACCGACGACCGACCACATGGTGTGCTCGCCGTCCGGACTCACGGCGTCGACCGTCCACGGACGTCGGAACAACACCCGCCCCACCAGGCCAGCCACCGCGAGCGCAAGGACGATGAGCAGCTCGCCCAGTGCGATGAGGAACGGGATCCCGAAGAAGATCAGGAACAGGACCACCACGATGGCGACGATGAAGACGAGGATCGCCTCGCCGACGTCGGGCGCACAGCCGGGATCGGGGATGTCGCCCAGCTCCGTCGTGCGCTTGCGCACCTTGCGCGTCCGATTTCGGAACCGCCCGACGATCGTGTCGGCCCCCAGATGACGGGGCGCCCACCGACGTCGGACGTGCCACGTTCCCCCAGCAGCGTCGACTCGCACCGCCCGATCATGGCGCGTCAGACCCGGGATCGGCGCACGGGCCCGGCGGAGCCTCGGCCGTCGCCGGCCGGTGCTCGATCCTCGGGCGGTGGGGCGGCTCAGGCCGCTGGGGTGATGGGTCCGTCGTCGCCGGGGCGGTGGATGGTCCACGAGCCGTCGGGCTCGCGGACGGGTCGGAACCCACGTTCCTTGATCCGGTTGTGCGTTCCACAGAACGCTTCGCCGTTGGCGACGTCGGTGGGCCCGCCCCGGGCGGCGGGTTCTCGGTGGTCGGCTTGTAGACACGGTCCCCGACCCGAGCAACCGGGCCAGCCGCACCGGAGTCCGCCGGGGTCGCG
>JBBSLH010000084.1:0-13204 GCA_038255425.1 Acidimicrobiales bacterium
CCACACCCACGAGTTCGTGATGACCGGCCAAGAGGACTCGAAGTTCGGGTTCGGCCTGCACTCCGGCGCCGCCGGCCGAGCGATCGAGTTGGCGGCGTCGTCGCCGGCGGTCGATCTCGTCGGCATCCACATGCACATCGGCTCGCAGGTGTTCGTCGCCGACAGCTTCCACGATGCCGTGGAGGCGATGGCGCCGTTCGTGGAGGCGCACGACCTCCCTGAGTTCTGCATCGGTGGCGGACTCGGCGTTCCGTATGTCGAGGGAGAGTCCGCACCATCGATCACCGACTGGGGAACGGCGATCCAGGACGGCGCCCGGGATGCAGGGATCACCGCCCGCATCACCGCCGAGCCCGGACGTTCGATCGCCGCCGCAGCCGCCGTCACGCTCTACACCGTCGGCACGGTGAAGGAGATCCCCGGCGTGCGGACCTACGTGTCGGTCGACGGCGGCATGTCCGACAATCCGCGTCCCGTCCTCTACGGCTCTGGCTACGAGACCTTTCTCCCGCGCGCTGCTGCGGCGGAACGGTCGAAGGGTGTGCGGGTCGTCGGTAAACACTGCGAGTCGGGCGATCTGTTGGTGCGCGAGGGATGGGTGCCCGACGACCTCGCGGTCGGCGACGTGCTGGCCACGCCGGTGACCGGCGCGTACGGCCACTCGATGGGCTCGAACTACAACAAGATCCTGCGGCCTGCGGTCGTGTTCTGCTCCGGCGGCGATGCCAGGCAGGTCGTCCGGCGAGAGTCGTTCGACGACCTCGTCCGCAACGACGTCCTCTGACCCTCACCCGACTGCCGGGAGAAGTGTTGCCACGGCGCCGAGCAGTGCGCCCACGGCGAGCGATGCGCTGACCACCAGCCCGACCGACGCGTGATCGGCCGGACCGGTGGACATCGGTGCCGTCGTGGTGGTGGGCAGTGGCATGGGTGGCTCGACCACTTGGTCCAGGCGCTCGAGCGCGGCGATGAAGCCGTCGAGGCCTGCCCCGGACTCCGCCGACCATCGACACAGCGACCGGTACGCGGCCGCTCGGGGAGAGCGGTCGGTGTCGTTCACGAGGGACGCGGCGAGGTGGATCAGGTCGGCGGTGTCGCGCTCGACGGCGTTCTCGCCGAGCCCACTGCGGTGTCGAGCGGCGGCCTGCACCAGGTCGCACACCACCGGTCCGCCCTCGGTCAAGAGGACGTTGGTCGCCGTGAGACGACCATGCGTCAGCCCGAGTCCGTGGGCCGAACCGATGGCCTCGGCGACGGTTCGCACCACCTCGACGGCTTGGTCGATCGGGAGCGGACCGAGCGCCAGACGGTCGGCGAGGGTGCCCTGCGTCCCCAGTGTGGAGGCGATGAGCACCGTCTCGTCGTCGACGTCGATGATGTCGTCGACCACGGCGAGTCCCGGATGGCCGAGCGAGGCGACGGTCTCGGCGTCGCGCCGTAGGATCGAGCGCGCCACGCCGACGGGGATCGGCATCCGACGCAATGCCACCGGGTGTGCGCCCAGGCGTTCGGCCACCGCACGGTGCACGACGCCGTCGGGCCCGACGCCGAGTGGGGCCTCCATGCGGTAGCGGGTCTGCACGTTTCGAACATACTGAAACATCACGACAGTCGTCAATGATCATGAACGGCTTTCTGACACCGCTCACGGCGCTGCCGGTCGCTACCGTGGCCCGCCATGCGGTTGACGCCATGACAGTGACAAGGGTCCGCATCGGACTGCTGGGGTGCGGCGTCGTCGGCGGCTCACTCGTCGGGCTCATCGAGAGTCGCGGCGACGACATCGAAGAGCGCACCGGCCTGCGACTCGAGATCGGCCCGGTCGCCGTCCGTTCGCTCGACAAACCCCGTTCGGTCGGTCTGCCGGCCGACCACTTCACCACCGACCCCGGTGCCGTCGTCGACGACCCGGACGTCGACGTCGTCGTCGAGTTGATCGGTGGGGTGCAGCCCGCGCACGACCTCGTCGCGAGGGCGCTCGCCAACGGCAAGCCGGTGATCACCGGGAACAAGGCACTGCTCGCAGCCGACGGCGCCGAGTTGTTCTCACTCGCCCACGCCAACGGCGTCGATCTGCTCTTCGAGGCGGCAGTCGCTGGTGGCATCCCGTTCATCCGTCCGCTCCGCGAGTCGCTCGCCGGCGAGCAGATCTCGCGGGTGATGGGGATCGTCAACGGGACGACCAACTACATCCTCAGCCGGATGACCGACGACGGTGCCGACTACGAGGAGTCGCTCGCCGAGGCCAAGTCGCTCGGGTACGCCGAAGAGGATCCGACGGCCGACGTCGACGGACACGACTCGGCAGCCAAGGCGGCGATCATCGCATCGATCGCCTACGGCGGCTACGTGACCACCGACGACGTCTACACCGAGGGGATCTCGCACATCTCCCAGACCGACATCGAGGTCGCCGCCAAGCTCGGCTATGTCGTGAAGTTGCTGGCGGTCATCGAGTCGTTCGGCCCCGACGGCGTTGCCGTACGCGTCCACCCGACGATGATCCCCGACACGCACCCGCTCGCCTCGGTGCGCGATTCGTTCAACGCCATCTTCGTCGAGGGGACCGCCGTGGGTGACCTGATGTTCTACGGCCGTGGTGCCGGCGGCGGCCCCACCGCAAGCGCGGTGCTCGGCGACCTGATCGACGCTGCGACCAACAAGTTCAAGGGCACGCATGCCAGCGTCTTCGCATCGACACCGGCGCCGATCATGCCGATGGAGCAGCTCCGTTCGGAGTTCTACCTGAACATGAACGTGCTCGACCGTCCCGGCGCGCTGGCAGCGGTCACCGGTGTCCTCGGGTCTCGTGGTGTGTCGATCCGGTCGATGGAACAGATCGGTCTCGGTGGCGAAGCGCGGCTGTTGATCATCACCCACGCCGCTCGCGAAGCCGACGTGCACGCCACGCTCGACGACCTGCGCGAACTCGAAGAGGTCGGTCAGGTCAACAGCGTCCTGCGCGTCCTCGGCGCCTAGGCCAGCACGCCATGACGCTCCTCTACGGGTCGACCCGCGGCGACTCGCCTCGCCTCGACTTCGCCGACACACTCCTCACCGGACTGGCTCCAGATGGCGGCCTCTTCGTCCCCGAACAGTTCCCCGCCTTGCCCGACCTGGCGCCCGATGCGTCCTACACCGAGGTCGCGTCCGCCGTCATGTGGCCCTTCGTCGAGGGGACCATCGACCGTGCGGCGTTCGACGCCATCGTCACCGAGGCCTACGCCACGTTCGACCACGACGAGATCTGTCCTCTCGTCCGGCTCGACGACCGTCGCTGGTTGCTCGAGCTGTTCCACGGGCCGACCATCGCGTTCAAGGACGTCGCACTGCAGTTGGTCGGCCGGCTGTTCGACCATTTCCTGACCGAGCGGGACCGCCGTGCGACGATCCTCGTCGCGACCAGTGGCGACACCGGCTCGGCCGCCATGCAGGGATGTCTCGGTCGTTCCGCCCTCGACTGCGTCGTGCTGTTCCCAGAGGGTCGGGTGTCCGAGGTCCAGCGGCGGCAGATGACCACGCTCGACGCGCCCAATCTCCACGCCGTGGCGCTCGAAGGGACCTTCGACGACTGCCAGGACATCGTCAAGGCGGCGTTCGCCGACCGGACCTTCCGTGACGAGGTGTCGCTGTCGGCGATGAACTCGATCAACTGGGGTCGGGTGATGGCGCAGGTCGTCTACTACGTCACTGCGAGACATGCACTGGTGCGTGCGGGGGAGTCGACGCCGCCGGTGTTCAGCGTGCCCACCGGGAACTTCGGCAACGTGTTCGCCGGTTGGGTCGCGCAGCAGATGGGGCTCGAGGTCGGCGGTTTCCTCGTCGCTTCGAACACCAACGACATCCTCGCTCGCTGGCTCGAGACGGGGACGTTGTCGATGGAGCCGGTCGTCCCGACCCTGAGCCCGAGCATGGACATCCAGGTGTCGTCGAACCTCGAGCGTCTGCTCCACGAGCTGTTGGGCGGCGACGGCGATGGAACGGGCGAGTTGCTGCGGGAGTTCCGTGCATCGGGCCGAGTCGATGCGCCACGTCCCGAGGGATGGTGGACCGCTCGCCTCGACGACGACGAGACGCTCGCCGTGATCGCGGAGCAGCACGCGGCGTCCGGCATCCTGGTCGACCCGCACACGGCGGTCGGGGTCGGCGCCGTCGACCGTGTGGCCGACCTGCCCGACGCCCCGGTCGTCTGCCTGGCCACCGCACATCCCGCGAAGTTCCCCGACGCGGTCGAGAAGGCCACTGGCATCCGGCCCCCGTTGCCGGCGCACTTGGCAGATCTCCTCGATCTGCCCGAGCGCATCGGGTCGGTGGAGGGCGAGCTCGAAGCCGTCGAGTCGCTCGTGCGAGGGCTGATCTCGGACTGATCCGGAGATGGGGAGCGGGTGAGTTCACCCCTGCGGTGGCTACCTCGACTGCAAGGACCTCCGGACGTGGGGTGGGTGCGCCGTGGCGAGCGTTCGCTGCTCCATCTCCTCGAAGAACGCCCGCCGCCGCTCGACGGCTTCGCCGTCCGGTGACCGCGGTCGTGGCCGCCGGTCTGTCGCTTCTTCGGGGCAGCTCTGGGCGAGCACGCGTTCGGAGGTGTCCGGAGCGGGACGCAGCAGCGAGACGAGATCGTGCACTGGTCGTTCGCGCGTCGCGGTCCAGTGGTTGGTGCACGGCCCAGACCACCCGCTATCGTCGGTGACTGGCCCGGACCGCTGCGCAGTGCGCATCGCACGGGCTACACCGGCGCATCGGCCGGCGACCCTCCGGGGAGTCGACCACGTGCGCAGCCGCGGTGCTGGCACACCAGGGGAACGAGTGGGTCACCGTGACCGTGCTCAACCGCCCGGGCACCATCTTCGAGAATCGACGAGAGAGACAGACCTGATGAGCGTGGAAGCCGAGCGCGAGACGCTCGAACGCAAGGATCGCGACGAACTGCAGAAGATCGCTGGTGCCCTCGGGGGCAAGGTGACCTCCCGCACCCGCAAGGCCGACATCATCGAGCAGATCCTCGAGTTGACGGGCGTGGTCGGCGGCGGCGACGCCGCTGCGGAGACGTCGGACAGCGAGTCCGCAGACGAGAAGCCCGCGCCCGAGATCGAATCGAAGGCCGACGTGAAGGCCGAGAAGCCTGCGGCCAAGAAGAACGAGAGCGGCGCGGCGGGGAAGTCCGAGTCGGGTAGCGGCGATGCGAAGTCCCGCGGCCAGAACGGTGGGCAGCGCGGCGGCCAGAACAGCGGCCAGCGCGGTCAGAACGGTGGTCAGAACGGCCAGAACCAGGGTCAGAACGGCCAGAACCAGGGTCAGGACCAGAACCAGGGTCAGGGTCAGGACCAGGGTCAGGGCGACAACGACGACGGTGAGGGTGGCCGACGACGCCGACGCCGTGGGCGCAACCGCGAAGGTGGGCCCGAGCAGGACGAGTTCACCGGCGAACCCATCCCGGTCTCGGGCTGCCTCGATCTCCGTGACGATGGCTACGGGTTCCTCCGGGTCGACGGGCTGTTGCCCTCCAAGGACGATTGCTACGTATCGGTCAAGCAGGTCCGCCAGTTCGGACTTCGCAGGGGCGACATCGTCGCCGGCGGGTCCCGGCCGGCGTTCCGCAACGAGAAGAACCCGGCGATCCTTCGAGTCGACACCGTGAATGACGTCGAGTCCGACGTCCTCGGCGACCGTCCGCTGTTCGAGGAGCTCACCGCCGTCTTCCCGAGCGAGCGCATCACGCTCACCGTCGAGGACGACGCCGACACGACGACGACACGGGCGCTCGATCTGCTCGCGCCGATCGGCAAGGGCAGCCGAGTGCTCCTCGCCGCCCCGCCCCGATCGGGAAAGACGACGATCCTCCAGGCCGTCGCCCGCTCGATCGAGGCGAACGAGTCACAGGCCACGCTCATCGTGGTCCTGCTCGACGAACGCCCCGAGGAGATCACCGAGATGCAGCGGTTCGTCGCTGCCGGCACGGTCTACGGCTCTGCGTTCGACGCCGAGCCCGAAGAACACGTCGCGATGATCGACCTGGCGCTGGCACGTGCCCGCCGGATGGCCGAGGCCGGCGACGACGTCGTCGTCCTGGTCGACGGTCTCACCCGCCTCGCCCGTGCCGACCACGCGTCGCCGCACGGTGGCCAGAACAGTGGCCGCTCGCTCGGTGGGCTCGACAACGGCGCCATCCAGGCCGCCAAGCGCGCCCTCGGCGCCGGCCGGAACCTGGAGGATGCGGGCTCGATCACGCTGGTCGCCACGGTCAGTGTCGACACCGATTCCGACGTCGACGAGGCCGTGTACGAAGCCGTCGTCGGCGCCGCCACGACCCAGATCCGCCTGGACCGTTTCGCTGCCGAGCGACGTTCGTTCCCGGCGATCGACGTCGGTCAGACGTCGACCCGCCGAGAGGAAGCGCTCGTCGGGGACGACGGTGCGATCCAGCGCGATGCGCTCCGCCGCCTGCTCGCCGACAAGGCCGACGACTCGAGTGCGGACAATGCCGACGGACTCGATACGCTGATCAACCGCCTGCGAGACACGCCGTCGAACGACGACCTGCTCGGCGCAGTGGCCAAAGAGGAGAAGTCCCGATGAAGACCGACATCCATCCCGATTACCAGCTCGTCACCGTGCATTGCTCGTGCGGGAACGACTTCGAGACCCGGTCGACGGCCACTGAGCTGCGCGTCGAACTCTGCAGCGAATGCCATCCCTTCTACACGGGCAAGCAGAAGCTGGTCGACACCGGTGGACGCATCGACCGCTTCGAGCGTCGCTACGGTCGCCGCAAGAAGTCCGGTGGCGCTGCCGAAGAAGAAGCCAGCGAAGCGGCCGACGAGCAGGTCGGCGCAGTCGAGGGTCCGCCCGCGGGCGCTGCCGCTGCCGACGTCGTGCTCGGTGACGCACCGGTCGAAGACGAAGCTCCGGCTTCAGACGAAGCTGCGGCCGACGAGACCGCCGAGTCGTCCGACTCCTGAGTCGTTCTCGCCGGCCCGGCCGGTGAGCGCACAGCAATGACCGACGAGGCCACTCCCGCCGACGTCGCCGAAGCCTCGCTCCGGTTGGCTGCGCGGAACGCGGTCAAGTTGGGCGCGCTCGTGCGCGAGCGATGGGACGTCGGTGGGCCGCACTCGACCATCGGCACCGGTGCCGCAATGGTGGTCGACGATCGGGCCTTCGTCCTCCTCGACGGCGAACACGGCCTCGGTGCTGCCGTCGCATGGTCGAGGCGGCGCGGGGCGACCGAGCTCCATGTGATCGTCGACGACGATCCGGGCACCATCACCAGGCAGGCGGGCGAGTTCAGCTCGTCGACCTCTGTGTGGACGTCCGAGGGCCGAACGCTGAAACCGGCGGAACCCACCGAGCCGGACGAGGGTCGTGGTCCACCCGACGCCCCTGACCTCGTCGCCGTGCTCGAAGCAGAAGGTCTCGACGTGGTGGTCGAGGGTGATCGGCTGGCCGGCGAATATCGGGGGCTCGAACTGGTGCGCATCGTGCGGGCGCTCGACAACGACGAGCCGATCCTCGAGGTGGGTGTCGGTCGTTTCGACCGTGAGCTCACGGCGATGATGCACGGTGACCTGCCCGACGCAGCGTCGGTCACGCGGGTCGTCGAACAGCTTCGGGAAATCCGTCGCCCGGGTGGACGCATCCATCCACTCGCCACGCTGGTGCCCGAGCGTTGGCTGCGGCACACGCTGATCGCCGAGCCGAACCGCATCGGCGTCGACGACCTGGTGGCTGCTCCGACGCCGAATCCGAGAGAGCGGCTGCGCGACCGTGGTGTTGCCGCAGCCGTCGGCACCCGCGATGGCGCGCCGGTGGTGGTGGCGTGCACGGTGGGAGTCGACCTCGAGGCCGTGGTCTTCGCTGCCGATGCCAGACTCGCCATCGACTCCGAGGCCACTCTGCTGCTCGCGATGCCGTCGCGCGATGTGCTCCCTGTCGTCGAAGCCATGGTCGCCGACCTGGTGCGACCGGCCGAGATCGCACCCGTCGACGGCGACTGGAAGACCTGATCAGCAGGGGCGATCGGTAGCCTCGGCGCGATGTTGGATCGCCTGGACGCGCTGGAGCGTGAGTTCCTCGACCTCCAGGCCCGCCTCGGCGATCCGGAGTTGATCGCCGACCAACAGCGTTATGCCGATGCGGCGCGTCGGTATCGCGAACTCGAGGGAATCGTCGAGGTCGGCACCGAGCTGCGTGCCCGGACCGGCGACCTCGAGACGGCTCGCGAGTTCGCTCGCGAGTCCGAGGGTGACGACAAGGAGCTCTTCCGAGCCGAAGCGGTCGAGACCGAGGCCGATGTCGCTCGACTGTCCGAGAAGCTGAAGCAACTGCTGCTTCCCAAGGACCCGAACGAGGGACGCAACGTCATCGTCGAGATCCGGGGCGCCGAAGGGGGCGAGGAGGCCAACCTCTTCGCCCGCGACCTGTTCCAGATGTACGAGGCGTTCGCCGGACGCATGGGCTGGAAGCTCGAGGTCATGAACACCGACCACTCCGACATGGGTGGCTACAACGACATCACGTTCGTCGTGAAGGGCGACGGGGCGTGGACCCGGATGAAGCACGAGGGTGGCCCGCACCGCGTGCAACGAGTGCCGGTGACCGAAGCACAGGGCCGGATCCACACGTCGTCCGCGACCGTGACGGTGCTGCCGGAGGTCGACGACGTCGAGATCGAGATCGATCAGAACGACCTCGAGATCCAGGTGTACCGGTCGTCCGGACCCGGCGGTCAGTCGGTCAACACCACCGACTCGGCCGTCCGCATCACGCACAAGCCAACGGGTGTCGTCGTCGCCATGCAGGACGAGAAGAGCCAGCTCCAGAACAAGGCGAAGGCCATGCGGGTGCTCAAGGCACGGATGTACCAATTGGAGCAGGATCGTCAGCAGGCCGAGCTGTCGTCGGCCCGCAAGGACCAGGTCGGCGGCGGGGGTCGATCCGAGAAGATCCGGACCTACAACTTCAAGGAGAATCGGGTCACCCACCACGACATCGGGCTCACCGTCTACAAGCTCGACAAGGTCCTGGCCGGCGAACTGGACGACATTTCCGACGCCCTGGTCCAGCACGAGCAGACGCGTCGTCTCGAGGGCGACCTCGAGGGCGACTCGGGCTGACGGCTCAGAACTCGATGCTGACTTCGGTTCCGTCTGATCGGGTACCGACGGCGGTCAGGTCGCGATCGACGAACTCGGGGCCGACCAGCATCCCGAAGACGGTCGCCTCGGGTCCGACGAGCTTGGCTGTCGAGGGTCCTGATCCCTCGACGATCGAGTCTCCGTCCCGGATCTCCACCCGGTCGACGCCAGCCGGCATGACGCCGACGATGAGGAGCGAGCCGTTGGCGGCGTTGAAGCGGAGAACCGCAGGCTCCTCGGTCGTTTCGAGCGACGAACTGCTGCCTGAGCTCCCGCTCGGCGTCTCTTCGCTGGCGTCGAGGGAGAGCGACCCGTCCGATGAGCGAAGTAGCGAGCCCTTGTAGTTCACGTCACCCTCCACCAGATACACCGATCCCAGGCTCTGGTCGACTGGTGCCTCGGAGGTCTCCGTGTCTCGGGGCTCGCTGCCGGGCAGCGCCGTGGCCGGCGCTGTGTCGTCGGCCAGATCGGTGAAGGTGGCTGGGTCGACGGGCTCGAGCTGGTTCAGGTGATCGACGAAGGTGTCCTCGTCGATGCCGATGGCGTCGGCCCGAGCGAGGGTGTTGTCGTCTTCCAACCACGACACCTGGAGGAGGCTGCCGAAGAACTCGGCGAGGACGGCGTCGTGGCCCCGGACAGTGACGTCGCGGGTCGAGGTGGCCAGGGCGGAGGCGGCGCGGAGCTGGGCGCCGGAGCCAGCGGTGGTCGCCACCGACATTCCGAGTTCGTCGGAACTGGTCGTGGAGGCATAGGCGACGATGGCCGTCCGTTCGACGCCGGTGGCGCCGCCTCGGCCGATGGTGGTCAGGGCCATCGGGAACAGGTCGCCGATCCCGCCGGAGTACAGGACTCGTTGGCCGGTCGCTGAACCGTCGTTCGCCGCCGTCGCGAGCTCGACGAGGCGATCGCGGTCGACGCGGTTGCTGACCAGGTAGCGAGTCTCGTCACCGTCGATCCATCCCACGGTCGGACCGGCGCCCTCCTCGGTGTAGGTCGCTTCCGGGCCACCGATGTCGACGGACTCGCCGTCGAGGGTCGTGATCTCGGACGGGAGTGAATACGAGACGACCGCTTCCGCCCACGGGTCGTCCGCATCGTCGGGGCCCTGCACCGTGACGACTGTGTCCATCGTCGGGTCCGATTGCGGACCGCTTCGGCCCTCTGTTCCGTCGAAGGCGTCCACGACTCGGTAGCCCAGTGCCTCGGGGTCCGGCAGTGCCAGGTAGGTGAAGCCGATCTCGCCGGCGAGGGTGTTCTCGTCGTCCCCGCCGGAGAACACGAGCGCGGCGGCGATCAGCGCGACGACCAGGAGGCCGGCGGCGATCGAGATGGGCGAGATCCATCGTGGATGTCGCGGTGCCGAGGGTGCGGCGAAATCGGGGATCGCCGTGCGCTCGACTGCGTCGTCCAGCGCATGGGTCGCAGCGTGTGCACGCTGGTCGAGATCGGCGAGCAGTTGGTCTTCGTTCGGAGAACTCATCGTTCTTCCTCCTCGGGGCGGAGCGTCTCGGCCAGGGCGAGTCGTCCACGGTGCAGGTGGACCTTCACGGTGTTGGGGGCGATGTCGAGGATCTCGGCGATCGAGTCGATGGACCGGTCCTCGATGTAGTGCAGCGCCACGGCTTGTGCCTGGCGCTCGGGGAGCGCTCGGAGCGCCGCCCAGAACGACTCGTCCGGTGGCGGCTCCGGTGCGAGGCGCACCGGTCCGGTCCGGGCTTCCAGCCGCTCGACCGCCCGCTTCTCGGCTGCCCGACGGCGCGCCGCCGACGTCGCCGCGTTGAGCAGCACGCGTCGGGCATACGCACCGGGCTTGTCGTACGAGCGCACGGTGTCCCATCGCTGGTGCACGGTGACCATTGCTTCCTGGACGAGTTCTTCGCCCAGATCACGTCGGCCGGCCAGCGACCAGGCGAGCTTCAGCAGCGGTCGGTACTCGTCTCGGTAGAACGCGTCGAACGTGGTCGGAGGTGGAGCGTTCTCCGGTTCGGTCACCGCAGTCGCCCTCGCAGCAGGAATCGGTTGCACAACACGACACACGCACCAGGGGTGGCGAAAGGTTTACAGGCGCTCAGACGAGATCGTCCCAGATGGCGGTGAGGGCGTCGACGGTCGATCCGCCGGCGTCCTTGGCGACGACGAGGCGGCCGTCGCGCACGAGGTCGAGGGCGAGCGCCGCCGTCGCCGGGTCGTGGTCCTGTGCGAAGCGGATCGAATCGCCCTCTGCTCCGACCCAGAAGGCGATGAACGACAGAGGCAACACGCTCGCGAACCGCTGGAGTGGCCCGCCGATGGGGCCGTGTTGTCGTGGAGCCCGTTGGGCGGCGAACGGATGCATCGCGAGGACGTCCGTGAGACCGGCGAACATGGCGTCGGCGGCAGCGAAGTGAACGATCCCGATGGGCGCCATGCGGATGGCCGATGCGCACATGAGACACGGCTCGAGCGTCGTGTACAACTCGACACCGCTCGCTCCCTGCCACGGGACCCCGGCCAGAACGTTCATCTCCGCATGAGCGATCGCGGTGTCGGCGAGGACTCCCGGTGCGGACTTCTGTTCGAGCACGCGGTTCCGACCTCGGGCGACGATCTCGCCGGCCTCGTCCACCGCGACGGCGCCGATGCCGAAGCATCCGGCGCTCCACGACGCCCAAGCCTCGTCGAACGCTGCCTGCCATGGCGACGCCAACTCATTCCACACGTCTGCGGGACCCATTGGCGCGGAGTCTCGCGCAGCAGCGGCGCGCTCGTACGCTGTTCGGGCGATGGATGGGCTCGACGCCGAAGAAGCTGCGGACACCACGTCGTGGGCCGAACTCCTCGACGAGACGGTCGACCGACTGCGCTCCGGCGGCGTCGCGAACGCCGACGCCGAGGCCCGGTGGATCGTTGAACGAGCCGCGGGAGATCCGCTGCATGTCGCTGGGCAGGAACCGGCGACGGTGCGTTCTCATCACCACTGGCGGCTGATGGTCGAGCGTCGAGAGCGTGGTGAACCACTGCAGTACGTGCTCGAGCGTTGGTCGTTCCGGACGCTCGAGTTGTTCGTGGACCGTCGGGTGTTGATCCCTCGCCCGGAGACGGAGGTCGTCGTCGACGCGGTGCTCGAGGAGCACACGCGTGTCGGCGGTCCTGTCGTCGATCTCGGCACGGGGTCCGGTGCCATCGCGCTGTCTGTCGCGGTCGAGCGGGGAGGGACCGAGGTCTGGGGGGTCGAACGATCGGCCGAGGCACTCGCCGTGGCGCGCGCCAACTGCACCGGTCTGGGGCGTCGCGCTGGGTCGGTCAGGCTCGTCGAGGGCTCGTGGTTCGATCCGCTGCCACATGCGCTGGCCGGCGAAGTCGGGGTCATCGTGTCCAACCCGCCCTATGTCGCCGACGGCGACGTCCTGCCATCACTGGTCGAGGACTGGGAGCCGACGGCCGCACTGCGAGCCGGCGCCGACGGCTTGGACGACATCCGGGTGATCGTCGGTGGCGCTCGCCGCTGGTTGGCGCCGGGAGGCGCCCTGGTCGTCGAGCATGCCCCCGACCAGGCTGCGACCATCCGAACGCTCGCCTCCGATGCCGGCTTCGGCCATGTCCGCACCGGCACCGACCTCGCCGGTCGCGATCGCTATCTCGTCGCTCGGGTGTGACCGTGACGGAGACCATCAGTGCCTCCGAAGCCGACGCGGCATCCCGAATCGGCGAGGTCCTCGTTGGTGGAGGAGTCGTCGTGGTGCCGACAGACACGGTCTACGGACTGGTGGCGCTTCCGGACGACGCCGACGCGATGGCCAGGATCTTCGCCCTCAAGGGTCGTGCTGCGGACGTGCCGGTCGCCGTGCTGTGCGCGTCGACGATGCAGGCGTTCTCCATCGCCGGGACGCTCTCGGCCACCGCGGCGGTCCTGGCCGCAGAACACTGGCCCGGGCCGCTCACCCTGGTGTTGCCGCGACATCCGGATCTCGAATGGGATCTCGGCGAGCCACGATCGACCGTTGGTGTCCGGTGCCCCGATCACGACCTCGTCCAGCGAATCGCTGGACGTACCGGCCCGATCGCAGCAACGAGCGCGAACCGACATGGGG
>JBBSLH010000085.1:0-12998 GCA_038255425.1 Acidimicrobiales bacterium
CGCCCGAGCAGGTCGACGCTGTCGTCGCTGCGGAAATCGCCGTATGAACGGCGCATCGAGCGGCCGGATCATCGGCTGGGGCACGGCCCTTCCCGACGGCATCCTGACCAACGCCGACCTCGAGGCCCGACTCGACACGACCGACGAGTGGATCAAGGAACGAACCGGGATCCAGGAACGTCGCCAGGGCGGCACGACCGCCGGACTCGCTGCGGAGGCAGGACAGGCGGCCATCGACCACGCCGGCGTCGATCCTGCGACGATCGACCTGCTCGGGCGTCATCGCCGAGTGCCGTGTGCTCGATCGGTCGATGCGCTTGATGGTGCCGGTCAGGACCGCGCCGGGCCCGACCTCGACGAACGTCGTGGCCCCGTGGTCGACAAGGGTCTGCACCGACGCGGCCCAGCGGACCGGGCTGGTGAGTTGTCGACCGAGGAGGTCGGGCCAGTCTGCCGCCGCGTTGTGGATCTCGGCGTCGACGTTGGCGACGACGGGGATCGCCGCATCGTGGAACGTCGTGCTCTCGATGGCTTCGGCAAGCGCATCGCTGGCTGGGGCCATGAACGGCGTGTGGAATGCGCCCGAGACGTCGAGCGGCATGACTCGCTTGGCACCGGCATCCTTGGCGTCGACGGCCGCTCGGTCCACTGCCGCAGGGTCACCGGCGATCACGACCTGGCCGGGAGCGTTGCTGTTGGCGACCCAGACGTCGTCGTCCACTCGATCGCAGACCTCGGTCACGACGTCGTCGTCCAAACCGAGGACCGCGGCCATGGTGCCCTTGCGTGTGGTCGTGCACTCCTGCATGGCATCGCCACGGGCAGCCACGAGTCGAACGGCGGACGCGTAGTCGAGGACCCCGGCGGCGCACAGAGCTGAGAGTTCACCGAGGCTGTGACCGGCGACGATGCCGGCATCCACGCCTTCGTCTCGCAGCGACGCGAGGACCACCATCGAGTGCACGAACGTCCCCAACTGGGCGTTCCGAGTCTCGACCAACTCGTCGGCGTCGGCAGCGAGGAGGAGGTGAGCGACGTCGCGCCCCGCGGCGTCGGAGGCATCGTCGACCAACGTCCAAGCGGGTGATCCGACGAACGTCGATCCCATCTCCGGGAGTTGGCTTCCCTGGCCGGGGAAGACGAAGCAGCGCATGGGACCTCAGGACTGGTGGGGCGGGGGAGAACGGTGGTCGGACTGTGCGCCGGGGGAGTTCGTTTCACGCCCCCGGTGATTTCTTCGATCTGTTCAGTCGGTGCTGACCGGCTTGACCCTGGCGTAGGCGCCATGACCGTGCTCTCGGTCGTAGTGGTCGAGGCGTCGGCCTCGCCACACGACGAAGCCGACGATGGCCGCCAGGAAGAGCAAACGCTTCATGGCCCCGATCGTAGACATCTGCATCCGGAATCGCAGCCACGAGGAAGTCGGCCGCCAGGGCGAGAAGTCGGCTGGGTCTTGGACTCGACGTTGTGAGCGCCAGCAGGGTGATCGGCCGATGCGAAGCATCGGCGACGAACTCGACGGTCGCCCGGGCGAGGAGTCGCCCTCAGTCTTGGACTCGACGTTGTGAGCGTCAGCGAACAACTCGGGGTCGGCGAAGCCGACACGTGCCCGGGGCGGGAGTCGAACCCGCACGACCGTGAGGTCAGCGGATTTTGAATCCGCCGTGTCTGCCATTCCACCACCCGGGCTGGGCGCGGTCAGGCTAGCGGCGTCAGCCGACGAGCTGAACGTTCCCGAAGGAGCAATCGATCTGCTCGGGCGTGAGGTCGGAGCCCGTCACGTTCGCCCCGATGATCTTGGCGAGGGGGCTGATGATCTGGTTGTCGAGCTGCGCCAGGAGCGGGTTCACGAGCCCCGACAGGACGTTGGCCATGGTGAAGTTGACTCCCAGGCTTGCCACTCGCCCGAGGACGGTGTTGGAACTGCCGCTCGCGGTGAGCGCGATGCCCGACAGGCCGACGTTGCCGTTCCCCGTCGCCCGGGTGGTGACACCGAGAACATCGGGCGGGACGGTGAAGAGCTCGGAGTCGGCTGCGTTGACCGAGGACGTCGAGCCGGTGAGCGTGAAGTTGCCGAGCGTGTTGCCCACCAACAGCCCGACGCCGTTGCTCTTGCCGAACTCGACCTTGATGGTGAGGGCCACGTTGTAGAGGTCGGTGTTCGAGCCGATGAGAAGGGTCTCGGCCAACGGATCGGTGCAGCCGATGTCGTTGATGGTGTTTCGACCGCCAGCCAGCGTCACCTTCGCGTCCACGGTGACCACCGCAGCGACGTCACCGACGAAGCCGAGTCCGTTGAGGATGCAGAGGGCGTTCAAGAGCGTGGGCACACATTTGCCGACGACTTGTCCGCCGACCGTGGACAGAACGGCCAGCTGGACCTGCCCGGTGTCCGCGAAGGTGTTGATCGGCCCGTACGCGTACTGCGGCCCCTGGATGACCTTGAGCGAGCTGGTCGACGAGACGAGCGGAGCGTTGGCGGTGACGTTCGGGAGGTTGAGGCCCGAGCAGTCGGCGAAACCTGCGGGATCCGGAGTGCACTGGGCAGCGAAGGCAGCTCCGGTGAGCATCCCGAGGATGTTGAGGTCAGCGGCCATACCGGGGCCCTCGCCGCCGGTGTCGGCCTCGACGAACTGGCCGAGTTGGACATCCATGTTCTGCATCTCCGTCGTGATGGAGTTGCGGAGGAGCGAGGCGTTCGCAGAATCGCCGTTTCGTTCGAGGATGTCTGCACTCGCGAGCACGACGTCATCGAAGGCGACGGTGGAGTTCAGGACGTCATGCGGCGTCAGGAGGCCCATCTCCGTGCCGAGTTCGAAGACGTTGACGCTGGCACCGGCGAGCCCCTGGTAGCTGAGGGCGTTGAAGCCCAATGGGCTCCCGAGCAACGGTGTCACGACGGAGTTGAGCAGGCCAGCCGAGGTCGGGTCGACGCTCGCTCCGAAGGACCCGACCTTGAATCCGGCGAGCGCTTCGGCGCCGTACTGGGCGCGTGCCGTTCGTTCGACGTCACCGGATCCGGGCTGGAAGAAGTAGTCGGTGGTGTCGCTCGCGATGATCTGTGCGGTGTCGGGGATGTCGGAACCGAGGAACATGGGAGTGAAGGCGCCAGCTGCGTCGGTGACGCCCCACTGGTGCACCAGCTGGGAATCGCGGTCGACGCCGTTGCGTTCGGCCGATTCCCTGAGGGCGGTCTCGGTCGGCGGATTCTCGAGGTCGCCGAGGGCGATCTGGGTGATCGTGCGTCCGTTGGCGAGCCGGGCCATGTCGAGCGCGATGACGTCGGCCGCAGACTGCATCGACCGTCGGTCGTTCCGCTGCCGTCCGAGATCGACCGCCATGGCAGTGATGATCAAGAACACGGGGAGGAGGAGCGCGACGATCGGGAGCACCGCGCCGCGAGATGCCCGTTGCGTTCGGATCAGCGGCATACGAGACCTCATTCGTTCAACCGAGCGACGGACTTCGCGGAGACGGAGTCCGGGAGCGCGGACCCGAGGATGGGCGGCTCGACGATCAACGGGAATCCTGCGTAGTCGTAGGTGAGTTCCACGGTCACACAATCGTCGACGCCGTCGTTGTAGTAGGCCACCGACCCGACCACTGGAGCCGTGTCGCAGTTGTGGATGATGACGCTGCAGACCATGCCGTCGACTCCACAGGTCTTGTTGAACGAGTCCACGGCGTCGTTCGTGCCGTTGACTCCAGCGATGTAGCGACTGTCGGAGGTCTGCGCCGCGGGAGCGGCTGCGGGCGGCAGCGCTACAGCAGCGACCCGAGCCCCCTCGGTCGCAGATCGCGTCACGTCCTGCTTGAACGACAGGAGCAGACCGAAGTTGATGATGCCGACCACGAGCAGGACGAGGATGACGGCGACCATCGCGAATTCGACCATGGCCGCGCCTCGTTCGTCGGCTCGGGTGCGGCTGCGTCGCGGAGGCAATTGCATGGAGTCGATACCCGTGGTTCTCGGCGTGGCGGGAGCGTGCCCGACGTGTTGATTCGGGCGATGTGTCCAGTATCGGCAGAAACGCGTGACGAAGCGATCACCCGAATGGTTCATTTCGATCCCCCCGAACTGACTAGTCCGTTTCGTGCCGTGTGGAAGCCGTCTCGCGAGCCGCTCCCGAGGTCGGGCCGATCGTAGGGCGCCGACCAGCCGTGGTGTCGCTGCCGCTCACGGGGGACAGGCGTACAATGACTCCGTGTCCAGACGTCAGGTCGAGCGTCGTCTCACCGAGGTCGGTCGCCGCATTCGAACGCTCCGTGACGAGCTGGTGGTGGCCGACGAGCAACTCCTCCACCTCGCCGACGCGGCAGACGACGCTCGACTCCGCTCGCTGGTGTCCGAGACGCCGGTGTCCGATCGTGAACATCGCGAGGCTGCTCGCCACGCCGACGCCATGCGGAACCATCGGGCGTCCGTCGCCGACGAGATCGCACGCCTCGAGATCGCCCAGGACGAGTTGCTCGACCGCTTGATGGCCGAGACCCGCTGACCGGTCGGGTCTGCGGCGCGGAAGCGCAGATCGTTTCCGCCGCGACACGGTTCCGTGGCACCATCGCGACTCGTATTCGAGTACCGCAGCCCAGCGGGGAAGGAGACCGCAATGGCCACCCGCGTGGTGATTGCCGAGGACGAAGCCATCATTCGTCTCGATCTCAAGGAGACGCTGGAGGAAGAGGGTTACGACGTCGTCGGCGAGACCGGCCGCGGAGACGAAGCCGTCGAGTTGGTTCGCGACCTCGAGCCTGACCTGGCCATCCTCGACATCCGGATGCCGGGCCTCGATGGCCTTGCTGCCGCTCGGGAGATCTCGACCACCAACAAATCGGCGGTGCTGATCCTCACTGCGTACTCGCAGCGAGACCTGATCGAGCAGGCCCGCGACGCTGGTGCGCTGGCCTATCTCGTCAAGCCGTTCCAACGGTCCGAACTGATCCCCGCGGTCGAGATCGCGCTCGGTCGACACCGCGAGATGCGCGCCCTCCACGACCAGACGCAGACCCTCGAGGACCAGCTCGAGACCCGAAAGCTCGTGGATCGTGCCAAGGGCATCCTCATGGACGACCACGACATGGCCGAGTCCGAGGCGTTCGACTGGATCCAGAAGCAGGCGATGAACAGCCGGGTCAAGGCCCGCGACGTCGCCGAGCAGGTCATCGAGGGCACCCTCCGACCCGACGAAGGCTGATCCCCGTGCCTGACGGCAAGCTAGAGCCGACGAATGCGGAGCATTCGTCAACCGACGAGGCCGGCCACGGCCGACGGAGGCGTTTCCTGCTGATCGACGGGAATTCGCTCACCTACCGCGCCTTCTTCGCGCTCCCGACCGATCTGGCGACGGCGTCGGGGCAGGTCACGAACGCCGTCTTCGGCTTCACGTCGATGCTCATCAACATGCTGCGGGACCACCCGAGCGACGGCGTCGTGGTCGCGTTCGACCGCCCCGAGCCGACCTTCCGCCACAAACGGGTCGCCGACTACAAGGCGGGCCGGGCCGAGACACCGGACATCCTTCGCCAGCAGATGGGACTCGTCCGCGAGGTCATCGAGGTCCTGGGGATCAAGATGGTCGATCAGGCGGGCGTCGAGGCCGACGACATCCTGGCGACGCTCGCCACGCAGGCCCGGGACAATGGCGACGACGTGATCGTGGTCACCGGCGACCGAGACGCCTACCAACTCGTCGAGGATCCGCACGTCAGGGTCCTGTACAACAAGCGTGGGGTGTCCGACTACGCCCTCTACGACGAGGACGGCATCGAGGAGCGGACCGGCGTCCGTCCCGACAAGTACGTCCTCTATGCCGCCATGCGCGGCGACAAGTCCGACAACCTCCCGGGGGTCCCCGGGGTGGGCGAGAAGACCGCGGCCAAACTCCTCAACACCTACGGCGACCTCGACGGCATCTTCGCAAACCTCGACGCCCAGACGCCCAAGCTGCGCGAGAACCTGGGAGCGGCCGAGGAGATCGTCCGCGAGAACGCCATCGTGATGGACCTGATCCGCGACGTCGACCTGTCGGAGGAGTTGCCGGGTGGCATGGCCGATCTGGCGATGGGGGAGATCGACGCCGACGAGTTGAAGCGGCTGTTCGAGTTCCTCGAGTTCCACTCGCTGTTCGAACGACTCACCGAAGCGCTCGGCGCCGATCTCGGTGCCATGAAGTCGTCCGAGGTCCTCGAAGCCGAGGTCGTCGGCGGCACGGATCCCGCCGACGCCATCAGTGCGCTCGATTCGCTCGACACCGAAGGGTCGCTCGGCGTCGCTGGCTCGTTCGACGTCGACGACGGACTCGACGGCATCGCCGTGGTCGTCGACGAGTCGCTGGCCGAGGTCCTCTGGATCCCGCTGACGGCCCTCGCGGACGACGGCGTGCGCGCCTCGTTGACCCGCGTGTTGTCCGACCGGACCGTCGCCACGCACCACGCCAAGGTCCTGCTCAAGGCGCTCTGGGAGGCCGATCTCGACATCGGCGGGCTCGGACTCGACACGACGCTGGCCGCCTATCTGCTCGATCCGGCGGAGACGAACTACCGCCTCACCGACCTGCTCCAGCGCTACGTGCGTCTCGAGCTACCGGACGACGCCGGTGCGCCCGAGGGTCAGCTCGACCTCGGTGGCGACGCCGAGGTTCCGCGGGCCCTTCTGGCTGCGCGTGAGGCGCTGGCGACACACGTCCTCGCTCCGAAGCTGCTCGAGGCTCTCGACGCCCAGGGTCTCCGAGAACTCAACGACGACATGGAGGTCCCACTCGTCCGAGTCCTCGCCAAGATGGAGGTTCTCGGAGTCGGCGTCGACATCGAGGTGCTCACCCGGCTCCGCGACCGCCTCACCACGGAGGCCGACGAACTCCGCCAAGCGATCACCGACGACGCCGGCCACCCGTTCAACGTCAACTCGACCAAGCAGATGCGCGAGGTCCTCTTCGACGAGCTCGGCCTCACGCCGCAGAAGAAGACGAAGACGGGGTATTCGACCGACGCGCAGACACTCGAGAAGATGCAGGGCGAACACCCCATCATCGAGCACATCCTGCGCTACCGCGAGGTCGAGAAGCTGCGGTCGACGTACGGCGAGTCGCTGCTGCAGGACGTCGCAGACGACGGCCGGATCCACGCATCGTTCAACCAGACGGTGGCCCGAACGGGTCGTCTGAGCTCCGAGAACCCGAACCTGCACAACATCCCGGTGCGGTCGGAGATGGGCAAGGAATTCCGAGAGGCCTTCGTCCCCGGCGAGGGCTACACGCTTCTCGTCGCCGACTACAACCAGATCGAACTGCGTTGCATCGCTCATCTCGCCGACGATCCCGGGCTGATCGAGGCGTTCGAGTCGGGTACCGACATCCACACCGAGACCGCGGCGCGGGTCTTCGGCATCGGCCTCGACGAGGTCGCGTCTGACCAGCGGGCGAAGGCGAAGATGGTCTCGTACGGGCTGGCCTACGGCATGGAGGCCTACGGCCTCGCCCAACGTCTGAACATCCCGACCAAGGAAGCCGCCGTCATCCTCGACGCCTACTTCGCCGCCTTCCCGAACGTGCATGCGTACATGGACCGCGTGGTGGACGAGGCGCGAGCGAAGGGCTACACCGAGACGCTGTTCGGCCGTCGTCGCCAGATCCCGGAGCTGTCGTCCTCGAACGTGCGCATCCGTCAGGCAGGGGAGCGCCAGGCGATGAACGCCGGCATCCAGGGGCTCGCTGCGGACATCTTCAAGGTCGCACTCGTGCAGCTCGACAGGGCGCTCGACGAACAGGAGCTCTCGACAAGGGTGATCCTCCAGGTCCACGACGAGATCATCTGCGAGGTCCCGGCAGACGAGATCGAGGTCGCGAGAGAACTCGTCGACAAGACGATGCATGACGCGTGCGAGCTGCGGGTGCCGCTCGACGTCAACCTCGCGTTCGGCGACTCCTGGGCGTCCGCCAAGTGATCGATCAGCCGGAGTCCGGGCGATGGTTCGGGCCGCTGGCCGATCACATGCAGTCGGCGTACCTGCGCTATTCGTTCACGAAGGGCACCGAGCAGGAAGCGGACTTCCTCGTCGAGCTGCTGGGCCTCGACGGAGCGTCCCGCGTGCTCGACGCAGGTTGTGGCCCGGGTCGACACGTTCGAGCGCTGCATGAGCGCGGCGTCCCCGTCGTCGGAATGGACCTCGCCGAGAGCTTCTGTCGCCTCGTCCGCCACGGCGACCCGCCGTCGCCCGCCGCCGTCGCCGACATCCGGTCGCTGCCGACCGGACCCTGCTTCGACGCCGTGATCTCGCTGTGTCAGGGCGGATTCGGCCTCCTCGGCGGTCCGGGGTCTCCGCTCGACGCTGATGTCGACGCCGTCAGGCAGTTGGCGTCGGCGCTCCGGCCCGGGGGACACCTGGTGCTCAGCGCCTTCTCGTCGTATTTCCAGGTCAAGTACCAGGTCGGGTCCGAGGGCGCCGGCGACTTCGACGTCGATGCGGGCGTCATGCACGAGCGAACCCAGGTCAAGGACGATGCCGGTGTCGACCTCGACGCCGATCTGTGGACCACCGGATACACGCCCCGAGAACTCCGCTTCGTCGCACGCCTCGCCGGGCTCGAACCCGAACACGTCTGGTCGGTCGACCCCGGCGCCTACGCCCGTCGCACCCCCGACCTCGACCACGCCGAATTCCTCCTCGTCGCCCGCCGACCAACCTGACCTTCTGGTCACCACATCGGCGGTCACAGGCACCGATCCGGTGACCAGAACGGAGAGCAGATTTTTCTGGTCACCACTTCGGCGGTTGTAGGCGCCGATTCGGTGACCAGAACGGGGATCGGGGCCAGCGAGTTCGGGGCTGGGACGGGGCTGGAGCCCGCTGCTACGCTGGCTGATCGGTCTGTCCGCGCCTGCGGACCGACCGCAACCGAAGCACAGTCCGGACCACCCGAGTAACCGATTCGAGCATCTCTTGACCGACACCACGACCACGGCAACCCTCGTCCCCGAAGGGCTCACCGAGAGCCCCTCCGAGATGGGTACCTTCAACGCCGAGGGGGTGTACACGCCCCGAGAGATCACCTCGAACGACGTCGGCAGTTTCGCCGACTACATCGACGACACGATGGTGACCGTCGAGGAGGGCCAGCTCGTCGAGGGCAAGGTCGTCCGCATCGACAAGGACGAGGTCCTGCTCGACATCGGATTCAAGTCCGAGGGCGTCGTTCCCAGCCGTGAGCTGAGCATCCGCAACGACGTCGACCCCTCCGAGGTCGTCTCCCTGGGAGACAAGATCGAGGCGCTCGTCCTCACCAAAGAGGACAAAGAGGGTCGCCTGATCCTGTCCAAGAAGCGTGCGCAGTACGAGCGTGCCTGGGGCAAGATCGAAGAGATCAAGGAAGCCGAAGGCGTCGTCACCGGCAAGGTCATCGAGGTCGTCAAGGGCGGACTCATCGTCGACATCGGCCTGCGTGGCTTCCTGCCCGCCAGCCTCGTCGAACTCCGTCGTGTCCGCGATCTCGATCCCTACGTCGGTCGTGAACTCGAAGCCAAGATCATCGAGCTCGACAAGAACCGCAACAACGTGGTCTTGTCCCGCCGTGCCTGGCTCGAAGAGACCCAGCGCGAGCAGCGCGAGGACTTCCTCCAGAACCTCAAGCCCGGCGAGGTCCGCCGTGGTGTCGTCTCCAGCGTCGTCAACTTCGGCGCTTTCGTCGACCTCGGCGGCATGGACGGACTCGTCCACGTCTCCGAGCTCTCCTGGAAGCACGTCGACCACCCCGGCTCCGTCGTCACCGTCGGTGACGAGATCGAGGTCCAGGTGCTCGAGGTCGACAACGACCGTGAGCGCATCTCGCTGAGCCTCAAGGCCACGCAGCAGGATCCATGGCAGGAGTTCGCCAACGCTCACCGCGTCGGCGAACTGGTCTACGGCCGTGTCACCAAGCTGGTGCCGTTCGGCGCGTTCGTCCAGGTGGGCGAGGGCATCGAGGGTCTGGTCCACATCTCCGAGATGTCGGCGCACCACGTCGACCTCCCCGAGCAGGTCGTGACCCCGGGCGAAGAGCTCTGGGTCAAGATCATCGACCTCGACCTCCAGCGCCGCCGCATCAGCCTGTCGATCAAGCAGGCCGCCGAAGGTGGCGTCGTGGCCGCCGAGTACCAGGACGCATTCGGCGAGCAGATGTACGACGCCGAGGGCAACTACATCGGTGAGGTCGCCGAAGAGGGCGCAGAAGAAGCTGGCGCCGACGGCGAAGCGACCGACGAAACCGCTGCTGACGCCGGCGCCGAGGCAGTCGAGACCGAGGTTGCGGCCGAGCCCGCCGCCGAGGCCGACAGCGCCGCAGCCGAGGAAGCCCCGCAGGCGGAGAGCGCGCCCGAGGCCGAAGCCGCGGCTGAACCAGAGGTCGCATCGGCCGACGCAGAGGTCGCACCGGCCCAGGAAGAAGCCGCAGAGGTCGCATCGGACGACGAGCCCACTCCAGAGGGCTGATCGCTTCTCGCACTCCGACTCGGAACCCGCCGCGAACCGCGGCGGGTTCCGTCGTTTTGGGGCTTTGTGGCGTGAGTCATTCGGCTCATTCCGAACCGCCGGTTCAGGAAATGCCGGGACCGTCCGACACTACGGAACAGCGCATTCGGTATTGTCCCGCGCACCCATTCGAGAGTGAGAGAGGCGGACTCCTGTGAGTTCTCGACGTTGGATCATCCTGGCGGTGGCCGTCCTGCTGGGCGTCATTGCCGGCGGACTCGTCTACAACTACGTGCAGGGCGTCGAGGACGACGTCAACGAAGAGGCACGTCGAGTCGAGGTCTACAAGGTCGTGACGAATGTTCCCAAGGGGACGTTTGCTGAGGACGCGTTCGCCAACGGCTGGATCGAGAAGAGCGAGATCGCCGCCGAGTTCCGTCCGGGTACGGCCATCAACGACCAGGCCGACATCGCCGGTCAGGTCGCCATCTCCGATCTCGCAGCGAATCAGGTCGTGGTGACCCAGCAGTTCGCGAGCCAGGCATCGCAGTTGTCGACGTTCTCCGAGCTCCTCCAGCAGAACCAGGTGGCCATCACGATCTCGGTCGATCAGGTTCGAGGCGTCGCTGGTCTGCTCGTTCCCGGGGACTTCGTCAACGTCCTGCTCACCGAGGGTGCCAGCAACCTCGGCGGTGAAGGGGACAACGTCGACGCCGAGGGCAACCCTGTCGACGATGCCAACGGAACCATCGCACCCGACGCCCGGTACCTGTACCAGAAGGTCCAGATCCTGGCCATCGGTCAGCAGCGAGAGCTGCAGCCCGGCGAGACCGTGACCACGAACCCGGACGGATCACCGGTCGTGCAGAGCACTGGTCTGTTGACCCTGGCCGTTCCCGTGGATGCCGCCCAGTGGATCGCTTCGGCCTCCACCGGGCAGCTCTACCTCACGCTGGTCGCGAAGGACTACACCCCCGTCGAGGTGGGCCCGATCGCCCCGTCGCCGAGCCTCCCGGCCGAGAACCCCGATCAGCTCACCCCGTACGGTCCCGACGGCCAGTCCACACCGTGAGCGAACGCCCCACCGTCGTCGTCGAGCCGGACGCGATCGCCCGGAAGGCGCTGGCCTCGCACGTCGAGGGTGCGGTCGAGATCGAGTCGGTCGACGAACTCGAGAAGCATCTGAGCGGTCCGACAGTGGTGGTCTTCGGGCCGTCGCTCGCCGACGGAAACGGTGTGGCTTCGGCGAGCCCTGTGCTGTCAACCCGGCCGGCCGTGGGCGGAATCTTGATCTCGGACTCGTTGTCCACCGAGCTGTTGCAATCGGCGTTGCGGGCGGGCTTCAAGGATGTCCTGACCGAGCCGGTCGAACGGGACGAGTTGGTCGAGACGATCGCTCGGGTGTCGGCCACGTTGCCGGGAGTCAACCTTCCGTCGTCGGCGCACCCGCGTCACGAAGACGAGCTGCGCGGCCGGATGACGACGGTCTTCTCCACGAAGGGTGGCGCAGGAAAGTCGGTCATCGCGACCAACGTCGCCGTGTCGCTCGCCAAGCAGTCAGAACGCCCGGTGGTCTTGGTCGACGCGGATCTCCAGTTCGGCGACGTGAGTGTCATGCTCAAGTTGGCTCCCCATCGCACCGTCGTCGACGCCGTCGGCGCCATCGACAAGCTCGACGCCAGCATGTTGCGCAGTCTCCTGGTCGAACACGAGGAGTCCGGCCTCCTCGTGCTCTCGGCACCGCTCGAGCCGGCGTTCGCCGATCAGGTCGAAGCGAAGCAGCTGATCGAGATCATCGATCTGCTGCGGACGATGGCCGTGCACGTCGTGGTCGACACGCCGGCGCATTTCAACGACGTGGTCCTGGCACTGATCGAAGAATCCGACGACGTACTCCTCGTCGCGGGCCTCGACATCCCGAGCATCAAGAACGTTCGAATCGGCCTCCAGACACTCCGGCTACTGAACACGCCGATGCACAAGATCCGACTCGTCCTCAACCGGGCCAACTCGAAGGTCAAGCTCGACGTCGCAGAGGTCGAAAGAACCCTTCAGGTGCAGGCACAAAGCCGTATCCCGAGCGACGTCTCCGTTCCGCAATCGGTGAACAAGGGTGAACCGATCGTGCTCGAAGCGCCCCGTTCGGGCCCGGCGAAGGCCATCGAAGCGCTGGTGACGATGCTCCTCGACGAGCCGCCACGATGATCGACAGAGCCTGCATCAGGGCTCGTGAAGGGGAACGACGATGAGTCTGTATCAGCGAATCCATGAGACCGGGGAGGCCGAGGCCACGGGCGCCGTCCGGCGCGATCCGGTGCTCGATGAACTTCGTCAGAAGATCCACCATCACCTGATCGAAGAGCTCGGCCCGATCCTCTACGACAAGCGTCTTTCGGAGGACGATCTCCGGCGGCGGGTGCAGGAGCAACTCCAGGCCGCGCTCGCGCAGGAACGTGCGCCGCTGTCGGCTGCCGACAAGTCGCAGCTGATCCAGGACGTCTCGGACGACATCCTCGGTTACGGACCCATCGACCGGTTGCTCAAGGACGACTCCGTC
>JBBSLH010000086.1:0-12930 GCA_038255425.1 Acidimicrobiales bacterium
AAGAAGCTGAACAAGCTCGACGGCGTGACCGCCACGGTCAACTACGCCACCGAGCAGGCCAAGGTCGACGTGCCGGACGGCGTGTCGGTCGACGAGCTCATCGCTGCGGTCGAGTCCGCCGGATACACGGCAACCATCCCTCGACCCAGAAACGCCGCTGCAGCCCAAGGAGATGCCGACGAGGCCGAGGTCGACGAGACCGCTCCTCTCCGGACGCGGCTCTACACGTCGCTGGCGCTGGCTGTGCCGGTGATCGCACAGGCGATGATCCCGTCGTTCCAGTTCGACGGTTGGCAGTGGTTGTCGCTGACGCTCACTGCACCCGTCGTGACCTGGGGAGCGTGGCCGTTCCACCGAGCAGCGTGGGTGAACCTCAAGCACGCCGCCGCCACGATGGACACCCTCATCTCGGTCGGCGTGACTGCCGCATTCGGCTGGTCGCTCTACGCCCTGTTCCTCGGCTCCGCCGGCGAGATCGGCATGACCCACGGGTTCTCCTTCACCGCAGAACGTGGCGCAGGTGACTCGCAGGTGTATCTCGAGGTCGCGGCAGGCGTCACCGTGTTCATCCTCGCCGGGCGGTACTTCGAGGCCCGTGCGAAGCGACGCTCCGGTGCTGCGCTCCGTGCGCTGCTCGAACTCGGCGCAAAGGACG
Organism: Acidimicrobiales bacterium; assembly: GCA_038255425.1. Lineage (GTDB taxonomy): Bacteria > Actinomycetota > Acidimicrobiia > Acidimicrobiales > Salinilacustritrichaceae > Salinilacustrithrix. The sequence continues at coordinate 656 of JBBSLH010000086.1, forward strand.
TCGCAGTCCTCCGGGACGGCGTCGAGGTCCGGATCCCCGTCGACGAACTCGCAGTCGACGACCAGTTCGTCGTGCGCCCGGGCGAGAAGATCGCAACGGACGGCGTCGTCGAGGACGGCACGTCCGCCATCGACGCGTCGCTGCTCACCGGCGAGTCGGTTCCCGTCGAGGTCGGGCCCGGAGACGACGTGACCGGTGCGACCGTGAACGCCGGCGGCCGTCTCGTGGTCCGGGCGACCCGGATCGGTGCGGACACCGCTCTGGCTCAGATCGCCACGCTCGTCGAGGACGCGCAGACCGGCAAGGCCGCCGTCCAGCGCCTCGCCGATCGGGTCTCGGCCATCTTCGTCCCCGTCGTGATCGCCATCGCCTTCGCCACACTCGGGTTCTGGCTCACCGCCGCTGCGACCAACAGCGCCACCGCGGCATTCACCGCCAGCGTCGCGGTGTTGATCATCGCCTGCCCGTGCGCCCTCGGGCTCGCCACACCGACCGCTCTGATGGTCGGCACGGGACGCGGTGCACAGCTCGGCATCCTCATCAAGGGTCCGGAGGTCCTGGAGTCGACCAAGCGGGTCGACACCATCGTCCTCGACAAGACCGGCACGGTCACGACGGGGAAGATGACCCTCGTCGACGTGGTCGCCGCCGACGGCGAAGACGCCGACGAGGTGCTCCGGATCGCCGCATCGATCGAGGACTCCAGCGAACACCCCATCGCCCAGGCGATCGCCAACAGCGCACGCGAGCGCGGCATCGGACTGTCCACGCCCGAGAGCTTCGCCAACCGCGAGGGCCTCGGCGTCGAGGGCGTCGTCGACGGACACGCCGTCGTCGCCGGTCGTGAACGGTTGCTGGCCGACTGGTCACAGCACCCCGACGACGATCTCCTCGCTGCGAAGGACACCGCGGAGGGAGAGGGACGGACCGCCGTCCTCGTCGGCTGGGACGGCAAGGCGCGTGGCCTGCTCGTCGTGTCGGACACCGTGAAGGACACGTCGGCCGAAGCAATCACCCAGTTGAAGGCGCTCGGTCTCCGGCCGGTGCTCCTCACGGGCGACAACGAACGTGCCGCTCGCGCTGTCGCTGCCCAGGTCGGGATCGACGAGGTCATCGCCGAGGTGCTGCCGGCCGACAAGCTCGAGGTCATCCGTCGACTCCAGGGCGAGGGACGGGTCGTCGCCATGGCCGGCGACGGCGTCAACGACGCTGCCGCCCTTGCGCAGGCCGACCTCGGCCTCGCCATGGGGACCGGTACCGACGTCGCCATCGAAGCCAGCGACATCACGCTGGTCCGTGGCGACCTCCGGGCCGCCGCCGACGCCATCCGGCTCTCGCGCCGGACGCTGGGGACCATCAAGGGCAACTTGTTCTGGGCCTTCGCCTACAACGTCGGCGCCCTTCCACTCGCCGCAGCGGGTCTCCTCAACCCGATGCTCGCCGGCGCCGCCATGGCGTTCTCGAGCGTCTTCGTCGTGACCAACAGCCTCCGACTCCGGCGCTTCCGGAGCATCACCGGCTGACCCCTGCCCGTGTCATGCGCACCCAGACCCCGCCGAGAACACGCAGCCGGATCACCGCCGTCATCGCCGCATCTCACGTCGGCGTCGACCTGACGATCGGCGCCGTGGCGGGGCTCCTCCCAGCCATACGGGACGAGGCGGGACTCACCGGCGGACAGGTGGCGATCATCGCGACGGTTCTCGGAGCAGTGTCGTCGTTCGGTCAACCGGTGGCCGGACGGATGATCGACCGGCGTGGACCACGGTGGCTCGCCGTCTGGGGCGCCGCCGCCACGGCGATCGTCCTGGGAGCCCTTCCCAGTCTCTCCTCCTTCCCGACGCTGCTCGGCGCAGCGGTTCTGGGAGGTGCTGGCGCCGCGGTCTACCACCCCGCAGCGGCGGCGCTCACCAGGACTTCCTCGGACGAAGGACACACCGCCACCGCACTCGGACTCTTCGCGGCTGGCGGAACCGCTGGTCTCGCCGCCGGGCCGCTCCTGGCGACCTGGGCCGCCGGACCGTTCGGCGCGCTGTTGCCGGTGGTGCTCGCTCTTCCCGGCGTGTTGCTTGCGATCGCGCTGGCGAGCGCCACCGCCTCGATCGTCGACGATTCGGGCGACGTCGCCACCGCCACGCGCTCCGCCGGATCAATGGCGCTCGTCGAGTCACTCCAGAGCACGCTTCCGCTCGTCGTGGCGATGTCTGGAGTCTTCGCTTCGTCGATCACGTTCACCACCGCCGTCCCGCTGTGGCTCGCCGACACCGGCAGGTCGAGTGTCATCGGATCAACGCTCGCCGTCTACTCGCTCGCAGCCGCGGTCGGCGGCCTGATCGGCGGCCGACTCACCGCCGTCACCGGAACTCCGTCGCATGCAGCGATCCCCATGCTCGCCGCTCCGGCGGCGCTGCTTGGTGTCGCCAACACGAACCCGGGATCTGCCGCGTGGTTCGTCACCATCGCTGCCGCCGGGATGTTCGGATTCACCGCAGTCCCCGTGGCGCTCGACGCCGCGCAGGCACGCCTCTCAGGCGCTGTCGCCTCAGCATCGGGGCTTCTCATGGGACTGCCCATCGGACTCGCCAGCGTCGCTTATCTGAGTGTGACCACGATCATCGACCCCATCGAGATCGGCACCGCCACGCGCCTCGCCGCGGCAGCGACCACAGCCGGCGCGCTCCTGACGTTCCAAGCGCTCTCCCATCGACGCCTGCCCACCGGCCTCCGGCGTCTACCCACCTGCACCTGCAGCAGCGGCAACCTCGCCATCGCCAACTGCTGACCGGTGGTCTCGTTGAACCGTCGTGATCGGTCAGCCGACGGCAGGTGTCCGGGATGACAGTGCTTCCGGACGTTCGCCGTCGCTGTCGAGCCAGGTCCGCCACGCCGACTCCAGTGCGTTCGTGTCGTGCTGGAGCGGGTGGAAGTCGGGTCGGTTGTAGTCGGCGATCCGCTGCCGGAAGTCGCGGGAGAGCAGCGGATTGGTGCGCATGCGCCAGACGCTGCGGACGATGCCGAAACGTCGCCAGCTGCGACGGTCGGTGAGCACTCCGGCCACGGTGTGCCAGCCCGTGATGAAGACCAGGGCGAGGGTCGACATGCGGAGGGCACGTCGACGCATCTCCTCGTCGCCACCGACGGCCTTGTAGACGTCGAACGCCACGGACTTGTGCTCGCATTCCTCGATCGCGTGCCATGCCCACATCCGGAACAGACCCTCATCGGCAAAGCGTGCCTGGAGTTCCGGCTCGCTGAGGAGCATCTCGGCCATCGTTGCGGTGTAGTGCTCGAGGGCGGCGGTGATGGCCAGTTTCATGATGGGTTCGGGTTCGAACTGCTCGTCTTCTTCGAGTTGCTCGCCGACGTCCTTCAGTGGACCGAAGCGAGTGACGACCTTCAGGAAACGCATCATCCGGGGCGTGATGGCCTGGTCTTGGTGGAGGAGGTTCTCGACCAGCTGCGAGCGGTATCCGAGGTCGGCGAGGCGAGCGTTGAGACGACGATGTTCGCGACCGTGGGTGACCTCCTGGCCGATGAACGCGTTGACCTGGCGCAGCAGATCCGGATCGGTCACCTGGTCTCGGTGGAGACGCACGGCATCGATGAAAATCTCTTCGCCATCGGGGAACAGACCGGACAGCGCAGCGAGCATGTGCGACATCACGACGTCGCCGTCGGTGGCGAAGTCGTGCTCGAGCTGGTCGATGACCGTCTCGAAGTCGATCCGGCGCACCGGGAAGGAACGGGCGGGGTCGCTCGACTGGCGCTGGATGGCGGCGGTGCTCATGGGGCTCCTGGTGAGTAACTGAGTGATTCACTATTTCTCTCACATCCTCGCGCATCGCAGGTACGCTGGCAAGGTGCCACCAGTCACAGACGACTCCCGGGGCGGCCAGACCCGGCGAGCCCTTCTCGACGCATCGACGGAACGGTTCGCCCGTGACGGCTACCGGCGGAGTTCGGTCGCCGACATCTCCCGCGACGCAGGCCTGGGCGGCACGACCGCATATGTGCACTTCGCCAACAAGGAGACGCTTTTCTTCGCAGCGGTCGACCACGACCTCACCGCGTTCTTCGGCGAGTTCGAGGTCGCCCTCACCGCGCTCGACCCCGACGACGACGTGGCCGAGCGACTTCTCCCCACCGTGCTGGCAATCGTGGACCGACATCCACTCACGCGTCGCCTCCTCGCCGGCCTCGAGCCCGACTTCACCGAGCGGGTGCTCGAGACGGACGCCTTCGCCCGACTACGGGAGCACGTCGCCGCACTGTTGGGCGGAGCCCAGGAGGCAGGCGGGGTCCGACCCGACGTCGACGCCAGCGACCTCGCCGATGGCCTCGTCGCCGTCGTGGTGGCCGTCGCCATGGCCTCCGTCCAGATCGGAGACGGGGTCCTCGGCACGTTCGGCCCAGGCTTGACCACGATGCTGCGAACCGTCCTGACCCGCGAAGGCCAGTAGTCCGGCGACCCAGCTGCCTGGCGCGATGTTCGCACGACTGACTGCCGTCGTCACTGGTGGCCTACTTGGTCAGACGCGGTGCTGCGGGATCCCCCGGCCCACCCCGAGGAATCCCGCAGCTGCTCCCTGTTGGAGATGCGGGTCAACTCACCGTGAAGCTGGTCTTCATGCCGAGTTCGTAGTGAGGCTTGCCGCCGGGACCCGGGATGAAGCACACCACCGCGTAGGTGCCGGGTTCGAGGTCGCCGTTGACGTAGCTGGTCGGGTCGCCTGGAGAACCGAACGTGCCGCCGATCTCCTCGGCCTGCTCCTCGGTCGGCTCACTGTCGAGGGCGAGCAACTCGTCGAGCGTGAATCCGTCGCCGATGCGGGCCACGAACATCTCGTGCGCCGACTCGCCGTCGTTGTCGAAGGCAAATGAGACCGGGCCAGCCGGGATCTCGGCGGGAATCCCGTCGAAGGCGAAGTCGACCCCGCTGACCGGAACCAACGTGGCGCCCGGTGTGGGCTCGAGGACCAACGCGTCCTCCTCGTCGTCACCTTCGTCCGGCGAAGCACCGCACGACTCCACCTCGAATGCCTCGATGCGCTCCACGGCGGCGCTGACCTCGGGGTCGGCGAACGTGGTGCCGAAGTCGAAGTCCGATGCGATCAGCGCGTCGACCACGATGTCGGCCTCCTCGCTGATCTCGTCGGGCGCCAGCGTTCGCAATTCCTCGAACTGCTCGGGCGTCGGCGCTTCCTCCGACTCGTCGAGCGCGGCCGAGGCCGCGCAGTACTCGGCGAACGCCGGGTCGATGTCGCCGGCCGCGCCGTCGTCTTCCCCACCCTCGTCACCGGCCTCGATGCCACAGGTGTCGACGTCGTAGGCGTCGATGCGGTCGAGGGCGGCGCTGATGCCGTCGTCCCCGAGCGCCTTGCCGAGGTCGCCATCGGCAGCGGCGATCGCGTCGGCGACCGAAGCGACGTCGTCACTGATCTCCTCCGGCGCCAGATCCTTCAGCTGGCCGATCTGCTCATCGGTGGGCGGGCCGTCCTGCTCGTTGACTGCGCTCGCGACGTCGCAGTAGGCGTCCGTGGACGGCGTGTCATCGCCGGCCGCCTCGGTCGTGTCGTCGTCCCCGCAGGCTGCAGCGGCGAGACAGAGGGCGAGCGCACCGGCCACGGCACGGTGGCGGATGGTTCTCGAACGCAGAGATGACATGGCTTCCTCCAGAAATGGGATCGTTCTGATCATTCGGTCATGAGTCGCCCGCCGATCCCATCCCGCTGGCATGCGTACGCGAGGGGGTGCCAGCCACACCCCCGGTTCGTCAGTCGCCGCGGAGCAGAGTGCCGAGACGAAGACGGAGCTGCGATCTGGTGGCCACGGTCGTGATGGTGTGGCCGGCGACCATGGACACGACGGCCACGACGACGATCATGCCGACCGGCCGGACGGCGCCCGAAGGTACCGAGACCCGGTCCTGGAGGATCTCCCACAGTTTGGGTCCCACGACGAGGCCGAGCGGGACGCCGATGACGACGGCCCGAGCCATGGTCACCGCAGTGGCCCACGCCATGACCTGCCGAACCTGGCCGCGCACGAGGCCGAGCACGGCAAGGACGGCGAGATCGTGGCGACGACGGCGGACTGTGGTCACGAGGGCGTGCACCAGGGTGGCCCCGGCCAACGTTGCGATCAGCCCGGCCAATGCCCAAGGCGCGACCGACAGCCGGTCGAGATTACGGATGTCGTCGCCCGGTTGGACCGGCACCATCCGGCCGCGGTACGTGCGGGCGAGGCGGGCGATGGCGGCGTCGACATCGACGCCGGGCCGGAAGTCGATGAGCAGTTCCTGGGCGACGCCGGGCGTGACCTCCTCGACCAGTGAAGTCGTCAAGAAGGCGCCGAGCCCCGCGCTCTCGTTCAACACGATCGGGTTGGCGTTCACGAAGATGCCCGTGACGGTGAGGTCGACCGCAGTACCGCTGTCGGGAGCGACCATCGCGGCGGTGTCCCCGATGTCCAGACCGAGCCGCCGGATCGTGACTGCGCCGAGCGCGACCTCGTCGTCTCGGATCGGTGCCCGACCTTCGGCCAGCACCGGCCCCGGGTCGCCCTTGAACGGGACATATCCCTTCAACGTGACCGCCTGACCGTCGAGGGTGATCGAGTCGGCTTGATCGAACAGGCCGGCGACGGACGCGACATCGGGATCGGCGACCACCGCAGCCGCTCCGTCGGCGAGGGCGTCTGGGTCGGAGTAATCACCGGCAGACAAATCCCACCAGGCCCCATAACGGATCGGTTGGTCGACCACCCGCTCCAAGCTGGCGACCGTCACGATCGCGGCAACCATCGCCGCAGCAGCGAGGGCGGCGACACCCGCCGCAACCCGCGGCCACGATCCCCTCGCCATCTCGATGCCGCTCCGGATCACCGGGCCGAGCGACGCGGCCATCGACCTCGTCGCACGCGGCGACCGCTGCGGCCGTGCCAGCGCCCTCGACTCGCGGCGCGCTGGGGCGAGTGCGGCACCGAACACCAGGACCGACACCCCCACGACGAGACCGAGCGCCACCCACGCGTCGACGAAGACCCCGACGTCCGGCTCGGCTCGCCGGGCGACCCCGAACGGCGTTGCCGGCGACAGCGCGACCATGGTGCCGAGACCGACCGCTACCGCGGGGCCGACGATCCGGGCGGACCGGAACCCCGATGCGGCCCGCAGATCGCCCGACGTCATTCCCATCGCCTGGAGCGCGCCGTGGTCGCCCAGCTCGGCCCGCTGCTGGCGAAGCAACGTGAGCATGCCGAACGCGACGACCGCGATGACCGCGACGGCTGCGACTCCCAGTGTCGCCGACTTCTCCACTGCGATGACTGTCGCGACACTGTCGGCGGCGCCCGCATCGGGTGCAGTCGACTGGGCGAAGAACGCCCGGTCGTCCCAGACCTCGCCCAGCCGGCGCTGGAACTCCTCGATGCCCGCTTGCCCTCGGTCGAGGCGAACCGCGGCGCCCTGGCCGTAGGTCGCGAACCCGGCGACCGTCTCGGCGGCCGCACCTGAGACCAACAGGTCACCGTCGACGAACAGGTCCGATACGTCGTCGGCGCCGGGGGGCGCCAGATCATCGCGGAACCGGCCGACACCGACCACCTCGAGTTCCACCGCGTCGGTGGTCGGCTCCAACGCGCCCGACACACCGAGGTCGAGTTCGTCCGTTGACCACGACGCCAACCGGAACCGATCTCCCAGGGCAAGACGGCCTTGCGCCGCCGTCACCTCGCTGATCAGGACCTCGTCGGCGGCGTGCGGGTCGGGGAACCGGCCGGCGATCAGCCTGGGATCGCCATGCGAGCTCCCGCGCGTGCTGTCGGTGATGGCGAGGCCGGCCACATACCCCCACCCGCTGGTGGCCTCCGGGTCGAGCACGCCGCCGACTGCGAACGAGTCGATGGACACCTCGTCCACGCCGGCGATACCCCGCAGCGTTTCCACCGCGTCTCGGGTCTGATCCCTGCCGAAGCATGCTTCGGCGAAGTGCACCTGAGACTCGAACGCGGTGGGGTCGACGCCGGGTGGGCAGGAGAACACTGCGAGGTCGAAAGCCCGGGCACTGGCGTCGTAGCGGGCCAGGGAACCCTCGGCCCGCCGGGCGCCGGCCACGGCCGCTCCGACCACGCCGCTCGACAAGCCGAGCAGCAGCACCATCAGCACGGTCGCGGTTCGGTGCCGGCGGGACAGGGACCGGGCCAACGCCCGCGCCGCGATCATCTTCGCAGTCTCACATCCGGGCCGACCGCCAGCGAGGGTGCCGACCCACCCGTCCCGCGGAAGCCAGCACCACTGTGGTGGTCACTCGACTCGAGTCCACGTTCTGGACCGCCAGTTCGTTCACGGGGTGACGAAATCACGGCCGGGAACGCTGACCTCCTTGAACCAGATGTGACGCCGCCGCCAGGCCAGGACCTATCCTGCGGGCGTGCCCATCCGGCTCGTCCTCGCCGAGGATCACTATCTGGTGCGTGAGGGCATCGCGGCCCTCATCGCCACCGAGTCCGACCTCGAACTGGTGGCAACCTGCGACGATTACGACTCGGCCATCGCCGCCGTCGACGAACACCAGCCCGACGTGGTCATCACCGACATCCGCATGCCGCCGACCGGTACCGACGAGGGCGTGCGACTGGCCGCGCTCTTGCGCACGACTCATCCCGGCGTCGGCGTCGTCGTCCTGAGCCAGTTCGTCGAGGCCGGCTATGCGCTCGAGCTGTTGGCGGAGGGTTCGGCCGGGCGGGGCTATCTGCTGAAGGAGCGGGTGTCAGACATCGACGAACTGGTCACCGCGGTCCGCGCTGTGGCCGCGGGCGGGTCGTCGATCGACCCCAAGGTCGTCGAGTCACTGGTGACGACCCGCGCGACGCAGGCCGATTCGCCTCTCCGCTTCCTGACCCCTCGGGAGATGGAGGTCCTGGCCGAGATCGCGTCGGGCAAGAACAACGAAGCGGTCGCCGCCGCGCTCGTCGTGTCGGAGCGTGCGGTCGAGAAACACATCAACTCGATCTTCTCGAAGCTCGGGCTCTCGGCAGAGCCTTCGCTGCATCGACGGGTCGCCGCGGTGTTGTTGTTCCTCGGCGAAACCGCCTGATCCACGCCGGGTGGTAGCACCACCCTCGATCGCCGGTGACCACCCCTGCGGTCGGATCGTCGAGGTGGAACAATACCGGTGATGCCGCCGGACTCGGTCCCCGTGTTGATCGTGGATGATCAGGCGCCGTTCCGGGCCATCGCGCGGCAGGTGGTCGAATGGACACCAGGATTCGAGGTGGTGGCCGAGGCCGAAACCGGGGAGGACGCCGTTGCATTCGCGGCCGAGTTCGCCCCGCAGGTCGTCCTGATGGACATCAACCTTCCCGGCATAAACGGCATCGAGGCCACCCGTCAGATTCTCGAGGCGACCCCGGAGCGGACCGTGATCCTGTTGTCGACCTACCGGGAGAGCGACCTGCCAACCGATGCCCTCGACTGCGGCGCCCGACGCTACGTCCACAAGGAGGACTTCGAGCCCGGCGTCCTCCTCGACCTCGACCTCGACTAGAACCACCGCGGCCGTCTCTGATCACGGACTTGGTCAGTCCGCCGGAGTCGGTCCGACCGTCGCATCGCCGTCCGGTGTCAGCGCCGAGGTCGGGAGGCGGCCGCTGATCCGTGTGCCCTGACCGGGCGCGGACCACACCTCCACCGACCCGCCGAACGCGCCGAGGCGGTCGGCCATGTTCACGAAGCCGTGGCCACGATCGCGGTCGGCGAGCTCGAAACCGGCGCCGGTGTCGATCACCTCGAACCGGAGCCCGTCTGCGTCGGGTTCGACCCGGATCGTGATGATGGCGTGCTCGCCTGCGTGTTTGCCGGCGTTCTGCATCGCTTCGAGACAGCAGAAGTAGACGGCTGCCTCGACGTCCTGGGGATACCGGCCGAGATGCTGTGCGTCGACCGTGGTCGCAAGCGCGCTCCTCCCGGCGGCCGCCCGCAACGCCTCGAACAACCCGCGGTCCACGAGCAGCGGCGGATAGATCCCGTGTGCCAACGCTCGTACCTCCTCGACGGTGGCGAGCACGTCGAGTCGGGCCTCCTCGACCATGGTCATGGCGGTCTGTGTGTCGGTCTCGGCCAGGCGTTGGATCAGCCGGAGCTTGACCGCCAGGGCGACGAGGTGCTGCTGGGCGCCGTCGTGGAGGTTGCGTTCGATCTTGCGCCGCTCGAAGTCACCGCTGGCCACGATCCGGGCCCGGGACTCGCGCAGCTCATCGTTCTTTCGCCGGACCTCCTCGAGCGTGGCCTGAAGCGCAGTGTCGAGCTCGGAGTTCTGGAGGGCGAGGCCGACCTGGCGGGCCAGTTCGGTGAGGACCCGATCGTCGTCCTCGGAGAAGTCGTCGTCACCACCCTTGCGTTCCAGCACCAGGAGACCGAACAGCTGTCCGGCGTGGGTCATCGGCGCGATGCGCAGGGCGCCTTCGCCCCGCCGTTCGAGCACCTCAGGCAACCAGACCGCCGCCCAGCCTCGACCGGACACGCTGGCTCGGGCGACGACGGCCAACTCGGCCTGACCGAGTTCGAAGGCGCCCTCGCCGGCGTCGGGCACCGACGCGGCGCGCGACAGCCGACCTTCGACACCGGTCCACACCTCGGCCGATCGCAGGGAGAAGTGCTTCTTGGCCAGCTCGACCAGCTGCAACAGCAGTTCCTCCATCGGCAGGGCGCGGGTCATGCGAGAGCCGAAGGTGTCGAGGGCCTGGGTCGGGTCCTGGAGTTCGCCGTACACGAGCCGGGCAGCGGCCACCGAGAGCCGTGCCCGGGCCGGCACGTAGAGCACCGATGCGACCGCGGCGGCCAGCATCGACAGGGCGAAGATGGACCGCTCGTCGTCGGCCGGCACCCGTCCGAGGCCGACGACCACGAGCAGGTACACGGCCACCACCACCGCGGTCAGCCCGGCCAGCGAGACCGTGTGGCTCAGCATCCGGTCGACCCGGCCGACGACTCGGGGGGTCGATGCCGCCGCCAGGGCCACGGCCACGAGGACGAGGCTGGCGCCGACGACGAGGCCGGGCTCGGGTGGCCAATCGACCAGGAGATCGAGCGCGCCGACGACCACGGCGGTCTCGATCACCAGGGCCAACGCCAGACCGACCCACTGCATGCGCTGCCGGCTCGAGCCCCGGGCCAGCAGGTAGGCCCGTCGGGACTCGACCACCCCGACGATCGCCAGCGCCGACCCGTGCAGCAGCAACGGCCAGCCGATGGGTTCGGGCCGGTCGGCCCAGCGGACCGTGCCGACCACGCCGGCACCGACGTAGCCGATGCCCACGAGCCACCGGGTGCTCGTGGCGGTGAGTCGACCGTCGGGGAGGGCGGCCAGGCCGTGCAGGGCGATCGCCAGGACGAGGGGCGCGGCGAAGCTCCGGACGACCTCGGCGAGATCCTGTCCGGGTGTCTGGCGCAGGACGGTCGCGGTGAGGAACTCGATCGCGGCCACCGCCAGTCCCGAAAGGACGAGGACGGCGAGACGGCGGGTCTCGTCCCGTCGGGCCATGTTCCATCCCGCTGCCGCGAACCCGACCACCAGCGCGAGACGGACGACGTCGTCGGCGACGACCTCGCTGCCGTCGGCCGCGACGACGATGGCCGCGATCGAGACCAGGATCGGCGCGAGGACCATGGCCCCGAAGCCGATGCGATGCAGGGGCGTGTTCATTCGGACCTCAGGACGTCGGCGGCGGGGATGCGAGCGGCGCGGCGGGCCGGCACGAGCGAGGCGACGGCGGCCACCACGATCGCCACAGGGACGAACACGGCCAGCGAGGCGGGGACGTGGGCGCCGGCGGCGATGCCGAGACGGTCGCCGAGCGCGACCCACGCGGAGCGGCCGGCGGCCACCCCGATCGGGAGGCCCACCACGAGGGCGACGGCGACCGGCGCCAGCGTCTGGACCGTGACCACCGACCGGATGCTGCCGCGGCCCATGCCGAGCGACTTGAGCAAGGCCAGTGACCGGCGGCTGACCCGGGACGAAGCCCGCACCGAGTGCGCGAACGAGAGCAGCGCCAGGCAGCCGAGCACGGCGGCGATCGCCACCGGCGTCGATTCGATGCGTCCGAGGTTGGTGACGTCGGCAGGACGCTGGGGCCGGTCGAAGACCTCGTAGTCGCCGAGGTCGTCGTTGCGGGCGCCGCCGGTCGCCGATTCGATCCCCTCGGCGAGCGCGACGGGGTCGGCGGCGTCGACGATGATCGACGGGAACGCGAAGCCCTCGCCGGTGTTTCGGAGC
>JBBSLH010000087.1:0-12898 GCA_038255425.1 Acidimicrobiales bacterium
CAGCCGTCGTTCGTCGATGCTGCCCGGAACGTGGCTGCCTCAGGGGCGGTCTTCTACGCCGCCGGCATCGACGCAGAGGGACGGGTGGCAGAGCTGAAGGTCGACGTCCAGGACGGCGCCGACAGCTCTCCCGAGGGTGTCGCCGCCCTTGCCGCGACCGTGGCCGACTCCGGCAAGGTCCAGGACGTCAACGTGGTGGACGATCTCGACAACGGCCGCGTCCGAGTCGACTATCGCCTCGTGGCCCCCGATGGTGCGCCCACCGACGGACACGATGCGCTCGACACGATCGGCAGCCAGCTCTTCGTCCCCGACGGCGATCGCGTCTGGTCGTTCATCGTGACGAGCGAGGATCAGTCGAGCCAGGACGCATTGCTGGCCATCTTCGAGGCCAGCATCACCTTCTGAGCTACTTGCTCGAGATCCTCTTCTGGAGTGCTGCGAGCTTCTCCTTGAACGCCGGCTGGTTCATCGACCAGACCTGCGGCTCGAGTTCACGGTCGACCGCGACGTCGTGGTCGGCGATGTCGGCCATGGCGACGATCGACGCCTTCGTCTTCATCACCAGCTCTCGGGGTGCCTCCGCAGCCTTCCGTCCCATGGCGATGGCGGTGTCGAGCAGCTCGGCGTCCGGTACGCACTTGTAGGCCAGACCGACGCGCTCGGCTTCGCGTCCGTCCATGACCTCACCCAACAGGACGGAAGCGATGACCGCCTGCGGACCGGTGATGCGTCGGAACATCCAGGTGTGTCCACCGCCGGGATGGATGCCGAGCTGCAGGAAGCGCGAGTCGAACTTGGCTCGCTCGGCCGCGATCCGCACATCGCAGACGAGTGCGAGGTTGGATCCTGCGCCGACGGCCGCTCCGTTGACGGCAGCGATCGTCGGGAGGGGGCAGCGTCCGAAGCGAAGGAATCCTTCGTAGATCTTCTTCAGACCGTCCTCCTTCGATGCCCCGAGCTGCGAGAGGTCGGCGCCGGCGCAGAACGCTGGAGGCTCACCCGTGACGACGACTGCGCCGACTGAGTCGTCGGCCTCGATCGAGTCGAGTGCGTCGACGATCTCGTCGTTCATCTCGAGGTTCAGCGCATTGCGCCGATCGGGGTCGTTGAGCGTGATGACGGCGACGCCGTCGGTGATCTCGGTCCGGATGTAGGTCATCCCGGCGAGTCTGACATCCCCCGGATGTGGTCGCGGACCCGCTGGAGCAGGTGGGTCAGCGAGGTGAGGTCTGCGGCGCCGAGCGCGGCGCCGAGGAGCTCGTCGAGATCCCTCACGTGTCCTGGTGTGACAGCGGCGACGACGTCGAGGCCGGCAGGAGTGAGCACCGCCCACAGCCCGCGTCGGTCCTCGGGGCATCGCTCTCGTTCGACGTGGCCGGCCGCCTCGACCCGATCGATGAGTCGGGTGAGGCCGCTCGTGCTCATCGTCATGTCCCGAGCCAACTCGCTCATGCGGAGTCGCCGTCCTGGCGTGCGCGCCAGTCGGACGAGGACGCCCAACCACGGGACGGGCGGGGCGTCGGTCAATGCAAGCCGCTTGGTCGTCGCTGCGACCAACTCGTTGTGTGCCTCGATCAGCATCCCGAAAGCGTTCACCCGGTGATCGTCGAGCAGGTCGAGTGCCGTGTCGTGACGGGAAGCAGGGGTCATGACCGAAGGATACGAAGAAAAGGTTGCGCGTGCAACGATCGCTGGTAAGTTGTTGTTACTACAACAATCCCCCTTGCAATCAATCAGAAGGAATCACCATGAGCAGCTCCACCCTCACCCGCGACGCGGCCGGAACCTCTCTCCCGGCTGCCGGAAGCTTCAGCATCGATCCGACCCACAGCTCGGCGTCGTTCCAGGTCCGTCACCTCGGCCTCTCGAAGGTCCGTGGCGGCTTCGAGTCATTCTCCGGCACGGTCGAGGTCGCCGAAGATCCCACGCAGAGCTCGGTCGAGGTCAGCCTCGACGCCGCGAGCTTCACAACCGGCAACGCCGATCGCGACACCCACGTCAAGAGCGCCGACTTCCTCGACGTCGAGACGTTCCCAACCCTCACCTACCGCTCGACCGGCGTCCGCCAGGACGGCGACGACTGGAAGGTCGACGGCGACCTCACCGTCAAGGACGTCACGCGTCCTGTCACGCTCGACGTCGAATTCGAGGGTGCTGGTGAGGATCCGTGGGGCAACGGCCGCATCGCCTTCTCCGCCTCGACCGAGATCGACCGGGACGACTTCGGCATCACGTGGAACCAGGCGCTCGAGACGGGCGGCGTCCTTGTCGGCAAGGCCGTCAAGATCACCATCGACGTCCAGGCCGTCGCCGGTGCCTGAAGCGAGAACCCGAGACGTGGGAGAGACTGAAGCCGTGGAACCGATCCAGATCAGTGAACTGAATCACGCCGTGCTCTACGTGCGTGACGTGCCCACGGCGCAGGCCTTCTACACCGAGGTTCTCGGGTTCGGGGTGGTGTCCGCCGATCCGGGCGGGAGCGCGACATTCCTGCGTGCCGGTCGTTCGGCCAACCACCACGATCTCGGCCTCATCGCCGTCGGCCCCGGGGCGCCCCGCCCGCCCCGAGGGTCGACCGGCCTCTATCACCTGGCGTGGCGTGTCGACTCGATCCAGGAACTCGCTCGTGCCCAGCAGATCCTCGTCGAACGAGGCGCACTCGTCGGGCAGTCCGACCACGGTGCCAGCAAGTCGCTCTACGCCGCCGACCCCGACGGTAATGAGTTCGAGGTCATGTACCTCACACCCGAATCTGAGTGGGGACCCGACGCCCAATCAGGCAAGGTCGCACCGCTGGATCTCGATGCCGAGGTCCAGGCTCGATCCTGACCTACTCGTGCCGCACGACTGAGGGCGAGCGCTTGAAGAAGTCCTCGACCTCGGACTGGTAGCGGTACTCCTGTTCCGCTCCGACGGTCCGACGAAGACGGAGAGCCTCGATGAAGGCTCGCACGGTCCCCGCCGACGTGTGCGAGTAGTCGAATCCGGCGCTCTTCAGTCGCTCGTTGTCGATCCCTCGGCCGTAGCTGAGCAGGTCGACGACCTCGGGTGGGATGTCGATGCCCAGTCGCCGGAGCCCGGCGGCGACGATGCTCTGCCCGACGGGAGGGAGCGGGGCGGTTCGCTTGCCGCAGATGGCGGCGACCTCGCTCCAGGGAAGCAGGCCGTCGCCGGCGACGTTGAAGACGCCGGCGAGGTTCTCGTCGAGGACGAACAGCACGGCGCGGATGACGTCGTCTTCGTGGACGAACTGGAACCGTGGGTCGAAGCCGAAGATCGACGGAACGACCGGAGCCTCGAGCATCTTCGACAGGGGGGTCTCGATCTCGGTCCCCAGCACGTTGGAGAACCGCAGCATCGAGACCGCGACGTGCGGGTTGTCGACCGCGAAGTCGCGCACGTAGGACTCGACCTCGGTCAGCGACCGTTCGACCCGATGGCGCGGCGGCAGTTGCCGTGGCGTCTCCTCGTTGAACCACACGGGGTCGCGTGGATGGCACCCGTAGATGTAGGACGACGACTTCACCACGACGTTGCGGACCGAGGAGTCCGTCGCTGCGGCGAACAGGTTCATCGTGCCGATCACGTTGATCTCGTGCATCGAGCGACCCGACATCTGGGTCGAGTCGACGACGAGGAACGTGTGGACGATGGTGTCGACCTGGGTGGCCGACACGATGCGCGAGAGGATCGAGTAGTTCTCGTCGCTGCGGACGTACTCGGTGCGCTCGAGCTCGACCTGTGGCTCACGGGTGTCGAGACCGACGATGACGTCGACGGTGGGGTCGGCTTCGAGCGCCTTCGCGACACGGCCGCCCCAGAACGATCCGAGGCCGGTGACGAGGACACGTCTTCCCATCAGGAACTCATCCCTTCCAGACCGACTTGCGTGTGCGAAGCATGTCGTAGAGCGCTTCCTGGATCTGTTGGCGGATGGCCTCGGACTCGTCCATGACCTTTGACCGCGAATAACGCGGCTGGTCCGGTGGAACGTCGAAGGTGACCGGGTCGAGGACGCGGAGCTTGAACTTGGCCGGGAACCAAAGTGCGGACCCCAACGGCCCGAGAAGCGGCCCGAACGTCAACATGTTGGCGGTGATGGGGGCGTAGGGCAGCCCAAGCGCCTTGGCCAGCGGCGCCAGGTTGGCGAGCGTCGGCATGGACTCCTCGGCCCCCACCACGGCGATGGGAACCACCGGAACGCCGGCACGCATGGCGATCTGCACGAAGCCGCCGCGACCGAAACGGCGGAGTCGGTAGCGCTCGTTGAAGGTCTTCCCCGGACCCTTCGATCCCTCGGGGAACACCAGGACCAACTTGTCCTGCTCGCGGAGCAATCGATACGCGTTGTCAGGATGGGCGAGCACGCCGCCGCTGCGCGACCAGAGCGTGCCGGCCACCGGGAGCTTCTTGAAGAGCTCGTCCGCGAGGCCGTACACGGCTCGCTCGAGCTCGGTCTCGATGCCGTGCATGATGACCGGAGCGTCGCTCGGGATCGCCCCGGCATGGTTGGCGACGAGGAGTGCGCCACCGTCGGTTGGGATCTTCTCCAGTCCCTCCCACTCGGCCCGGAACCAGTGCTCGTAGAACGGCTGGAACATCGCCCGCACGGCCGCTCTGGTGCGCTCCGAGCGGCCCCATTCGTCGACATCGGATCGGCGAGGATCCTCGAGGGGCTCGGTGTCGGGCACGGGCTGGGGCACCGGCACCAGGTGCGCACCGGTGCGCGGGACCTCGGTGGTGGGACGGGCCATGGGCCGATGGTACGCGCCCTCTGTGAACACCGGCGCATCCAGTTCCTGACTGGGATCTGACGGCGAGCGAGGAGGTCGCCGGTAGCGTCGGTCGGGTGACCGCACCGTCCGACACGCCGCCCACGGTGCCCCGACGGCCGGGACTCCGCGAGGCCGGAGCGGCGTTCGCCATACCGGAGTTCCGGCGGTTCTGGGTCGGCGCGCTGATCTCCAACAGCGGTTCCTGGATGCAGAATGTCTCGGTCCCGTTCGTGCTCTACCAACTCACCGGGTCGGCGACCTGGGTCGGTGTCGCGTCCTTCGCGCAGTTCTTTCCTGCGGTGCTCATGGGTCCGCTCGGTGGCTCGATCGCTGACCGCTTCCCACGACGATCGGTGCTGCTCGTGGCGCAGACAGCGATGGCTGCCATCGCCCTCGCGCTGTGGGCGCTCTGGTCCAGCGGCTCGGCCGCTCCCTGGAGCATCACGGTCCTCGTTGCGCTCCTCGGCGCGACGTCGGGAATCGCGATCGGTTCGTGGCAGGCGTATGTGTCCGAGTTGGTTCCTCGCCACCTGCTGCTGAACGCGGTGACCCTCAACTCGGCCCAGTTCAACGGGGCCCGCGCCTTCGGCCCGGCCCTGGGCGGTCTGGTGCTCGCCACACTCGGCCCGTCGGGCGCGTTCGCACTGAATGCGTTCTCGTTCGTCGCCGTACTCGGCGCGCTCGCCTCGATTCCGGGCCGACCGGCCGCCATCGATCCGGCCGCCGAACGGCAGTCGGTTCTCGGCGAGACCAAGGAGACGATCACCTACATCCGCGGTATGCCCGGAATCGCTGCGTGCGTGGTGGTGGTCGCCTCGATCGGCTTCTTGGGGAGTCCGGTCTTCCCGCTCCTCGCGGTCTTCGCCGAAGAAGTGTTCGCGGTGAGCGATTCGTCGTACGGATTGTTGGGGGCGGCGCTCGGGATCGGTGGCGTGCTGGCCACGCCGTTCGTCGCCGGCCGAGGGAGCGGCATGCTCCGGTCCACGCTCGCCGGTCGCGGACTGGTGATCTATGCGCTGTCGCTGGTGGCGTTCGCACTGTCGCCTGTGTTCCCGCTCGCGGTGGTCTCGCTCGCATTCGCCGGTGGTGCGTACCTCGCCGTCGCCTCCACGCTGAACACGACCATCCAGGTCCAGGTGGCCGAGGCGCGTCGGGGCAAGGTGCTCGCGCTCTACGTGATGGGGCTCACCAGCAGCTACCCGATCGGGTCGTTGGTGCAGGGAGCGATCGCCGATGTCATCGGCGTGCGGGCGGTGACCGCGGTGGCCGGTGCCTGCCTGGCGTTGGTATGGCTGCGGATCCGCGCGTCAGGACGGTTCGAGATGATGGACCGGGCTGGCGACGACGCGCTGCGCTGATCGGTCCACGACGGCTCATCGTGCGTACCCGTCGATCTCGACGGATGTCGCCCACTCGAGGCCAGCGAGGCAGGTGGCACGTCCGGGACACCACGAGCAGTGCGGACCGGTCCGCAGCTGAGTCGGCGCCGTGCCCCAACGGGTCTCGATCATCGCAGTGACCGTCCGGACCACCCGCTCGGTTGCTGCCTCGAGCACGCCTTCGGTGACGGTCTCGGCGACGGGCTGGCCGGAGTCGAGATAGACGGTCGCCAACCGTCGTGGTGGCAAGCCGACCCGGAGCGTGTCGATCAATGCGTAGAAGCGCAGATCGTCGACATGGTGGGGGTGTGGGCTTCCGGTCTTCAGGTCGATGATGACCTTCCCGGCGCGTAGCGCCTGGCCGAGCGTGAGGTCGGGCCGTCCGGACAGCACGATCCGGCCACCACAAAGGTCGGCGCGGCTGCGACCTTCGATCACCGGACGCCATCGGGGCTTCAGCGGGGGGAAGCACTCCTCGAATGCGGTGACCATGTCGACGGAGGCAGCGCGGAGCTCCGCCAGGTCGACGGTCGTCAACGTCCGCAGGAATCGTCCAGCGGTGCCGTACTCGTCGTCGAGCAGATGGTCGATCGCAGCGTCGACCGCACGCCCCGGCTCGACGGGACCTCGCCAGTTCAGCGTGAGTTCGATCGCTTTGTGGCTCACCGTGCCACGGACCGCCGGAACGCTCCACGCGAACGGGGTGTCGAGCTGTGCCTGCCACCGACCCTGACAGGCGTTGAACGCGGCGAGCGGTGTCTTGCCGACCCAGAGATCCTGACCGTCGGGGATCAGCGCGCACACGTCGGTGAGGCGGTCCTCGATCTCGGCTCGCAATCCGTCGGCGATCTCCGGCCCGAGGTCTGGTGCATCCTCGTGGTGTCGACCGAGAAGGTCGATCACCCGCTGTTGTGCAGGGCGGTACTCGAGCGCCGGGGGAGTGGCGGTGGTGGCTGTGTCGCTCATGAAGAGACCGTCGCACGAAGGGGGTGACAGGAACTCCGGCCCCGGGACCCGCGAGTTCTTGTCACCGCCGATGGGGATGATGGTTCCGATGCCGTCGACACTCGCCTTCGCCCACGCGGTCCGCACGCTCAGCGAGTCGTCGCGCCTCCAGGATCTCGACGTACCGATGTTCCGGAATCCGCCTCGCTCACCCACAGCAGTGCGTACGCTCCGTCGCACGCGGCGGGGCGTCACCATCGCCGTCGTGGTGGCCGATCGTCCGTGGACCAACGTGTTGGCCGACCTCATCGACGGCATCGTCCTCGTCAACGGCCTCGACGGTCGCGCCGCGATCCGATGCCGCACTGCGCTGTGGTCTGCCCTCGAGCGCGACGAGGTGCTGGCCGCATGACCTCGTCGACACGTCGCCTATCGTCGCCCGCCGATGGAGTCGTACCGCATCACCGCCAGCCACGCCGACGTCGATGGCATACCGATCGACTTCTCCTATGCCGATGTGTTCGTGGTCCTCCGCGACGGAGCGTCCACCCCAGCGGGCACCGACTGGGAGGCACAGATCCACACGGATCGAGCGGTGCCGATCTCGCAGGCGCGACATGACCTGGCGTTCGAGATCCCTGATGGCAGCTGTCTGCGGGGCGCCGCCATCGTGCGGTTCACCGACGGACATCGTCATCTGTTCCGCGGCGTCGGCGTGCTCGACGGCTTCGTCCGTGGGATTCCCGAGTCGTGACGTCCGCCGGCGGGATCTGTCAGCGCGACTGACGAGAGTTCTGGTCGGAGACCGAGAGGGGTATGTCCGAGTCCCCCTCTCCCAGGAGATCTCCATGTCCAGCGAGCCCCCCGAGCCCGACGCATCGGGCAGCACTACTGCCGACGTCGATGCGGCCGAGGTCGCCGAAGCTGATGTCGGCGAAGCAACGCCGGTCTGGCGTGAGCGCGCGGGTGCGGCGTGGCACTACTTGCGCTGGCCGACCTATGCCGGTGCCGCCCTGCTCGGTCTGCTCGTCCTCGTCGGCATCTGGATCTGGACCACGACCGATCTCCCCGAGGCCGCGGCCTCCGGAGAGTCCGCCGTGCTGCTCGACCGAAACGGCGACGAGCTCGCTGTCCTCGCCCAAGACGGGCTCCGGCTCGAGGTCTCGCTCGACGAGATCGACCAGAGCGTCGTCGACGCGTTGGTCGCTGCGGAGGATCAACGGTTCTACGACCATGACGGCGTCGATCCTGTCGGCATCGTGCGGGCGTTGTGGAACAACGTCCGCCACGACGACCTCCAGGGCGGTTCGACGATCACGCAGCAGCTGGTCAAGAACGTCTATCTGAACGACGACCGCACCGTCAGCCGCAAGGTCCGCGAGGCCGTGCTGTCGGTGAAGCTCGAGCAGACGTCCAGCAAGGACGAGATCCTCGAGCGCTACCTCAACGCCGTCTACTTCGGCCGCGGCGCTTACGGCATCGAAGCCGCTGCCGTCACGTACTTCGACGTCCCGGCCGCCGAGCTCGCTCCCGAGCAGTCCGCGCTGTTGATCGGCCTCTTGCGTGCACCGGAGGCGCTCGACCCGGCGTCGGCGGCCGACGCTGCCAAGGACCGTCGGGATGACGTTCTGGCTGCGATGGGCGACATCGGTGCGCTGGAGCCGAACGAGGTCGAAGCGGCACAGTCGAAGAAGGTCGAGGTGCTCGACGAGGCGTCTCCCACGACGCTCAGCGCCGGCATCGCACCCCACTTCGTCGAGAAGGTCCGAGCGGATCTCGTCGAGGAGTTCGGTGAGCAGGCGTTGTACGACCGCGGTCTCGTGGTCCACACCACGCTCGACATCGCGGATCAGACGGCGGCCGAGGCAGCCGTCGCCAAGAGTCTCGACGACCCCGAGGACCCGCAGGCAGCGGTCGTGGGCATCGATCGCTCCGGTGCGATCCGGGCCTGGGTCGGTGGCCGTGACTACGAGGAGTTGAAGCTCGATCTCGTCTCCGACGAGGCAGGGACTGGTCGCCAGCCGGGCTCGACCTTCAAGCCGCTGGTCCTGACCGCGAACTTCGAGGCCGGCAACGGGGCCGCCCAGCAGTTCCCGGCACCGCCGGAGATCACGCTCGACATCCCGCCGGAACCGTGGACCGTCCAGAACGCTGGCGGCGCGGGCTACGGCACGCTCTCGCTGTTCGAGGGCACCGTCAACTCGGTCAACACCGTGTACGCCCAGGCGCTGGCCCAGGTCGGTCCCGAGGCCGTGGTCGACGTCGCCGGTCGCATGGGCATCGGCCGTGAGCTCGATGCGCAGCCCTCGATCGCCCTCGGTGCTGAGGAGGTCTCGGTCCTCGAACTCGCGACCGTGTACTCGACGTTCTCACGCTCCGGTGAGCGCATCGATCCCTATCGCTACACCAAGGTCGAGACCCGCGACGGAGATGTGCTCTTCGAGTTGGACGAGCCCGAAGCGGAGCGCGCCATAGAGGCCAATGTCGCCGACACGGTGAGCCACATCCTGTCCGAGGTCCCGAAGCGGGGCACCGCCACAAGGGCCAAGCTCGACCGCCCGATGGCCGCGAAGACCGGAACCACCCAGCAGAACGCCGACGCGTGGTTGGCGGGCTACACACCGGAGTACACGGCGATCGTCTGGATGGGCGACGCCGATGGCAACACCCCGATGGACACCGTCGACGGTGAGAAGGTCTTCGGCGGGTCGATACCCGCGCAGATCTGGCATGACTTCATGGCGGTCGCCCTCGAAGACGTCGAACCCACCGAGTTCCCGGAGCCTGATCAGGAACTGCTCGGCGATCCCGCTGGCGACGCCACCCTCGACGTCTCGCCTGCACGAGTCGAACCCGGCGACGCCGTCACCGTGCGCGGGTCTGGCTTCGAGGCGTGCCTCAACGGCTGGCAGGCCGTGATCAACGGACCCACCGGACCTGCGCCGACCGATCAGGGTGACGAGCCGACCGGTGAGCCGGTGGACGAGGAGAGTGCGTCCGACGGCGGCTCGACCGAGTCGGACCGCAGCGCGCAATTCACCATCCCGGGGAACGCTGCCGCGGGCACGTACGAGGTCTCGGCTCGCTGCGACTTCGGCACCGGCCCTCGCCCCTACGGACCCACCGCGACGTTGACCGTCGCCGGGCCGGAGCCGGACGAGACCACGACGACGACGACCGAACCCCAGGACAAGGGCACGGACAAGAAGCCCACGACGACGACGACCACCACGACTCGTCCGCCGCGGACGACAACGACCTCGACGACGACCACGACGCAGCCCGATGAGACCGCGACGCCGACGACGGAGCCGTAGCGTGCTGGCGACGCCCGGGTGGCGGAACTGGCAGACGCAGAGGGCTTAAACCCCTCGGCTCCTCAGGGAGCGTGCGGGTTCAAATCCCGCCCCGGGCACGTCAACTCTCCAGTCGCTGTTCTGGGTGGTAGACCTCCGGGCCGGCGTGGAGTGGGAGACGTGCGGCGCGGTCCAGAGCGACACGCCCCGACTTCTTTGGGGCTGAGGAACGTGCCGCGCGTCCTCGTCCGACGCGCTCGTCCTCAGGTCGTGAGCTCGAGTCGGACTGTCGTGAGCTCCGTCCCGAGTCGTGCCACGGCTCGCGCATGCCCCGCCCGACCCCAGGTGTCCATGCGGGCAAGCGGGTCGTCACCGTCGATGATCGACGCGGTTGCGGCGCGCCACTGGAGACGGTGACGCACACGGACGTCGGCGTTCGCTTCGAGATTACGAACCCAGCCCGCGTGGCGGCCCTGTTCTGCGACGACCCAGAATGTCGAGCCGTCGCGTTGGGCGCCGACGACAGTCCGACGCTTCCGATCGGTTCGGCGGCCGAGGGTCTCGATGACGATGTGGCCCGGGACGAGGCCGAGCCAGACGAACAGCTTCATCGGGGGGTTGAGCACCCATCGCTGGAAAGCGACCACTCGGCGCCGCTTCCCGGCACCGTCGTCCTCGGGATCGGTCGTCGGTGCTCGCTTGCTCATCATCGTCTCCCATCGTCAGATCGACACCCTCTCACGGTGAGCGTTCAGGTCGCCGATCTGCCGTGCTTCCAATAGCCCCGAACCGTCGCCTCGGAACGCGACATGCCGCGCTCGTCGAACAGGTGCTTGCGGATCTTCTGCACCGCCGCCGCCTCGCCGGCGACCCAGACGGCCTCTGGCATGTCTTCGACCGCGATGACGGCGACGACGAGTGCTGTGCAAGGAGGGGCGCCAGGATCGTTCTCGAGCCATTCGGTCTCGCAGTTCGGGTGCGTCGGCAGCGCCAACCGTGCCTCCGAACGCTCGATCTCGATCATCACCCGTACCCGCGTCGTCTGCGGCAGCACCTCGAGCAGTTGCGCGATCGCTGGGATGGCGGTCTCGTCGCCAGCGAGCAGGTAGGTCGATGCATCGGTGGCGATCTCGTAACCCCGCCCTGGTCCGGACACTGCGACGTCGTCGCCGACCGACGTGTTCAGCGCCCAGTCAGATGCAGCTCCGCCACCGTGCATCACCACGTCGATGGTCAGGTCCTGCGCGGCCACATCGAGATGGCGTGGGGTGAACGTCCGGATGGGCGCACGCGAACCGTCGGCGAGTTCGAATTGATTCCCGGTCCATGTCGGCATCTCGAGTGCCGCGCCGACCGCAGGCGGAATGAGCAGTCGCACCGACGCGGCAGGCTCGTCGATCACCATGCGGTCGAGTTCGGGGCTGCCGAGCACGAACCGACGCATCCGCGGTGTCAGATCCTCGATGCGTCGTACGGCGACTCGTCGAAAGTGCGGTGGCTCCCTACGGATGGGGTCACTCATGGTGTTGATCCTGCCTCGCGATCGACCACGTCGAGGTAGAGGGCGCGCACGGCGAGGATCTCGCGGACGTCGTCGGCCACGTCGGCGGCGAACTGCTCGCGAAACGTCTCGTCTGTCAACACCGACACCGCGAACTGCAGGCCGGAGAACGCTCCCACGAAACCCGCGACCACCACGTGCGCTCGGGTGAGGACGAGGTCGTTGCCGAAGACACTTGCTTCCCACCAGACATCGCGTGAATGGTCCAGCGCGTCGACGGCGATCCATTGGAGGATCGTCGTCTCTCGCACGGTGAGGAGTTCGAAGGCGATGTAGAAGATCGTCACCGGGACGGCCACCAACAGCACCTGGATGGACACGCCGACGAAGCGCATGAGTGACAGGTTGCGCTCGGTCGAGCGGTCGAGCGGTGGCAGGTCTACGAGTCTGGTCGGATCGGTGGGTCCGGCCGCGGCGAGGGGCGAGCCGCTGCAGCAGTCGACGACGTCCTTCCACGAGTCGAACCGCTGTTCGCCGGCTCGCTCCCGGCGTAACGAGAGGGCGACGAACGCCGAGCCGAGCAGGACGAGCATGCCGATGACGACGACGAAGTAGACGGTGGGCAGGTCGTGGGCGACCTGCCACATCTCGGCGTTGAGGACGAGGAAGGCGGAGAACAACAACAGCAGCGGCAGAGTCTTGCCGAGGAGATCCATCAACCCGCCGAGTTCCCGGAAGAAGCGGAGCGCGCTCCAACGCATCAGCGGGAAGAGGCCGTAGCTGACGACCACGTAGGTGACGATGAGGATCACCAGATTGGTCACGATCGTCACGGCCAAGGCGCCGACGGGTGACTCGTCGCTCGCGACCGCCGGCAGCGCAGCGGGAACGAGCACGAACGCGGCGAGTTCGAGCCAGCCGATGTCGTCGGGCAGCGACAGCGCCGGCCGTCGACGCAGCACGTTGACAGAGGCGAACGCTCCGACCACGAATGCGATG
>JBBSLH010000088.1:0-12885 GCA_038255425.1 Acidimicrobiales bacterium
GCACACGAGGTTCCTCCGGTCGACTTCTCGCAAGCCGAGTGGGACCAGCGACCCTTCACGCTCTGGCGGTTCGTGGGCCAGAAGCGGAACGCAGTCGCGTTGGCGTTCGTTCTCGTGGTCCTCGAGACCTTCATGGTCACCTCCGGTCCGTTCCTCACCGGCGAGGCCATCGACCGCGGCGTCATCCCTGGCGACAAGGACGCGCTGGTGACGATCGCAGGCATCTACGTGGGCACCGTGGTGTTCGGCACGATCCTGTCGGCGGCGCGGGTCGCATGGACCGGTCGGGTCGGCGAGTCGCTGATGGAGGCGCTCCGTGTCCGGATCTTCTCGCACTTCCAGCGGCTCTCCCTCAGCTTCTTCACCGCCGAGAAGGGCGGTGTGCTCATGACCCGGATGACGAGCGACATCGATTCGCTCACGGCCCTCTTCCAGGAGGGGCTGGTGAACATGTTCGTGCAGCTGCTCACGCTCGCGATCGTGACCGTCGTCCTGTTCGTGGTGAGCCCGACGCTCGCCTTGGTCCTCTTCGTCGGCGTGGTGCCGGTGATGTTGGTCTTGACGTTGTGGTTCCGGAAGGCGTCAGACGTTGCGTTCTTGGCGGTGCGGGACCGGATCGCCGACGTGATGTCCGACCTCCAGGAGAACCTGGCGGGGATCCGCATCGTGACGGCGACCAACCGTGCGAAGCGCAACGTCGTCGGTCACGACAACGTCCTCGGGGAGCATCGAGACGCGAACGACAAGACGGCGGTGATCGGTGCCGTCTACGGGCCCTCGACCGAACTCCTCGGCTACCTGGCCCAGGCGCTCCTGCTGGGGCTCGGTGGCTGGCTCGTGAGCCGTGGGAGCCTCAGCGTCGGCGAGTTGGCGGCGTTCTTCCTGTACCTGACGATGTTCTTCGCGCCGATCCAGCAGCTCGTCCAGCTCTACAACACCTACCAACAGGGCCGATCGGCGGTCCGCAAGCTGTCGGAGTTGTTCGCGACCGGACCCGACGTGCTCGAGGTGGTGGGAGCCCCGGACCTGCCACAGATGCAAGGAGCGATCGACCTCGACCACGTGACCTTCGGCTACGGGCCCTCGGTCACGGTTCTCCACGACCTCACGTTGTCCATCGCTGCCGGCGAGACCGTGGCGTTCGTGGGGGAGACGGGTGCGGGCAAGTCGACGGTCGCCAAGCTGGTCAACCGCTACTACGACCCTGTCGAGGGAACCGTGAGGATCGACGGGCACGATCTCCGTGACGTGTCCCTGGCGTCGATCCGTCGACAGATCGGTGTGGTGCCCCAGGAGCCGTTCCTGTTCGCCGGCTCGATCCGCGACAACCTCGCGTTCGCCGCCGCCGAAGCGACCGACGACGAGCTGTGGGGTGCGGTCGACGCAGTCGGACTCCGCGAGCTCGTCGAGCGCCAGCCCGCAGGACTCGATCAGATCATCCATGAACGTGGGTCTTCGCTCAGCTCTGGCGAACGCCAGCTCCTCGCCTTGGCCCGCGCGTTCCTGTCTCATCCTCGGGTCCTGGTGCTCGACGAGGCCACGTCGAACCTCGACCTGGCCAGCGAGACGCGCATCGAGTCCGCACTCGACGTCGTGCTCGAGGGTCGGACGGCGATCATCATCGCTCACCGGCTGGCCACCGCCATGCGGGCCGACCGCATCGCCGTCATCCACGACGGCGAGCTGGTCGAGCTCGGGAGCCATGACGAGCTCGTCGCGCTCGACGGCCGCTACCGCGCCTTGTACGACACGTGGACGTCGCAGGCGGGCGGTGCAGACGTACCTGCCACCGAACCCGCCCAGTGAGCGGCTGGGCGATCGCGCTCGTCTTTGCCGCGACGTTGGTGGGGTCCTTCGTGCAGGGGTCGGTGGGCTTCGGCCACAACCTGATCGCAGCGCCGGCCATGGCCTTCGTCGATGATCGCTTCGTCCCGGGCCCGGCGATTCTCGGGGCGACGATGCTGACGGCGCTGATGCTGTTCCGAGACCGGGAGGGAGTCCATCTCGGTGAGGTCCGCACCGCATTGATCGGTCGGATCCCGGCCACGGTGGTGGCCGCGGTCACTGTGGCCTTCCTGCCCGAGCGTGGACTCGCGGTGTTGTTCGCCGTGCTGGTGTTGGTGGCGGTGGCGATCTCGGCGTCCGGGGTGCACGTTCGGCCGACGCAACGTCGTCTGCTCGGAGCCGGAGCACTCTCTGGGTTCATGGCCACGACCACGTCGATCGGTGGCCCGCCGATGGCGATGCTCTATGCCAGCGAAGAGGGGCGCCGGATGCGTGGGACGCTTGCAGGCTTCTTCCTCGTCGGATCGTTCCTGAGCATCGGCGCGCTGGTGCTTACGGGGACGTTCGGCATCGAGTCGGTGCGGCTCAGCATGTTGCAGGCGCCAGGCATCGCCATCGGTTTCGCCGTGTCGACCTTCGGCGCTCGTCATCTCGACGCAGGCCACACTCGTCCGGCCGTCCTGGCGGTGTCGGTGGTCGGTGCAGTCTCCGTGCTCGCCAAGACGATCCTCTGACCCGTACGTCCTCGGACCGGGACGCGAGTGGTGCCGGCAAGACGGTCGACGAGCGGGAGAGGGAGGGCTGGTCGACCGCCTCACCGGCGGCGAGAACGATGATGATTCGTGACGTTGGGAATAGGGAGGGTGTCACGAGCCGCCAGTGCTCTCCCTTGAGTGATCGCCGTTCCGACAAGAGAACTTGAGCAGATTCACGAGCTTTCGAGAGAGTTTTTCGAGGTTCTGGGAGGTATTCGAGGCAGAGTCGGCGGGGCCGGAGAGCTCGGTAGGAAGTCGGTGGGAGCGTCGAGTGCGCGGCGGTGCGCTCGCAGTGTCACGATGCGGTCCATGACCTCCTACGAGACGATCGACTACGCCGTCGCCGACCGCATCGCGACCATCACGCTCGACCGCCCGGACCGCCTCAACGCGTTCACCGTACGGATGCAGCGCGAGCTGTGCGACGCCTTCGACCGGGTCGACGCCGACGACGAGGTCCGAGTGGTCATCGTCACCGGTCGTGGCCGCGGATTCTGCGCAGGGGCCGATCTGGGTGGCGGCGAGGACACCTTCAACACCGATGCCGCCGGGGGAGACGGGGCGGAGCGAGCGGTCTCGGGTGGCGCTCTGGATCCGATGGACCACCGTGACGAGGGTGGCCTGGTCACGCTGCGCATCTTCCAGTGCACGAAGCCGGTGATCGGCGCCATCAACGGCGCGTCCGTCGGCATCGGCGTGACGATGACGCTTCCGATGGACATCCGGCTCGCGTCGACGTCGGCGAAGTTCGGCTTCGTCTTCGCCCGCCGGGGCATCGTGCCGGAGGCGTGCTCGTCGTGGTTCCTTCCGCGCCTCGTCGGTATCAGCCAGGCGGCCGAGTGGTGTTACCGCGGCGGCGTCTTCGGGGCCGAGGAGGCCCTGGCCGGTGGGCTGGTGCGCTCGCTCCACGAGCCCGATGACCTGCTCCCGGCCGCGACCGAGATCGCCCGCGACATCGCGGACAACACGTCCGCGGTGTCGGTCGCTCTGACCCGAGCGATGTTGTGGCGGATGCTGGGCGAGTCACATCCGATGGCCGCCCACGAGGTCGACTCGCCCGGGATCGCCCATCTCGGCAAGAGCGCCGATGCCCGCGAGGGCGTCATGTCGTTCCTCGAGAAGCGCCCCGCAGCCTTCACCGACACCGTCACAGAGAACATGCCGCCGCACCACCCGTGGTGGACCGAACCCGGCTTCCGCGACTGACGGTCAGGTGGTGAGGGGGAGGACGTCGAGGCCGCGGAGGACGACGCGACCATTGTGGACGGGCTCGTCGGCGAGGCCGAGGTCGGGGTAGCGCTGGACCAGCGTGCCGATGGCGACCTGGGCTTCCATCCGAGCGAGGGCGGCGCCGAGACAGTGGTGGATGCCGGACCCGAAGCTCAGGTGGTGGTTGGCGCCGTCGCGGGTGATGTCGAAGTCGTCGGCGTCGTCGCCCCACCGAGCCGGATCACGGTTCGCTGCCGCGGTCATCGCCATCACGAACGTCCCGGGCTCGATGGTGTGGCCCGATGCCTCGAACGGCGCCATGGTGATGCGGCGCGTCATCTGCACCGGCGGGTCGAATCGAAGGCACTCCTCGACCGCCCCACCGATGAGCTCCGGGTCGTCACGGAGACGAGCGAGTTGATCGGGGTGACGGAGCAGCTGCAACGTGCCGTTGCCGATCAGGTTCACGGTCGTCTCGTGCCCGGCGATGAACAGCAGGCTCAGTTGGTGGAGAAGCTCTTCGTCGGTGAGCGCGTCGCCGTCGTCGGATTGCTCGATCATGGCACTGAGCAGGTCGTCTGCCGGGTTGGCGCGCTTCCAGTCGATGACCTCCTGGAGGTGCAACCGCATGGACTGGCCCGCTCGCATCGTCTCGAGCAGCTGATCGTCGGAGAGGATCGGATCGAGTGATCCGGCCAGCGTGTGCGACCAGCCGCGCAGCTCCTCGGTCTTGCCGTCCGGCATCCCGAGCATGAACGAGATCACCGCGAACGGGAGCGGGAACGCGAGGGACGAGATCAGCTCGAACTCGTCGCTGGACCCGACCGTCGCCAGATCGTCGTCGACCAGGCGCTGGACCTCTGGCCGCAGACGCTCGATGGCTCTGGGGGTGAACACCCGGGCCACGAGCTTGCGGAGGCGAGTGTGATCCGGCGGATCGATGTTGAGGATCGACCGGTTGTCGAACGGTTCGAACCCGTTCTCCTCCGCCAGTCGGATGGCCGCCGCCTGATCGAAGATCGGCTCCGCGATGTTCCGCTCCTCCACACTCGTACCGGGCTCACGGAGCAGTTGGAAGCAATCGTCGTATCCGAACAGTTGCCAGCCGCCCAGTGGGCTCGGAAGCACCGGTCCGGCCTCGAGGAGGCGTGCGAACTGGTCGTATGGCCACTCGGCGTAGCCGGCTTCGAACGGATCGAACATCGGTGTACTGGTCGTGTCGGTCATCGTGGCCCCCTCGGCGCTCTCCACGAGCGAAGCTAGCCGCGGATCGCGTTGGGCCGATTCCCGGAGCTGTGAAAGCCTCTGCTCGATGACGTCGACCGCTGCTCCGTCGACGGCGGCCCGGTCAGATTTCGTTCTCCTCGGCGTGGCGGTGTTCGCGGTCTCCACCTCTGCGCCGCTCATCCGATATGCCGCTGCGCCGGCATTGGCGATCGCCATGTGGCGCACCGTGCTCGCTGTCCCAGTGGTGGGGCTCCTGGCACTTCGGCATCCGCGCCCGGACCGTCGAGAACTCCGGCTCATGGCGTTCGCAGGCCTGCTCCTCGCGCTGCACTTCGCGGTGTGGATCCCGTCGATCTCCTACACGTCGGTGGCTTCCTCGGTGGCGCTCGTCGCCACGCAGCCGATCTGGGCGGCGATGATCGCCAGGGCTCGGGGAGAGCAGGTGGCTCGCGACGTCTGGATCGGCATCGGGATCGCGTTGGTCGGCGTGGTCATCCTCGCCGGGGTCGACCTCCAGCTCTCGTCGCGAGCACTCTTCGGCGACCTCCTCGCGCTGGCAGGCGGTGCCTGCGCGGCGTCGTACGTCACCGTCGGCGCGGAGGTGCGCAAGACCGTCGACACGGCGATGTACACCGCCTGGTGCTACGCCGTGGCCGGGCTCGCACTGCTGGCCCTCTGCGTGGTGTCCCGACGGGAGCTCACCGGGTACGACACCGAGACGTGGTTGGCGATCCTCGGGCTGGTGGTCGGCGCCCAGCTGCTCGGACACACGCTCCTCAACCAGGTGCTGCGCAACATCTCGGCCACCAGCGTCTCGGTCGCGATCCTGTTCGAGGTCATCGGTGCGGCGATCATCGCTGCGATCGCGTTCGACGAGACCCCGCCGTTGGCGGCGGCACCCGCCGCTCTGCTCATCTTGACGGGCACCGTCGTCGTGATCCGTTCCGGAAGACGTCGCCCCATCGAAGGAGCACCCATTGCCTGAGAACCTGCCGTTCACGCCGATGCTCGAGCCACCGACCGACGACGGGGCCACCTCGACGCTCGTCTTCTCCGTGCGTGGCGATGCCGTCCACATGGCGCCGTCCGGTCTCGAAGACCATGGCGCCGACCTGTATCTGGGCCGGATGGGCGACGTCGACTGTTGGGCCATCGACATCGACGGCGACCAGGAGGCGGATCTGGTCGTCACACCGCTCATGGCCCTGCATGCGCAGGTCTCCGAGGAGGAGTGGATCGTCGCCGGGCGAGCCGTCCAGTTGCTGGAGTGGCGCAAGACGCACAAGTTCTGTGGGCGTTGCGGCGTGGAGACCCTGCAGGTACCGGGCGACCGGGCGATGCGGTGCCCGGACTGTCGTCTGATGGCGTTCCCGCGCCTCGCCCCGGCAGTGATCACGCTGATCACCAAGGACGATGGCACCGCGCTCCTCGCCCGCAACGCCAACTTCCCGATCCCGATGTTCTCGTGCCTCGCTGGTTTCGTCGAGCCGGGAGAGACACTCGAGCAGGCCGTGGTGCGCGAGGTTCACGAGGAGGTCGGCCTCACCGTGGGGCGGGTCCGCTATCACAGCTCGCAGCCGTGGCCGTTCCCGCATTCGCTGATGATCGGCTTCCAGGCCGAGTGGCTCGAGGGTGACATCGAGGTCGACGGCGTCGAGATCGCGGAGGCGGCGTGGTTCAGCACCGACGATCTGCCACCGATCCCGCCCCGTCTGTCGATCGCCCGTCGGCTCATCGATGACTGGATTGCCCGGAATTGATGTTCGCCCGGCGCTGTTGGTCGGGGAGATGAAGACCGAAGCAGAACCGCGCCTGGTCACGCCGCTGTTCGCGTTGATCACCGCGTCCGGGCTCTTCTACTTCCTCGCCATCGGATCGTTGCTCCCGACGCTCCCTCGCTACGTCGAGGACGAGCTGTCGGGCAGCGGCTTTGAGGTCGGACTGGTCGTGGGTGCGTTCGCGGTATCGGCCGCACTGGTCCGCCCGCTCGTCGGCCGACTGGGCGACGTCGTGGGCCGCCGGCTCATGGCCGCCACCGGTGCGGCGATCGCGGCTGTCTCGATCGCTCCGCTCGGGCTCGTACATGCAGTGTGGTTCCTCATACTCGTCCGCCTCGTCACGGGGTTGGGCGAGGCATGTTTCTTCGTCGGCGCAGCAACCGCGGCCCAGGACCTGTCGCCCGATCATCGACGTGGCGAGGCGGCATCGTTCTTCTCGATCGCCATCTACGGCGGGCTCGCCTTCGGTCCGGCAGCGGGGGAGTGGATCTACCGGAACCACGGCGCCGATGCCGAGTGGGGATTTGCGACGGTGGCCTGCCTGTTGTCTTTGTTGCTCGCGTCCTTCATCCCCCGAGATCTGGGCCGAGTCGAGAATCCCGTGCCCCGTCGTGGCCTCCTGCACCCAGCCGCGGTGATGCCGGGCTCGGTCCTGCTGCTGGGCCTCATCGGATTCACCGGATTCGCCGCATTCGTGCCCCTCTATGTCGACGAGATCGGGATCGACGACGCCGGTCCGTTCTTCTTCGCCTACGGAGCCATCGTGCTCGCCGTGCGCATCTTCGGCGCCCGCATCCCCGACCGACTCGGCGCGGTCCGCACGTCGTCGATCGCGCTCGTGTCGATCGCCATCGGGATCGGGACGGTTGCCGCGGTCGGCAACGTCACGGGTCTGTGGGTGGGCACGGTGCTGCTCTCGCTCGGAATGTCCCTGCTGTTCCCCGCCTTGTTCATCCTCGCAGTGAACGGTGCGCCGGCCGAGGAGCGGAGCCACGCAGTCGGCACCTTCTCGTTGTTCTTCGACCTGAGTCAGGGCCTGGGCGCACCGATGCTCGGCATCCTGGTCACGATCTTCGGTGTCGAGCGGGCGGCGTTCGTCGGCGGGGCCGTGATGGCGGTCGCGGGTCTCGTGCTGGCCAACACCAAGCTCAAGGCGTCGATCGAGCGTCCGGTGGCCACACCGGCCTGATCTCAGCGCCAATCGTGTGAGAACGCGATCGCTGCGGCGGTGGCGACGTTGAGCGAGTCGACTGAGGACGCGATCGGGATCCGCGCCCGAATGTCGGCAGCGGCCATGGTCGCCTCGCCGAGTCCCGGACCCTCGGAGCCCACGAGCCAGGCCAACTTGTCGATCGAGCCGAGTTCGTCGATCGACACGTCGCCCCTCGGTGTGAGCGCGACCGTCGTGAAGCCAGCGGCGTGCAGGGGAGCGAGACCGCCCGGCAGCGACGCTGTCCGAGTCCATGGAACATGCAGCAGGTGTCCCATCGACACGCGCACCGATCGACGGTAGAGCGGATCGGCAGCGGTCGGGTCGAGCAGGATCGCCCCGATCCCGAACGCGGCGGCATTGCGGAACATCGCTCCCATGTTCTCGTGGTCGTTCAGACCCTCGATGACTGCGACCCGACGGGTGTCGCGGATCGCTTCGTCGACCGTCGGCAGGGGGATCCGTGCGGCGGAGGCGATGATGCCGCGGTGGATCGGGAAGCCTGTGACCGACTCGAGCAACGCCGGGGACCCGACGAAGACATCGACGTCGGTGTCGCCCAGGACGCCGAGGACGCGTTCGAGCTTGGATTCGGCCACGAGAACCGATCGCAGTCGGTAGGGGGAGTCGAGCACGATCGCCTCGAGCACCAGGAGACCTTCGACCACGAAGCAGCCGTGTTCGGCCTCCGTCAGCGCACGCGCCTGAGCGTCGTTCAGTCCGGACACCTCCACCAGTCGGGGATCGTCGCGATCGTCGACCCGGATGACGCGTGCCATCGGCTCAGCGGGCTCCGGCTTCTGTCACCACTCGGTACAGGTCGCCGAACATGGCGTCGCGGTCGATGTCGATCGCCTCGCGCATGAGCGGCCGACCCTCCGGGTGCTCCCACCGGAGATCCTCGCCGAGGACCGGTGTCGGGACGAGGTGCGTCGTGAGCCACGACGGATCCAGTAGCCAGCCGATGTTGATGATGTCCCAGATGACCTTCGACTTGGCGTGGTGATCGCCAGAGAGGGGGTGCGCCTCGTAGATGTCGAAGAGGAACTGGCCGATCTCGCCGCTCCCGTCGAGGTGGTGTTGGATCTCTGGGTAGCTGACCCGGAGCTCCTCACCCACGTAGTAGCCGGGCAGATAGACGAGCGGTACACCCGAGTCGAGCAGGACGCGGTCGGCATGGAGATCTTGGGCGAGGTTGAACGACGCGTTCTTGCGCGGCCAGAACGACGGGTACCCCGAGGTCCAGTTGACGACGATCTTGTCGACGATGTCCGGCGCGACCAGGAGCGCGGACGCGATGTTCGTCGGACAGCCGATCGCGGCGACGTGCAACGGATCGGTGGCCGCACGGGCGAGATCGATCAGGTGCTCGGTCGCCTCGCTGACGACCGGCTCGGTCTCTGATGGGAGGTAGGCATCGGCGCCCGTGCGGATGATGTCCTGGTCGAGGCCGAGGAGGTCGGCCATCGACTCGAGCTCGGCGCGAGCCCTGGCCACGCCCGTCGCTGTGGTCACCACGGGGATCTGATCGACCGTCATCCCCATTGCTCCGAGACTGCCGAAGATCGACTGCTCGTCGAGCGGCGTGAGCAACGCCCCGCCACCCACGAGCTCCGGCGAGAGTGAATACGGGCAGGCGTGCAGGGCGACCAGGTTGATGCGATCGTTCCGCAGCGCGGCCCACACGATCGCGAACTGGTCGTCGATCTCGTTGGTGACGTCGGTGTCGAGCACCAAGTCGACAGGCCCGTCGACGGGCGCGAGCATCTCGAGTCGACGTTCCGGATCGATCGATGGGAAGGTGACCACCGACCCAACCTAGGGCCGCTTACCCGAGCGGAATGACCGCTTGCGTCTGGGTCGTGCGGGTCACGTGTTTCCCATCGGCACGGGTGATGTCCGTCTGGATGACGATCGTGGTCCGTCCGGTGTGGATCGGTGTCGACGTGACCGTGATCTCGCCCTCGGTGACGCCGCGGAAGAAGTTGGTCTTCGATTCGATCGTCGAGGTGACGCAGTTCGGTGGCAGGTGCTGGAACGCGCACATCGCCCCGACGGCATCGGCGAGCGACATGAGGAACCCGCCGTGGAGCGCGCCGCCGGCGGTGCAGCGATCGGCCTGCCAGTCGGCCGAACCGACGACCTCGTCCGGAGAGCCGCGCTCGAGGCGCAGGCCGAGGCCAGCCGTGAATGGCATCTGGTCGTGCGCGATCGAGGTGAGGGCGTCGTCTGCCATCGGAGCAGCTTCGCGTCCAGACCGCATGGCGTCCATGACGTCGTGGGTCGTGGACCCCACGGATTCGGACACGTCAGGTCTTGCGGACCTCGGGGTTGTAGCAGACGCCCTTCATGCCGAGCATCTGGGCGGGAACGCACCGGTTCGAGTTCTGGCACCGCCTCGGGGCCGGATCGGCCCCGAGGATCTTGGCCGCGAGATCTGGCTCGGCGTAGAACGGTCGCCCGATCCCGACCATGTCGGCCTCGCCGTCGTCGAGGATCTGCGAGACCTCGGCTGCGGTGCGGATGCCGCCGACCGCGAACACGGGGATGTCGAGCATCTTCGTTGCTGCCGAGAACAGGAAGCGGTTCCAGACGGGCTCGAACGGCGCGGTCTTGCCGCCCCACCAACTCCCCGCCTTGAGCACCGCCCGCCGGCCGCGCCCGGGGGCGGCCGATCGGAGACGCTTGGCCATGCCAGCGTTGGTCCACAGCGAGTCCGGCACGCCGCCGCGAGACAGTGTGGTGTCAGGGAACACCGAGACCTCGACCGGCGTGACTGCGTCGAAGCCCCACTCCTGGACGAGGCGGCAGAGTTCGAGCGCTTCGTCGGCGCTCGACTTGGCGAACCCGGGTGGTGCGACCTCTGCGGGTGCTTTGACCGTGCACGGGTAGTCGGCCCCCGCCTGCTCGGCGACCGCTTCGCGGATGAGGCGCAGGATGCGGGCGCGGTTCTCGAGGCTCCCGCCGAACTCGTCGTCGCGTCGGTTGTAGAAGGGTGACAGGAACTGGTCGAGGAGCTTGGCATTGGCGGAACCGAGCTGGACACCGTCGTAGCCGGCCTCGCGTGCCCAACTGGCGATCTCGCCGTAGCGCCGGGCCATGTCGTGGACCTCTGCAGTGGTGAGCACGTGGAGGTCGGTCCCCCTGAACACCGGCTTGAGGTACCAGGGCAGGGGTGACGCGGCGAGGACGGGCGTCTGTCGAGCGCTGGCGTACGGCTCGTGCCAGGTCTCCATCGAGAACAGGCCGCCGTGGCCGAGTTGAAGGAACATCGACGCACCCTCGGCACGGACCGCGTGCACCATCGGCGCCATCCGCAGGGTCTTCTCACGAGTGTCGACGCAGGTCATCCCAGGAGACGTTCGACCCTCGGAATGGATGCACGACGAACCCTGGATGATCAGGCCGACTCCGTGCCGGGCGTTCTCCACGAAGTGCTTCGCGTACCGGTCGGCGGCGTCGTCGCCGTCGCCCGCGCCCTCGAGAACAGGCGCCCGATAGAGCCGGTTACGAACCGTGGCTCCACCGATGGAGAGTGGCGTATGGAGTGTCACCGGTCGGCATCATGCCAGGATGCCGACCATGGGTGAGACCTACGAGATCCAGGGCCGGACCGTCAGCTTCCCGATCGAGGTGCGCGCGGCACGGATGGCGAACGCCGTGTACACCGTCCCCGCCGACGCTGCTGCGGCGATGATCGACGATCCTGCGTTCCAGATCGACGCCGACGATCATGGCTCGGCATCGGTGGTCGTCGGATTCGTCGACTACCTCGACAACGACCTGGGCGATTACGACGAGGTCTTGCTGTCGGTGATGGCCAAGACGACGTCCACCGGTGCGCAGGGCACCTACATCTGGCGGCTTCCCGTGAACCAGGAGTTCACCCGTGAGGCCGGCGTCCGGATGCTGGGGTTGCCGAAGACGGTCGAGGACATCGTCATCGAGCGCGACGACGTCTCGGTGACCTGCACCCTCCGCAGCGGCGGAGCGCTCGTGCTCCGACAACGGTTCCCGCTGCTGGCCGACGTCGAAGCGATCCCCATGCCGTCGCCCACGGTGTGCCTCAGCACGGTGGACGGCACGCCCTGTGTCTCGTCATCGGAGCCGACCGGTTCCCTCCGCATGGCATTCGGCGGCGATGGCTACTCGCTCGAACTCGGCGATCATCCGTGGGCAGCCGAGCTGCGGGCGCTCGGGCTCGAGCGAGCGACGCCGACCGTCGTGACGGTCTGCGATGACTGGCAGTCGACGTTCCTTCCCCCCGAGCCGATCAGGGGTTAGGAGTCGATCGATGGCTGCCGTCGTGCTCGGCGTCGCGGGTGGTTCGGGGTCGGGCAAGACCAGCGTCGTCGACAAGATCGTCGCCGACGTGGGAGCGGAGCGAGTCTCCGTGCTGCGCCACGATCGCTACTACCACGATCTCCGCCACCTGCCGCTCCCCGAGCGTTTCGAGGTGAACGTCGACCACCCGTCCTCGTTCGACGACGACCTCTTCGTCGAGCACGTCCGATCGCTCGTCGCCGGTGAGGCGGTCGACACGCCGCGCTACGACTACGCCACGTTCACGCGGATCGACGGACGGGACCACGTCGAGGCGCGACCGGTCATCCTCATCGAGGGGATCCTGCTCTTCGTGTCGCCACGCATCCGTGATCTGGTCGACGTGAAGGTCTACGTCGATGCCGACGCCGACCTACGGCTCCTCCGCCGACTCCGGCGCGACGTGGTGAACCGAGGCCGAACGGTCGAGGACGTCATCACGCAGTACGAGCGCACGGTCCGGCCGATGCACCTCGAGTTCGTCGAGCCGTCGAAGCGCTGGGCCGACGTGATCGTCCCGCGCGGTGTCGAGAACGTCGTCGGCGTGGATCTGGTGACGACTCGGGTCGAGTCGTTGCTCGCCTAGACGGTCGTCGTA
>JBBSLH010000089.1:0-12879 GCA_038255425.1 Acidimicrobiales bacterium
GGCTGGCATGCCTCGGTGCGCTTGCCATCGAGATCGGCCAGCTGGAAGGTCCCGCCGGTGCCTTTGCCGAGACCTACGCGGTGACAGCCAAATTCGATGACGCCACCGGCCTCACGAACGGCGATGAGATCCGGCTCGCCGGTGTCAGGGTCGGGAAGGTCGCGGCGATCGACGTCGATCGTGGCGAAGCCGTCGTGAGGATGAACATCGACGACAGGTACGACATCCCCGATGGGAGCCGATTCGAGCTCACCTGGAAGAACCTGCTCGGTCAACGATTCATCCTCATCGTGCCGCCCGATGGCGCAGCGCCCGGCGGTCCCGCCATCTCCGAGGACGCTGAACTGTCGGCATCCCAGACCCGCTCCGCTGCCGATCTCTCCATGCTGCTCAACAACACCGAGCCGTTGCTCGCCCAGCTCGACGTCCCGAAACTCAACCGGGTCACAGCCACGCTCGCCGATGCGATCTCTGGCCGCGAATCGGTGCTCGCTCAGGGGATCACCGACGCGGAGTCACTCCTCAGCCAACTCCTGACACGTCGCGACGCGATCGATCGCAGTCTCGTCAATCTCGACACCCTCATCGGTGGGATCGCAGGACGGGACGAGGAGATCGAACGCTTCCTCATCGCCTTCGCCACCACTGCCGAGACACTCGGCGCCAACGCAGGTGAACTCGGACTCGCGGTCGAGCAACTCGACACCCTCGTGAGCGTCGCCGACGATGTCTTGCAGGCCAACGCCGACGACCTCGACGCCGTCATCGACCAATCCATCGCCATCCTCGACACGGTGGTGGCCAATGCCGACGCACTCGAGGAGGGCCTCAACTCGCTTCCCTACGCCACTGCGGCCATCACGAGAGTCACCGCCCACGGTGACTGGTTCCAGGTGTACGCGCGAGGTGTCGGCATCGTGAACACCGAATTCAACGAACCGGTCATCGGGAACGACGACTACAACAACGCCGGTGTCGATGACCAGACAGCGCCGCAACCGTTCCTCGGCGAGCCTCGGGTACCGACGCCCCCCGTGCCCGAGAACAAGGCGGGACCGGTCACCGTCAACCCGTCGAATCAGACCCGGGCCGACGCAGGTACATCGGGCGGGCTCAGCTCATTGTTCTCCAATCTCCTGGGTGGTGGATCGTGATCGACTCACGGCTCACGCTCAAGGCCGCCATCGGTTCCGGGATCGTTCTCGTGCTTCTCGCGGTCAGCGTCGCCATCGGCGGCCTGCGCATCTTCGACCGCAGCTACACGCTCAGCACGATCGTCGAAGACGCCGCTGGCCTCGAATCAGGAGACCCCGTGCGGGTCGCCGGCGTCAACGTCGGATCGGTCAACGCTGTCACCCGCATTCCCGAAGACGGCACGCTCGAGGTCCGCTTCAACGTGAGCGCCGACACCGAGATCTCGACGTCATCGATCGCCTCGATCCGTCTCCGCACGCTGCTCGGCAAGAAGTTCCTCAACCTCGACGACCCGGGGTCTGGCCCGATGCTCGCGGCGGGAGACGTCATCCCGATCAGCCAGACCGAACGCTCGACCGACGTCGACACGCTCCTCAACGCGGCCGAACCGACCATCGAGGCAACCGATGTCGACGGGATCAACCGTCTCCTCACCAGCGTCGACCGGACACTCGCCGGACGGGGCGACCAACTCCGCAACGTCTTCGGGCAATTGGGCGAGCTTGCCGGCACCTTCGGCGATCGCGAAGCGGAACTCGACCGCCTCATCACGTCGACGAACCAACTGGCCTCGGTCGTCGACACGCGCGACGCGGAGCTTCGTCAGGTACTCGACGGCATGGATCTCGTCCTCTCGTCCCTGGCCACTCGCGGATCCAGTCTCACCAGGCTCGTCGATCAGGTGTCCTCGCTCGACGCGACCCTGAGCCCGCTGATCGCCGGCAACGAAGCGGAGTTCACGCAGTTGTTCAACGGTGTGAACACCGTGTCCGACATCCTCGTCCGACAATACGACCGACTCGACATCGCGTTGTCGCAACTTCCCGATCTGGCGGAACGCTTCTACGCCGTCACGAAGGAAGGGTCCTGGGTCAACGTGTACATCGTCGGGGTTGTCGCCACACCGTTCCTCGCCAATCCCGTCGATCTCGGCAGCTCCGTCGGCGGCGAGCCGGGCGAGACCGGTGGTGCACCCCGGTTGCAGCTGGATCCACCGCAGTTGCTTCCCAGCACCGAGATCGGTGGCATCAAGATCGACACCGAGGACAATCGCACGATCTTCGCGCCGGAAGGGTTCGGAGAATGACCGACCAGGAGACGCTGCCCCGTACCCGGACGCTGGTCGCCGCGGTGATCATCCTCGCATTCTCCTTGTCGACTGCGGGATTGGCCGGTGTCGCTGTTGGCCTCGAGGTCCCCAATCCGTTCGCACCCGAGGAGACCGAGGTCGTCGCAGAGTTCGAACGCGCTGTCGGGCTCTACGACCAGTCGCGTGTTCTCGCCGACGGAGTGGAGGTCGGCGAAGTCACCGACATCGAGGTCCTGTCCGATCGTGTCTGGGTCACCATGCGCCTCGACGACGTTGCGATCGAATCCACCACCCACGCCATCTTGCGGCTGCGCTCCCTGATCGGTGAGCGCTACATCGAACTCGATTCGGTGTGGACCGGCACCGGTTCCCGACTCGAGGACGGTGACCTCATCCCGATGGCCCAGACCGTCGTGCCCGCGGAGATCACGGACGTGCTCGATGAAGCTGCCCGGGTCTCCCGAGATCTCGATGGCGATGTGCTGGGCAGGGTGATCGACGAGCTTGCGGCCGTGGTCAGCGACGACGGCGCCGCCGTCAAGTTGCTCCTCGACGAACTCGCTGACGCCGGGGAGACAGTCGCTTCCCAGGCCGACGATCTCGACAGCCTCATCTCTTCACTCGATCGTGCCGTCGCGACCCTCGCCGAGAAAGACGACACCGTCGTCTCCGTCCTTCGGAACGGAACGACGGTTTCCCAGGCGCTTCTTGCCCAGGAGGGCTCGCTCGGCGCCGCCGTCACCTCCATCGACAACATCGTCGGTCAACTCGCCGACTTCACCGGAAACCAACGAGTTGCCCTCACCGATCTCGTCGGCGACCTGTCGACCATCGGCACCTTGCTCTCCGAGCACCGGACCGATTTCGAACAGGTCGTGCACTACCTCCCACTGGCATCGTTCGGATTCGCACGGGCGATCAATCAGGACAGTGGCCGCTGGTCGCTCCAACCCCAGGTGACCGGCACGCTGATCTCGCCCTTCCTCCCGAACCTGAACTCACAGGGCGGCGTTGGATCCGAGGACGGCGACAACCGTCTCGTCCCGTCCATCGACTACGAGGACTCTCCGGCACGTGACGTCGTGCCCCGCGAGGTGGACCTGACGCCGATCCTCGGGGCAGGGCCACTCCTGCCGTCGGGTTCGGTGGGCGACGCCGTCGAGATCGACGGCGACGGAAGCGGGCGGCGATGACCAGCGACTGCCACGACGCATCCATCCACTCGCAGTGGAGCCAGACATGAACCAGACCCAACTCGTCAAGCGCATGCGCCTCGCGCTCGGTGTCGTTGTCGTTCTCGTCGTCTGTGCGGGGGTCTGGACGTTCTGGCCCGACAAGGGTGTCGCCTACGCAGCCGAGGTCGCCGACGCCTCCGGAGTGGTCGAGCGCAATGATGTCCGCCTGAACGACGTGATCGTTGGACACGTGACCTCCATCGACCTCGTGGGACTCCACGCTCGAGTGAACTTCGAGGTCGCGGACGACGTGGTCATCCCCAAACGCTCACGGGTCGAGATCCGCCAAACGTCGCTCCTCGGCGAGTTCTTCCTGGCCCTTGTGCCCGAAGGGACGGGCGAGCTCGAGCCGGGGAGCGTGATCCCCCTGTCCCGAACCCGCCGGGCCGCCGAGCTCGAGTCCATCGTCGCCAGCGCTGGGAACCTCGCGGCACAGGTCAACATCGACAACGTCGACCGAATCCTCACGTCGTTGGACACCGGATTCTCCGGTGGCCCCGACGGTGTCGGCAACCTGTTCGAGTCCTTGGCCCGGACGTCGTCGTCCCTCGACCAACTCGGTGGCGACATCAACGCAACGATCGACTCCATCGACGCGCTCTCCTCGCAGCTCGCCCCACAGACGGGCCGATTCACCACAGCTCTGGATCGCTTCGCCGCCGGAGCCGAGGCACTCTCGGCGTCGAACGACGGACTGGATTTGCTCATCTCCGAACTCAACGGCGCCACCTCGTCGCTCGCAGGACTCCTCGACCGCAACCGGGAGCGGTTGGTCCGGTCCACGCCGGTGATCCGCACCACACTCCAGGAGGTCGTCGACAACCTCGCGGGCCTCGAATCGGCCATCGTCGGACTCGACGGGTTCAACCGAGGGTGGGCATGCGCGTCCGACGGAAACTACCTCAACTTCATCTTTCCCTTGACCCCTGAGCTCACCTCGGTCGACCTGAATCCCGGGAAGTGCGACAACCTCGAGGAAGGGCCGCGGGGACGCAATCGACCGACGCAGGTACAGGTCCTGCCAGGACTCGACAGCCTCACGATCGATGACCCCGCCGGGACCGGTGACGTCGACGTCGGCGCCGGCAGCGCCAACGAGAACTCTCGGAAACGCGAGGAGGGCGAAGGATGAGAGTCAATCTCCGCATGATCATCAACGTCATCGTCGTCGCCGCCTTCGGCGGAGCAGCCTTGGTGTGGGCAGTGGTGGGCCTTGCAGGCATCCGGATCTTCGGCGCCGATCCGAGCACCATCCAGGCCGTGGTACCCATGGCTGCGGGTGCGCTACCCGGTGCCGAGGTCACCTATCTTGGACAGCCGATCGGCGCCGTGTCGCGTAGCGAGATCGTCGACGACGGTGTCCTGGTGACGATGAAGGTCGACTTCCCGGCCGAAGTGGCGGCCACGCTACGGGCCGATGTCCGTCAGAAATCTGCGCTCGGCGAACCATACGTCGATCTCGGACCCTCCGGTACAGGCGGTGCCGTGACGCCGCTCGCGGCGGCATCGGCGTCGGCGAGCAACCACGACGGGACCGTCATCCCCATCGAACGGACATCGGTGCCGGCCGGACTCGGCCAACTCCTCAGCGACGCGGACGCGTTGCTGGCGGACATCGACCCGCAGTCGCTCGGTACCCTCGTGGACGGTTCGGCCGCCGCCATCGTCGGAAACGAGGAGGACATCGGTCGCATCCTCCGCAGCGCGGCGACGATCTCCGAGACGTTGGCGAACCGGTCGGTTGAGATCGACTCGCTCCTCGGCAACGCTGCGGATCTCACCGAGACCCTCGACGCCGCGAGCGGCGACATCGACGCCGGGCTCACCAACTTCGCCGCGCTGGGGACGGTCCTGACCGACCGGACCGCACAACTGGAGTCGATCCTCGCTCGGGGCTCCGTGCTGTCGCGAGAGGGCAGCATGCTCCTTGCTGACACCCGCGGCGACATCGATGGTCTCCTCAGCGGGCTCGATACGACCCTCAACACGTTGGCCGAACGGCCCGGAAAAGTGCAGGAAATCCTGGAGCTCACGCCGTTGATGGTCGACCGGTTCGGTCGTACGTTCGAGGGCAGCAACTTCTGGCTGAGCGCAGGCGGCGGTATCCCCTTCGCCACCGGGTACAACCCTCGTATGGGTGTGCCCGTCTACGGCTCGGGTCTGCGCATCGACCGGATCTTCACGCCCACGATCGCCCAGAACATCTACGTCGATCTCGCGGCGCTCGGCGCTCCTTCGTTCGGCGCCATCCAGATCCTGCCCAATGATCAGATCGGAGCCGCTGCCCAGGAACCGGGCGGCCTCGCCGATCTGATCGGTCGGGTCACCGCCGACCTGAACGACGGCGTACCTGAGGGTTCGTGAGCGCCGGTCAGAGCACCTGGACGCTCGACACCAGATCTTCGTCCTGGTCTATTTGGACGAGTAGACCAACCCGTACCACTCGATTCTGCGGGCCGGTCGCAGTCGTGGGCGTCTCCTCGGCAGCATCCGTATCCGCCGTAGGAGGAGCAGAGATCCGTTGATTGACAACGACGAAGAAGACGGCAGTTCCGTCGTCGATCCGCTGGAGGGTGGGTCCGGCGACGATCTCGCCGGAACTGCTCGAGCCGCTGGCCTGGAGGTCCGCGACGAAGGTGTCGCCCATCTCGTTCCG
This sequence comes from Acidimicrobiales bacterium, assembly GCA_038255425.1. Taxonomy (GTDB): domain Bacteria; phylum Actinomycetota; class Acidimicrobiia; order Acidimicrobiales; family Salinilacustritrichaceae; genus Salinilacustrithrix. The sequence continues at coordinate 6,176 of JBBSLH010000089.1, forward strand.
GAACTCGGTCTCGAAATCGGTCGTGCCGAGCGACAAGATCCGGTCGATGTCAGCGTCGATCCGGCCAGCGTCGAAGGTGGTCACGGCAGCAGCGAAGTCCTCGACGAGGCTGATCTGGTCGGGCTCAGCGCTGAGCCCGGAATCGTCCCCATCGACAGCGTCGGCGAGGCCGAAGCCAGCGAGGGCGACCCCACAGGCCAGCGCGATGCTGGCGGTGACGGGCGAGCGGACGATACGTCGGATCATGGTGAGACACTATCCCGACGTCGTCTCGCTACGTACGGCGCGGCAGCGGCGTTGGCGGTGATCGGACTGGTCGCATTCCTCCTCGCGGGATCAAGTGAGGACACCTCCGATCGTGAGGAGGCGCTGGCGTTCTCCGAAGACTTCATCAACACCTTCACCTCGTACGACTACCAAACCTTCGACGAGACCCGAGAAGCGATCGAGACTGCGTCGAGCCAGGGCTTTGCGTCGAGGTACACGTCATTGCTGGGTGGTACCGGCTTCATCGACGCGCTGGTCGAGAATCAGTCCTCGGCAACATCGGAGATCCAGGTCGGTCCGCTTCTCGCGACGTTCGAGAAGAACGAGGCGCGGGCGTTCGCCATCGTGAACCAACAGATCACGGGAAACCAGTTCGACGAGCCGCAGTCGGCGCGCCTTCGCGTCGAGGTGCTCATGATCCGCACGCCCGATGGGTGGGTCGTCGTCGACGTCGAAACGACCTGATCCGGTCAGGTGCGCATCATCAGAGTCCGAACGTCAGGACCATCGCTCCCTGGAGCGCGCCCACGAGCCCACCCAGCACTCCGCCGATCACCACGAGGATGACCTCGTCCTCTTCGAAGATGCCTCGGAGCATCCGTTCGAACTGCAGACGATCGAGTCCCGAGAGTCGCTCCTCGATCAGATCGTCGAGGTGCAGAGTCTGAGAGAGGTGGTCCTCGATCAGGGGTCGCACAGAGGCGGCCAGGTCTCCCGAGCGCTGAGTCAGCAGGTGGGCGACCTTGTCGAGCTGCTCGTCGCTGGGCTCGACGCCCGCGAACATGGCGAACATCGGACGGAACGTCTCGAGCTCGCCCCGCGCCCGAGCGGAGAGGTCCGCACCGAGGCCGGCCATGGCTGAGCTGCGGCCGACGTGGTCGATCAGGTTCGCGGGCGTGAGGATCTCGTTCGCCGCGATCCGCCCGTAGTCGGCGGCGATCTCGGGTTGCCGCTTGGGGAACATGCCCTGGTAGGTGACGACGCCCAGATACCTCGTCGGTTCCAATGGGCGGAAAATCATCTGGATGGCGAGCCAGTTCGTCCCCAGACCGACCATCGCTCCGACGACGGGCATCGTCCACCACTGCCCGAATACGGAGAAAGCGGCGGCCTGAACGATGCCGATCACGAATCCGAACACCCCGCCGTACAGCTCGATGAAGCGCAACTCTCGCTCCCCGATCTCTTGGGCGACCCGGGCGAGCCGGCCTGCGTTGTCGCCCGTCAGCTGCTCGACGACGAGGCGGTCGAGGTCGACCAGTTCCTCGGCCCGACTGCCGAGCTCGGCGACGGCGGAGGTGGCCGCCTCCTCGATGCGGGCGAGCATCATGGTCCGCACCTGGTCGCGGGCCTCAGCTGCCATCGAGTCCCAGACCCCGGGAGCGATGACATCGAGCGCCTCGGCGACGATCGCGTCCACTTCGGTCGGACGCTCTGAGGCCAGACGTTCTACCAGCCGATGCGCGCCGAGGCGCTGGACCATGTCCTCCGGAGACAGCACCTGACCGGTCGTGTTGGCGATCTCGGAGGCGAACTTCGGGGCGAGCTTGTACACGATGCCCTGCCACTTCACCGGGCCGATCCCCACCGGTTCGCTCGGGTGGAAGATCATCTTCACCGCCGCCCAGTTGGTGACGTAGCCGATGAAAGCTGTCACCAACGGGACGGTGATGAAGAGAAGTGCGGTGTCGCCCACGGGGCTCAGCTCGCGAACTTCAGGAGGAGGGCGATCTCCTCGTTGGCCTCGTCCGGGACGAGGAGCTCGTCCATCGACGCGATCGTGGACCAGTTGTCCCGGATGGATTCCGGAGTCAGGTGGTCGGAGTGATATCCGGGCGGCTCCGCGACGATGACCCTGCTGACTCGACCTCCGGCGACCGAGAGGATCTGTCCGGTCACGTCGCACTGATCGGACGCGAGGAACACGACGACCGGCGCGACGCTGGACGGATCGAGTTTGTCGGCGACCGGTCCGAGGAGTTCCTCCGTCATTCGGGTCTTGGCCGCGGGTGCGATGACGTTGGCGAGGATGTTCTTGCGTCGGCCCTCCTGGGCGAGCGCCCGGGTGAACCCCACGAGTCCCATCTTGGCGGCGCCGTAGTTCGTCTGGCCGAAGTTCCCGAACAGACCCGACGCCGACGTCGTGTTCACGATTCGTCCGTACCCCTGCTCGCGCATGATCTTCCAGGCGGGCAGCGTCACCCAGAAGGCACCGTACAGATGCACCTGGATGACAGCGTCGAGCAGGTCGGGCGTCAGATTGTGGAATGCCTTGTCTCGAAGGATCCCGGCGTTGTTGACCACGATGTCGACGCGACCGAACGCGTCCATCGCCGTCTCGACGATGGTCTCACCGCCTGCCTGCGATGCCACGGAGCTCGTGTCGGCCACGGCTTCGCCGCCAGCGTCGTTGATCTCTGCCGCAACCTGCTCGGCGGGACCGGTGTCGGACCCTGTTCCGTCGACGGTGCCACCGAGATCGTTCACCACGATGCGGGCTCCACGCTCGGCGAGTTGGAGGGCGTGCTGGCGCCCGAGCCCATGGCCTGCTCCGGTCACGATCGCGACCTGCCCGTCGAATCCGATGTCTGCCATCTCGTCCTTTCCGTAGCAGGGACCATCCCTGGTACATGTGACAGAGGAGATCCTATGTCGTATTGTCGCGGGCGATCTCAGCCCGACCGTCCGTGGCGGGGACCGGACCGACTTTGGAGGCCACATGAGTACGGCGACACCGACCAAGACCAGTGTTCGCGACGAGGCCGAGGCCTGGTTCCGCGAACACTGGGATCCGGACATGCCTCTGGGCGACTGGTGGCAGCGGTTGGCCCAGAGCGGCTGGGGGTTCCCGTCCTGGCCGGAGAAGTGGTTCGGTCGTGGCCTCACATCCGACCAGGTGAAACACGTGCAGTCGGCGCGGGCCGATGTCGGGGCGACGGGGCCACCCAGTGGCATCGGCGTGATGATGGCTGGCCCCTCGATCGTCGATCACGGCACCGAGGAGCAGTGCCAGCGCTTCCTGCCCGACATGATCAGTGGCAAGGAGATCTGGTGCCAACTGTTCTCCGAACCCGGTGCCGGTTCTGACCTCGCCGGGCTCCAGACACGGGCCGTGCGCGACGGGGACGAGTGGATCGTGAACGGGCAGAAGGTCTGGACGTCCGGCGCGCAGTACTCGAGGTGGGGCATTCTCATCGCCCGCACAGACGTCGACGTCCCCAAGCACGAAGGCATCACCTACTTCGTCATCGACATGGATCAGCCGGGTATCGAGGTCCGGCCGCTCAAGGAGATGACCGGCGGCGCCACCTTCAACGAGGTGTTCCTCTCGGACGCTCGGGTCCCACACGAGAACGTGATCGGTGAGGTCAATCGCGGGTGGGCGGTCACGGTGACCACCCTCGCCCACGAACGCAACTCGCTCGGCGCGTCCGGCATGTCGGCCATGGCCGGCGGCGCGATGATCGGTCGGAACGACCTGAGTCGGCCCGCAGGCAAGCCGAGTGGCGGCGGGAGTGAGATGGCCGGCATGGCCGCGGCCTTCGGCGGCGGCGGTGACCTGATCAAGGGTCTTCCGGCGATCGTGGGCCGGGCGGATGACAAGGTCCTCCGAGACAAGGTGATGAAGATTTACTCGCTGATGGAGATAGCTCGATTCACCAGCCTTCGCGTCCAAGCGGCGGCCGCCGCGGGTCGAGGCCCAGGGCCGGAGGTCTCGACCGGCAAGCTCCTGGCATCGGAGCTCGTACGGTCGCTGCGAGACGTGGGGCTGGAGGCCCTCGGGCCGTACGGCCAGTTGATGGGCGACGACACCCCGCTCGGAGGCATGCTGCAGCAGCTGGCGCTGTTCAGTCCCGCCATCTCGATCGCAGGCGGGTCGGACCAGATCCAGCGCAACATCATCGGCGAGCGGGTCCTCGGCCTGCCCCGGGAACCGAGGGTGGACAAGGACCTGCCGTTCGCCGAGTTGAAGGTGGGAACTCAGCGATGAGCGATGTCTCCCGGATGTTCGTCCGGATCCCCGTTGCCGAAGGCTTGAGCCTGGCAGCGGAGCGGCTCGGAACTCCGAGCAGCCGTCCTCCGGTGCTCCTGCTGCACGGTGGCGGTCAGACCCGGCACAGTTGGGGCGGCGCGGCCGAGGCCCTTGCCGCCCGTGGGTACGAGGCGTGGCTGCTGGATCTGCGCGGCCACGGCGATTCTGGTTGGGCGCCCGACGGCGACTACTCCACCGAGGCGATGGTCGAGGATCTGGCCGTGGTCCGCGATCACATCGGGCGTCGGCCCGTCGTCGTGGGGGCGTCGATGGGTGGACTCGTCGGCCTGGTGAGCGAGGGGCGTCTGCATCCCGGCGGACTTCGTGCTCTGGTGCTGGTGGACATTGCCACGAAGCTCGAGGACGAGGGGGTTGATCGCATCGTATCGTTCATGTCCGCCGCTCCCGACGGTTTCGCATCCCTCGAGGACGCGGCCGACACCGTCGCCTCCTACCGCCCCGATCGCCCCCGGCCTCGGAATCTCGACGGCCTCCGGAAGAACCTGCGCCTCGGCGACGACGGTCGATGGCGGTGGCACTGGGACCCGGCGTTCCTCGCGGGCAAGAGCCGCGAGGACCGACGAGATCCAGACGCTCTCGGCGCGGCGGCACGGGCGCTTCGCGTCCCCACGCTCCTCGTGAGGGGCCGGATGTCGGACATGTTGAGTCTCGACGGGGTGACGGTGTTTCGTCGGCAGTGCCCGCACGCGGAGTTCGTCGACATCGCCGACGCCGGCCACATGGTGGTGGGTGACCGCAACGACGTGTTTGCGTCAGCCGTCATGGATTTCCTCGATGGTCTCGTGGCTGGCGAGGAGGTCGCGAGTTGATCGCCACCGACCCCTCGTTGTTCCGGCTGCCGACCGGTGACGAGCGCCGTCCCCGGTTGCTCGGTTCCCATGCTGCCGAGTCCGACCTGTACTTCTGGCCCCGTCGCAGGCGGTGCCCGGTGACCCGCACTCCCGTCGTCGACGTCGAGCTCGGCCCGACTGGCACGTTGTACGCGTGGACGTTCCTTCATGTTCCACGAATGGGCGACGTGTCGTTCGGTGACTCCGGCGGCTACGCCGTGGGGCAGATAGACCTTCCCCAGGGAGTTCGCGTCCAGTCGCCTCTGGTCGGCTCGCAGGACGACTGGGGGATCGGCGACGAGATGGCGCTCACCCTCTTCCCGGTCGGCGTTGACGACGACGGCAACGAACTGGTCACCTTCCGATTCGAGGTCGTTCGATGAGCACAGGATTCGGCCGTGACGTGTATGTCGTCGGCGTGGGGATGCACCGGTTCAACAATGACGGAATCCCGTCGGGAGAGATGGGCTACGACGCTGGCATTGCGGCGCTCGATGACGCCGGGCTCGACTTTCCCGATGTGGGGGTCCTCTACAACGGCCACCTCGGCGGCCAGATCGGGCTCGGGGTTCGGGTCGCGAAGGATCTCGGACTCACCGGGATCCCGGTCACCCACGTCGAGAACGCGTCGGCCACCGGGTCCTGCGCATTCGGGGAGGCTGTCCATGCTGTCGCCGGTGGTCGTGTCGATGTCGCGATGGCGCTCGGCTTCGACGATCTGAATCGCATGGCAGGGATGGGCGGCGGTCGAAAGCGCGGCCTGGGCGCCGAAGACGTCATGCTCCCGGCTGCCTTCTTCGCCATGTGGGCCACTCGTCGTATGCACGACGCCGGCACCACGGTGGAGACGTACGCCGCCATCGCTGCCAAGAACTGGAACCACGCACGGACGAACCCGATGGCTCAGCGCCGGGCCGATCACGAGATGACGGTCGAGGAGGTCCTCGCTTCCACGTTGATCTCCTATCCGCACACGTCGAAGATGGCGTGTGCCGCGGGTGGCGGAGCGGCGGCGGCAATCGTCGCCACCGAGGACGTCGCTCGTCGGCTGGGTGGTCCCATGATCCGGGTCTGTGCCTCGCAGCAGCGTTCCGAGACCTACACCGACGGTCATGTCTTCCTCGGCGCTGTCATCGGTCCGGCGCAGATGACGCGGGACACCTCGGCCGCGGCGTATGAGCAGGCAGGACTCGGTCCGGCCGATCTCGATCTGGTCCAGGTCCATGACGCCTTTCCGGTCGAGGAACTCGTCTACTACGAGTTGCTCGGCATCTGTGGCGACGGTGAGGGAGACAAGCTGGTCGCCGAAGGCGAGACATCGCTCGGTGGCCGGATCCCGTTCAGCACCGACGGTGGCCTGACTGCACGCGGCCATCCAGGCGGACCGACCGGACTGGCGCAGATCCACGAGACGGTCGTTCAACTTCGCGACGCCGCCGGAGATCGTCAGGTCGATGGGGCCCGCACCGGCCTCTGCCACATGGCTGGCGCCGGCTCCGTCTGCGTCGTCCACATCCTCCAGCGCGTCTGACCGCCGACCGCGACGGAGAGAC
>JBBSLH010000090.1:0-12867 GCA_038255425.1 Acidimicrobiales bacterium
CCCTTCGTCCTCGTGGTCGAGGGCTCGATCCCCAACGAGGACATCAAGTCCGAGGGTTACTGGTGCGGATTCGGGAACGACCCCGAGACCGACCAGCCGATCACGACGAGCGAGTGGCTCGACCGGCTCACCCCCAAGGCGCTCGCAGTCCTCGCCGTCGGCACCTGTGCGACGTATGGCGGGATCCATGCGATGGAGGGCAACCCGACCGGCGCGATGGGCGTGCCCGACTACCTGGGGTGGAACTGGAAGTCGAAGGCCGGGTTGCCGATCGTGTGTGTGCCGGGGTGCCCCGTGCATCCCGACAACCTCTCCGAGACGATCCTCTACCTGCTGTACCAGGCCACCGGGCAGGCCCCCATGATCCCGCTCGACGACCAACTGCGCCCGCAGTGGTTGTTCGGGGCCACCGTGCACGAGGGATGCGACCGAGCCGGCTACTACGAGCAGGGCGACTTCGCCGAGGAGTACGGCTCGCCGAAGTGCATCGTGAAGCTCGGCTGTTGGGGACCGGTGGTCAACTGCAATGTCCCGAAACGCGGCTGGACCAATGGCGTGGGCGGTTGCCCGAACGTCGGTGGGATCTGCATCGGCTGCACGATGCCCGGCTTCCCGGACAAGTTCATGCCGTTCATGGACGAACCGCCGGGCGGGAAGGTGTCGACGACTGCGAGCGGGATCTACGGCTCGGTCATCCGTCGCCTGCGAGCGATCACCGAGAAGACACTCAACGAAGAGCCGAAGTGGCGCACGCCCGGACGCCAGCTCCTGACCGGCTACAAGGGCGAGTGGAAGTAGGGATCATGGGGAACAAGACACCAACAGTCGGAGCCGATGGCCTCGTCGACATGGCGTGGGATCCGATCACCCGCATCGTCGGGAGCCTCGGGATCTACACGAAGATCGACTTCAGCCAGAAGAAGGTGGCGGAGTGCTGGAGCACGTCGTCGATCTTCCGTGGCTACAGCATCTTCATGAAGGGCAAGGACCCACGCGACGCGCACTTCATCACCAGTCGCATCTGTGGCATCTGCGGAGACAACCACGCCACCTGCTCCTGTTACGCGCAGAACATGGCCTACGGCGTGCGCCCGCCAGCGCTCGGTGAGCAGATCATCAACCTCGGCGAGGCCGCCGAGTACATGTTCGACCACAACATCTTCCAGGAGAACCTGGTCGGCGTCGACTACTGCGAGAAGATGGTCGCAGAGACCAACCCCGGGGTGCTCGAGCTCGCCAACCGAACCGAGGCTCGCGGCGCCGAGGCGCACGGCTACAAGACCATCGGCGACATCATGCGCTCGCTCAATCCGTTCTCCGGCGAGTTCTACCGCGAGGCACTCCAGGTCTCCCGCTACACGCGCGAGATGTTCTGTCTCATGGAGGGCAAGCACGTCCACCCGTCGACGCTCTATCCGGGCGGTGTCGGGACGACGGCGACCATCCAACTGTTCACGGACTACTACATCCGGCTCATGCGGTACGTGGAGTTCATGAAGCGCGTCGTGCCGATGCACGACGACCTGTTCGACTTCATCTACGAGGCCATGCCCGGCTACGAGGAGGTCGGTCGCCGCCGCGTCCTGCTCGGCTGTTGGGGCGCGTTCCAGGATCCCGACGTCTGCAACTTCGACTACAAGGACATGACGAAGTGGGGTCGGGCGATGGGCGTCACGCCCGGCATCATCGTCGATGGAAAGCTCGTCACCAACGACCTGGTCGACATCAACCTCGGCATCCGGATCCTGCTCGGCAGCTCGTACTACGACGGCTGGCAGGACCAGGAGATGTTCGTCACCAAGGATCCTCTCGGGAACCCGGTCCACCGCAACCACCCCTGGAACCAACACACGAACCCACAACCCCAGAAGCGGGACTTCGACGACAAGTACAGCTGGGTCATGTCGCCTCGCTGGTTCGACGGCACCGACCACCTGGCACTCGACACCGGCGGCGGCCCGATCGCTCGCCTCTGGTCCACGGCGCTCTCCGGCCTGGTCAACACCGACTTCATCAAGGCCACCGGTCACAGCGTCGAGATCCACCTTCCCAAGACGGCCCTGAAGCCCGAGGTGACCTTCGAGTGGAAGATCCCGCAATGGTCCAACGCCATCGAGCGCAACCGGGCGCGTACCTACTTCCAGGCCTACGCAGCGGCATCGGCGCTCGAGTTCGTCGAGAAGGCGCTCGTCGACGTCCGCGCCGGCAAGACCAAGACCTGGGAGCCGTTCGAGGTGCCGGACGAGGGCATCGGCTGTGGGTTCACCGAGGCCGTGCGTGGCGTGCTCTCACACCACATGGTCATCAAGGGCGGCAAGATCGCCAACTACCACCCGTACCCCCCGACGCCGTGGAACGCGAACCCCCGCGACGAGTACGGCACGCCCGGTCCGTACGAGGACGCCGTGCTCAACACGCCGATCTTCGAGGAGAACTCCATCGAGAACTTCAAGGGCATCGACATCATGCGTGCCGTCCGCAGCTTCGACCCGTGCCTTCCCTGCGGGGTGCACATGTATCTCGGCAACGGGAAGGTCGTGAAGAAGATGCACTCCAAGAGTGGGATCGACCACAGCGATCTACTGTGACCACCGTCGACCACGAGGAGCGTTGATGCCCGATCCGGAGAACCCAGGCCCAGAGGACCTGCAGGCCATCGGCGATCGGATGGAGCGGCTGCTCGGTGAACTCCAGGTGGCGGTGATCCCGCGTTCGTACGAGCAGGTCGAAGAGGTGCTCCGTCTGGTCACCGAGCTCTACGGCAGGGGACTCGAGCGCCTGTTGGGCATCGCCGAAGCGACCGATCCGGCCCTCATGGACCGGTTCCTCGACGACGAACTCGTGGCCAGTCTGATGATGGTCCACGGGCTCCATCCCGAAGATCTCCGGACACGGGTGGAGGAAGCGCTCGAATCGATCCGCCCGTTCCTCGCCGACCACGACGGCAACGTCGAGTTGCTCGACATCGACGAGGGACTCGGCGCGGTGCACCTGCGTCTGCTCGGCAACTGCGACGGGTGTCCGTCGTCATCGCTGACGTTGCGCAACGCCGTGGAGACCGCACTGAACGATCGCGCTCCCGAGATCGAGATCATCGACGTCGAGGCCAACAGCCCAACGGTCGTGCCAGCCGGGGGAGCGGGCGAGGGAGCGATCCCGGTGACGTTGACTCGCAAGAAGGTGTTCGAGGAGTGCCCGACCGAGATGGCTCCGGTCCCCACCGGGTGACGGCGCCGGTGGACGACACGCTCGACGATCGCCCGCGATCTCCATCTGACGGACCGCTGCGCGCACTCGTGCGGATCCGGCGGGCGCCGCCCCTCTCCCCCTCGGCGCCCGCCGGAGAACAGTGCGAGCTCTGCACCGTCCCCATCACTGACGAGCACGATCACCTCGTCGACGTCGAGTCGCGGTCGCTCATGTGCTCCTGTCGCGGCTGCTACCTGCTCTTCACGCCGAACGGGGCGGGAGGCAACCGGTTCCGCGCTGTCCCGGACCGCTACGTGTCGTTCGACGACTTCACGCTCTCGCCCGCGCAGTGGGACTCGCTGCAGATCCCCGTGAGCGTCGCCTTCTTCTTCCGGAACTCGTCGCTCGACCGGGTGGCCGCGTTCTACCCGAGTCCGGCCGGCGCGACCGAGTCGTTGCTCGACCTCGAGGCCTGGGACGAGGTCGTGGCCGCCAACCCGGTGCTCGCGTCGATGGTCCCCGACGTCGAGGCACTCCTGATCCGGACGTCGCGGGGCGGCGGACCCGAGTGTCATCTCGTGCCGATCGACATCTGCTACGAGCTCGTCGGACTGATCCGCAACGCGTGGAAGGGTTTCGACGGGGGCCAGGACGCAGGCGATCAGCTCGACGACTTCTTCGCCCGCGTGCATGCCCGGTCCGAGCCGGCGGGGGCGGTCGCGACATGAGCGGAGTCCGGTTCGACGTCACCGACTCGCTGGTCGAGCCGTATGCGGCCCAACCGACGTTGCTGCTGCGTCTGCGGATCACCGAGGACGACGGTCTGCCCATCCATGCGATCGCGCTGCGATGCCAACTGATGATCGAGCCGCAGCGCAGGGGTTACGACGAAGCGGCTGCGGGTCGGCTCTACGAGCTGTTCGGCGACACGCCGCAGTGGGGCGAGTCGCTCCGGCCGTTCCTGTGGACCCACGTCAGCGCGATGGTCCCGGGCTTCACCGGCGAGACCGAGCACGACCTCGCCGTGGCCTGCACGTACGACTTCGAGGTCGCAGCGGCCAAGTACTTCCACGCGCTGCGCGACGGAACCGTCTCGGTCAGCCTGCAGTTCTCCGGGACGGTGTTCCGCAAGGAAGGCAGCGGTTTCTCCGCGGTGCCGGTCGGCTGGGACGTCGACGCGTCGTACCAGCTCCCGGTGTCGGTCTGGCGTGGAGTGATGGACCGCTACTTCCCCGAGAGCGGCTGGATGCGGGTGAGCACCGAGACACTCGACCGACTCCAGCAGTACAAGGCCGAACGAGCCCTCCGAGGATGGGACGAGACACTCGAGCGTCTGATGAAGGAAGCGGGGGTGGACGAAGGATGACCGTCACCGCCGGGACGCCGGCCGTGGACGATCGCTTCGCGCTCGCGAAGGCCGTCGCCGATGCGGTGCTGTTCGAGGGCTACGTGCTGTACCCCTACCGGGCGTCGGCGCGGAAGAACCAGATCCGGTGGCAGTTCGGAGTCCTGGCACCGCAGTCCTGGATTCCCGACGACGGCTCCGAACGATCCGCCAACCGGACCGAGGTCCTGGTCGACCCCGGCGACACGCCGAGGCTCCACGTCCGAATCCGCTGCCTCCAGGTGCAGGATCGAACGGTCGAGCAGTCGGTCGGCGACGAGTTCGAGCCGGTCGATGAACTGCGTGTGGGCGACGTCACCCATGTGGCGTTCTCCGAGGCCATCGAGCACGAGATCGATCTCGACGCAATCGCACTGCTCCCGCTCGCCGAAGCTGCGACCTCGTCGTCGTTCGGCTTCGACGGCGGCCTCGGTCACGAACCACTTCTCGACGGCGACACCGTGATCGGTCGGATCGTCCGGTCGAGTCAGCCGTCGGCTGGCACCGTGCGGGTGCGGGCCGAGTGGGCCGAGGGTCAAGGTGCCGTCGTGAAGGTGACGATCGAGGTCGAGAACACCGTCGACGGCGTCGCCCCAGGGGTGTCCCGCGACGTCGCGATGTCGCGGTCGCTGATCGCGGTGCACACGCTTCTGGGCATCGACGACGGTGACTTCGTCAGCCTCCTCGAACCGCCGGAGTTCGCCGACGGTGCCGCAGCCGGCTGCAAGAGCGAGGGCACGTACCCGGTCCTCGTCGGCGAGCAGGGCAGCCCCACGGCGAAGATCGTGCTGTCGTCGCCGATCGTGCTCTACGACCACCCAGCGGTGGCTCCCGAGAGCGAGGGCGACATGTTCGACGCCACCGAGATCGACGAGATCCTGGCGTTGCGAGTCCTCACCTTGACCGACGACGAGAAGGCAGAGGCCCGTGGGACCGACGCTCGCGCGGCGGCGATCGTCGACCGGGCGGAGAACCTGCCGCCCGAGGTGTGGGAACGGATGCACGGGGCGATCCGCTCGATCGGTCCGTCGACGCCGGAGCCCGACGCCGCCGACATGGGCGCGAAGCCGTGGTGGGACCCCGGCATGGACGGTGCGGTCGATCCGTTCGAGGACACGACGGTGATCGACGGCGAGACCGTGGGTCGAGGGAGGAAGGTCGTCCTTCGACCGTCGCGTCGAGCCGATGCCCACGACATCTTCCTCGCGGGCCAACCGGCGACGGTCGCCGGCGTCTTCAACGACGTCGACGGCGGAGAGCACCTCGCGGTGACGCTCGACGACGATCCGGCCAGCGATCTGCTCGGGGCCACCGGCCGCTTCTACTACTTCGCGCCGGACGAGGTGGAGCTGCGATGAGCATCCTCGTCGCCGGTGTCGGCAACATCTTCTTCGGTGACGACGGCTTCGGTGTCGAGGTCGCGACCCGGCGTGCCGGCGGCGCGCTCCCGCCGGGGGTCCGCCTCGAGGAGTACGGCATCCGCGGCCTGCATCTCGCCTACGAACTGCTCGACGGTTACGACACGCTGGTGCTCGTCGATGCACTCCCACTGGGCGAGGAGCCCGGCACCGTGGCGGTGATCGAGGTCGATCCTGCCGACACCGGCGCTGTCGACGAGCATGGCCAACCGGTGCTCGACGCACATTCGATGAGCCCCGCGGTCGTCCTGTCGCAACTCCGCCGACTCGGCGGACACCTCGAGCGGGTCATCGTGATCGGCTGCCAGCCGGCCTCGATCGACGAGGGCATCGGACTCAGCCCGGAGGTCGAGGAGGCCGTGCCGTTGGCGATGCAGATGCTCGACGATGTCCTCGACCAACTGTGCACGCACGAGGCCGCATGAGGTGCCGAGCATGACGAGAAGGAGAGCTGCACGATGGCAATGATTCGAAAGCTGACGATGACGGCAGTCGTGGCTGTGGTGGCCACCTTGGTGGTCAAGTCGATCCCCGACGTCGCCCGCTACCTCAAGATCCGGGAGATGTGAACAATGGCTGCAATCGGAGTCGTAGCGTTGGTCGTGATCGCGATCATCGTGCTCGTCGTACTCGCTCTCGCCGTCCGATCCATACCGGATGTCGTGCGCTACCGGCGGTTGCGAAAGATGTGAGGAACGTGTGGCCAGGTACCGAATCGATCCCACCCGGAGCCGCATCGGCATCGCGGCGTCCTCGAACATCCACCCCATCCACGCGGAGGCAGACGGGTTGGAGGGATGGCTCGACGTCGAGCTGGGCGACGATGGGCTCTTGGTCGCCGAGGGCGATTCGAAGGGACGAGTCGAGTTCCGGGTCGATCGGTTGCGGTCGGAGAACCTCCTCGCGGATCGACAGCTCCGACGCCAGATCGACTCCCGGAAGTTCCCGACGATCGAGGGCGAGCTCAGGTCGATCGAACGAGACACCGTCGATCACCAGTACCGCGCGGGCGGCGACGTCACGTTCCACGGCATCACCCGTCCGCAGGAAGACCTGCTCGTCTTCACGCTCGAACGTCCTGACGAGCTCGGTGTCACCGGGACGTCGATCTTCGACATCCGCCACTACGGCATGCAGCCGCCACGGATCCTGCTCGCGAAGGTCGAGCCCGAGGTGCGCGTGACCATCGACATCATCGCGATCAAGGAGGACTGAGCCATGTGTCTCGGCATCCCCGGACAGCTCAAAGAGCGAATGGCAGAGCACGAACACCTCGCGCGGGTCGAGGTCAGCGGGGTGGGTCGGATCGTCAACATCGGCCTGCTCGAGGACGAAGTGCTCGAGGTCGGTGACTGGGTGTTGATCCACGTCGGGTTCGCCATGTCGAAGATCGACGAGCGCGAGGCCGAGCTGGCGCTGAACTCTCTGAAGATGATGGGAAGCGGCTACGACGAGGAACTCGCCGCGCTCGAGGAGTCACGAGTCATCGCGCAGATGGAGGCAGGGTCATGAGGGGCTGGATGCTGTGGGGAGTGACATCGTGAAGTTCGTCGACGAGTACCGCGATCCCGTCGCAGCTCGAGCGCTGGTCGAGCACATCACCCACCTCGCCGACGGCGACTCGTTCAAGTTCATGGAGGTGTGCGGTGGACACACCCACACCATCTACCGCCACGGGATCGAACACATCCTTCCTGCCGGTGTCGAACTGGTGCACGGTCCTGGCTGCCCGGTCTGTGTCATCCCGATGGGGCGCGTCGACGATGCCATCGCGGTCGCCGAGCACCCTGATGTCATCTTCACGTCGTTCGGCGACATGATGCGAGTGCCCGGAGGCGACGGGAACCTGTTGGAGGCCAAGGCGCGCGGCGCCGATGTGCGGTTCGTGTACTCGCCGCTCGATGCTCTCCGGATCGCCCAGGAGAATCCGGACCAGAAGGTCGTGTTCTTCGCGGTCGGGTTCGAGACCACGGCACCGTCGACGGCGTTGACGCTGTTGCGGGCTCGCGAGCTCGGCGTCGAGAACTTCTCGGTGTTCTGCAATCACGTCACGATCGTCCCGCCGATCAAGGCGATCCTCGACTCGCCCGATCTCCGGCTCGATGGATTCCTCGGCCCGGGCCACGTCTCGACCGTCGTGGGCAACCGTCCGTATCGATTCGTCACCGAGCAGTACGGCATGCCGATCGTGACCGCAGGATTCGAGCCCCTCGACATCCTGCAGGCCATCGCGATGCTGCTCAGTCAGATCCGCGACGGGCGTTGCGAGGTCGAGAACCAGTACTCGCGGATCGTCAAGGACGAGGGCAATCCGAGGGCGCTCGAAGTACTGGCCGAGGTGTTCGAGCTCCGACCACACTTCGAGTGGCGTGGCCTCGGCTTCATCGCCCGCAGCGCGCTGAAACTCCGTCCGGAGTTCGCCAGCTTCGACGCCGAACTCCTCTACGACGTCCCCGGCGTCCGAGTGGCCGACCCGAAGGCGTGTCAGTGCGGCGAGGTGCTCAAGGGCGTGATCAAGCCGTGGGAGTGCAAGGTCTTCGGCACGGCCTGCACGCCCGAGACGCCGATCGGGACGTGCATGGTCAGCTCCGAGGGCGCCTGCGCCGCCTACTACAACTTCGGTCGTCTGCACCGCGAGGCCGCCGTCACCCTCGGCCGAAAGCCCGAGAAGGTCAGCTGAGTCACGACGTACGAGGCGGCGGTCCGACATAGGCGGCTCGGGGACGAAAGCGGAGCGCATGGTCGTACTCCTCGATCGCGTGCGCCAGCCATCCGACCATCCGTGACACCGCGAAGATCGCCTCGGTGGCGCCGGCGATGAACTCGTGGTGCTCGGCCGCGGCGGCGAGCGCGAAGTCGATGTTGGGGAACGGAAGGCCCCGCTCGTCCATCACTCGCAGGATCGCCGGGACGATGGCGGGCGTGCCGGCAGGTCCGAGGAGTTCGAGCACGACAGCGGCCCTGGGATCGGACCGCTCGTAGACCCGATGGCCGAACCCGGGGATGCGCTCGCCGTTCCCGAGACGCCGGCCGATCGCCTCCGCCGCCGACGTCTCGGCGGCCTCGCGCACGAGTTCGCGTGCCTGCTCGCTGGCTCCGCCGTGCAGCGGGCCACCCAGGACTGCAAGGCCGGCTTGGAGCACGAGATAGGGGTCGGCCCACGTCGATGCCGCGACGCGAGCGGCGAACGTCGACGCCGCGAGTTCGTGATCGGCCAGGAGGACGAGAACAGCATCGAGGAACCGGATCCGGGAGGCCGACGGTTTCGCCTTCGTCACGCGTGGCCAGAGTCGAGCCGCGAGCGACGCACCCTCGCGAGCGTCGTGGCGCCCGAGCAGTTCGAGGGAATCGACGAGCGCCGCGACGGTGGCGCGCCCGGTGCGAGCGACGGCGATGGGTCGCCGGTCCGCTCGGAACGGATCGGCGTGGCGCATGGCGGCGAGGGCGGTGCGGAAGCGATCGATCGGAGGGAGGCCGGGGATCGAGGCGACGGCTTGCCGTGCTGCAACCGCCGTCTCCTCTGACACGCGGAACGGCGTCGCCTTCGCCTCCCCGGTCCAGAGCCACGAGGCGATCTCCTCGAACGTCGACTCTCGCGCTGCCTCGGCGACGTCCCATCCTCGGTAGTAGAGATGACCGGACGGTTCGAGCAGCGTGAGCTGGGTCTCGACCACCACCTCGAATCCCGCCGTCTTCCCACCACGTCGACTCCGTGCAGCGTGGCGCTCGACGTCGGCGCGGAGGAACCGACTCCGGCGCTGTCCGGGGACCTTCTCGCTGCGCACGAGACCACGGCTGACGTAGGCGTAGAGAGTCTCGGGCTTCACCTCCAGGCGGCTCGCCGCCTCCTCGCTCGTCATCCACGGATCGTTGGCCACGGGTTGACGATACCTTGATTGAATCAACGTTGACGACATATGTGTCGCGGCCGAGACTGGAGGCGTGAACACCACCACCGAACGAACCTCCCCCGCCCGGACAGTCGGCGACGTCATGACCGCTCCGGCGCAGTCCGCCGCTCCTGGCGACAGCATTGCCGTCGCCGCCGCGCACATGAACCGTGACGTCGTGAGTTCCTTGGTCGTGCTCGACGGTGCCCGTCCCGTCGGGATCATCACCGAACGCGACGTGCTCCACGCCGCTGGCACCGGCGTCGACCTCTCGACCGAACTCGTGTCGGCGTGGATGACCCCGGACCCCGACTGTCTCGATCCGGACGCGTCGGTCGACGAGGCCTGGCGACAGTTCGCCGAGCGGCACTACCGGCATCTCCCGGTGGTGGTCGGCGGTGAACTGCAAGGCGTGGTCTCGCTTCGAGACCTGACCGCGCTGGCGCATCTCCATCCCGCCGACGAAGCCCTCGTCGCCCCCGCTGGGCTCAAGGGCATGATCGTCGCCGAGACGGCGCTCGGAGACGTGCGGGGCCAGGAAGGCTTCTATCACTACCGCCAGTACTCAGCGCCGGAACTGGCAGCGAGTCGCTCGTTCGAGGACGTGTGGCAGCTGCTCATCGACGGAACGCTGCCGGACGTCGACGGTCGTGCCTCCTTCAGCGCCGAGGTCGCACCGTTCCGGGCACTGCCGGACGAGGTGCTCGCTGTGCTGCCGGCCATCAGCCGATCGGCCGGATCGGTCTCCTCGGCCCTCCGGACGGCGTTGTCGCACCACGCGTCGGTGCTGGCCCTGCCCAACTCGATGGACGTCGACCATGCGACCCGTCGCACGCAGGCGCTGCAGCTGAGCGCGGTCGTGCCGGCGCTCATCGCCGCCATCCACCGACTCCGGGCCGGCGATGAGCCGGTCGCGAGTCGGCCCGACCTGTCCTATGCCGCGGACTATCTCCACATGCTCCGCGGCAGCGAGGCGTCGCCCGACCATGTCCGGGCGATCGAGCAGTACCTGATCCTCGGCATCGACCACGGCTTCAACGCGTCGACGTTCACGACACGGGTCGTCACCTCCACCGGCAGCGACCTCGGCTCTGCGGTCGTCGCGGGCGCTGGTGCGCTTCTGGGGCCACTCCATGGCGGCGCACCGAGCCGCGCGCTCGACACCCTCGACGAGATCGGCTCACCGGACCGCGCCGCCGACTGGGTACGCGCCAAGGTCGAGGCGGGGGAGCGGATCATGGGATTCGGTCACCCCGTGTACAAGACCGCCGATCCCCGCTCGGTCATGCTCCGGTCGATCGCACAGGGCCTCGGCGGCGAGCTCGTCGACTTCGCCGTCCAGGTCGAGTCGGAGGTCGAGCGGACGCTGGCCGAGTTGAAGCCCGGTCGCGAGCTGCACACCAACGTCGAGTGGTATGCCGCCGTGGTCATGGACTGCTGCGGCCTCGATCGTGCGCTCTTCACGCCGACGTTCACCGCCAGCCGTGTCGTCGGCTGGTGTGCGCAGGCACTCGAGCAGGCCGCCGACAACCGCATCATCCGCCCCAGCAGCCGCTACGTCGGTCCGCCGCCGCCGCACCCGGTTCCGGCCGTCTGACTTTGTTCGGTCAACTGCCGACCGTCAACCGACGACGAGGCGAAACGCAGCGACGAGCGGTTCGAGCATCGCCGTCGCTGCGACTTCGTCGCTCGGGAGGGACACGCTGGCGTGGAATGCCGTCACGCCGTCCGCGACCGCTGCGCCGACGGGGTCGACCGTTGCATCGACATCGATGCCGCCGCCGTCGTCGATGACGACCTTCAGTCCACCGACGACGCCGATGTCCGACGGGTCTCGACCGTGTTCGGCGACGGCGGAGCGCATCTTTTCGATGGACGAGGCAAGGTCCGCGGCGTCGGCACCCCACGGGATCCACCCCGATCCGAAACGGGCGAGGCGTCGCATCGACCGGGGATTGACGGTGCCGCTGACCCAGATCGGGACGCCACCGACCTGCACGGGCTTGGGCTGTTGGTGGATGCGCGTGAAGGAGAGTTCGCCGGAGTCGTGGCTGGCGGCCTCCTCGGTCCACAGCGTCTGGCACACCTCGAGGGTGTGATCGAGCAGCCGCCCTCGATCGGCGTACGAGAGCCCCGCCGCCTCGTACTCCGCCTCCTGCCAACCCACGCCCACGCCGAGATCCAACCGTCCACCCGAGAGGACGTCGATGGTGGCGCACTGCCCCGCGAGCACGGCGGGCCGTCGGAGCGCGGCGAGCAGGATGTTGGTCCCGAACCGGATGCGCTCGGTCACGGCGCTCACATGGGCGATCACCGCGAGCGGATCGAGCCAGTGACCGTCTGGACCCGTCGGCTGACGACCACCCGACTGGCCGCCACGCGTGGGATCGCCGTACGCGTCGAGGTTCTCGCCCATCACCACGTGATCCGACATGACGAGTCGGTCCACACCGGCAGCGTCGGCGGCGCGTGCGAACGTGCGTAGCGAACGCCACCCGTCGTCGGGCGCTTCCTCCGACCAGGTCGTGAGGCGAAGAGTCAGCTCGGGACGAATCACCCGGCGAGCTCGGCCTTGGCTGCCGCCACGTCGAGCGCGACTCCGGTCTCACGTTCCGACACCTCCCAGAGCGTGGCGATGTTCTTGTCCATGCCGAGCTTCCGCAGGACCGGTCGCTTCACGGCTGGTCCGTTGCTGCCGAAGAGCGGACCGTAGAGCTCTCCGCCGGATGCGTCCGGGTCGGTCGCGGCGCGCAGTTGCATCCGCGCTCCATCGGCTGGCTTCATCCCGACTGCGGCCGCGAGCTTGTCGGACACTGCGCCGATGATGCCGCCGCCCCCCTCGGCCTGGGTGTGCGACTGGAGATCCGTGTGCGACAGGCCGGGATGGGCGATGAGGCTCTGGATGCCCACGCCAGCGCCCTCGAACGCTTCCTGCAGCCCGAGGCCGAAGTAGTAGTTCGAGAGCTTGGCCTGACCGTAGGAACCC
>JBBSLH010000091.1:0-12866 GCA_038255425.1 Acidimicrobiales bacterium
CCTTTGTACGTCTTGGTGACGTTCTCGAGCTTGATCATCGGGGGTGCAACGCGCTCTCACGAGATGAGGGAAGGGACAACCCGGGAAACGCTACCAACGGGTTCTGGCGATCTGGGTGACACCCCACCGTGTCGGTGGGCACACCCGGTTCATTGCGAACAGGTTACGAACGTTACATGGCGCGGCGGCGCAGACGAAGGTGGCAACCTCCCGTGATGCATCGCCGTGTCCTCGTCCCGTTCTTCGTCGCCACCGTGGCGATCGGCGCCTGCACGTCCAGCGATGTGGCCGAGGACGCCGCACCGACGTCCACCTCACCACCGAGCACGAACTCCACGACGCCGACGCCGACGCCAGCAGACATCGAGGTGACCGGGCCGATCGCCGGCACGCCACAGACGTCCGGCGCCGGTGGCCTGGAGGACGCGGGGTACCTCGAGGAGGAGTTCTTCGTGACCGGATCGGCGGTCTCGTTCGAACCCGTGGGCGACTTGGGCGACGACGGCTACTGGAGCGCGACCGAAGCGGACACGTCGCCGTTCACGACCCGCATCCTGGTGAAGCGGCCGGTCGATCCCGCGGACGCCAGTGGTGTCGTCATCGTGGAATGGAACAACGTCTCCGCCGGCTTCGACGGAACGCCGGACTGGTCGTACACCTCGGCCGAGATGCTCCGAGCCGGACACGTGCACGTCGCCGTGTCGGCCCAGAAGGCCGGGGTCGACGGTGAGCCGGGCGGCGGCATCGGCAGCTTCGGTTCGCCACTCGCCGCGTCCGACCCCGATCGGTACGGCGACCTCTCGCACCCCGGCGACCCGTACAGCTACGACATCTTCCGACAGGTCGGCCGGATGGCGCGTGGGGGCGCTGTCACGGGTCCCGACCCGCTGGAGGGACTCACGCGGACGCATGTGATCGCCGCCGGTGAGTCCCAGTCGGCGTTCCGGCTCACCACGTACATCAATGCGGTCCAACCACTCGACGCGACGTTCGACGGTTTCCTCGTGCACTCGCGCGGTGGAGGCGCCGCCCCGCTGGACGACGCCGACGGCCTGGCCTCGGGCATCTCCGGAGCGATCCAACTCCGTGACGACCTCGAACAGCCGACGCTGATCTTCACGACCGAGACGGACCTGACCGTCCTCGGATATGCCGCGGCGCGGCAACCCGACGGCGACACGATCATCAACTGGGAGGTGGCGGGCACCGCGCATGCCGACGCATTCCTCATCGGCGGCGACCCACAGGTCGCGGCCGACGTCCTGGGGTGCCCCCAGCCCGTCAACGACGGGCCACAGCACATCGCTCTCAAGGCGTCTCTCCGCGCACTCGTCGAGTGGGTGGTCGACGACGTCGCTCCCCCGACACCTGAACGGATCGAGACCGACCGCGGTGCGATCGTGCGAGACGAGGACGGCTTGGCACTCGGTGGCATCCGCTTGCCAGCGGTCGACGTGCCCTTCGCTTCCCTGTCCGGCGATCCCGCCGAGGGCGCCAGCGTGATCTGCTCGCTCTTCGGCACGACCACCCCGTTCGGACCGGAGGAGATGGCCTCCCGCTACGGCTCGCCGGACGACTACGTCGCTGCGGTCGATGCTGCGTACGACGAAGCCGTGGCGGCCGGGTTCGCGTTGGAGCCCGACCGCCGGACGGTCGTCGACGAAGCACGCGCCGAACCGTTCGCCTGACCGGCTCGGCGCGAGTTGCCCGTCCTATTCGGCGTTCGGGTTGCAGGCGTCCCCTGGGTTGAAGAACTTGGGTGAGATACGCCGGTTGCGCACCTCTTGCCCGAAGGACTGGACGCGCTCCGCACCCTCTTCGCCCGCGTGGTACTCGTCGTTCTGACCCGAGAACGCACAGATGGACCTGCCGTGCACGGTCTTCGGTGTCCCGTTGCCGGTGATCTCTCCCGCGAGGGCCGCGCTCGCGCCGACTCCGACGATCGAACTGGCGCTGACGACGAGCGCGACAACGACCTTGATGATGGACCTTCTCATCTGCTTCTCCCATGCGGATCGCCGACGAGCGAATGCTCGACAGAGGAGGTGACCCGCCCGCTCCCGAAACCGTAAGTCCGGACATCTCGGACGTCAACGAAAAGTTGGCAGCGAGCTCGCCACTTGTCGATGTCAGCCCTCGTCGCCGAGCTCCTGGGTGCGCTGCCAGCCCAGGTACGCCTCCATGAAGGGGTCGAGATCGCCGTCGAGCACGGTGTCGACCTGGCCGACCTCGAAGTCGGACCGCAGGTCCTTGACCATCTGGTACGGCTGGAGCACGTACGACCGGATCTGTGACCCGAAGCCGACCGAGCGCTGCTCGCCGCGTATCGAGTCGAGTTCGTCCTGCCGCTTCTGACGCTCGAGGTCGGCCAGCTTGGCCTTGAGCATCGTCATGCAGCGGTCCTTGTTCTGATGCTGCGACCGCTCGTTCTGGCACGACACGACGATGCCGGTCGGGAGGTGCGTCACCCGAACGGCCGAGTCGGTCACGTTGACGTGCTGGCCGCCGGCTCCGGACGACCGGTAGACGTCGACCCGGAGCTCCTTCTCGTCGATGTCGACATCGGTCTCGGCATCGTCGAGCAGCGGAACGACCTCGAGCGCGGAGAAGGCCGTCTGCCGCTTCCCCTGCGAGTTGAACGGACTGATGCGGACGAGTCGGTGGACGCCGTGTTCGGAGCGCAACCAGCCATAGGCGTAGCGGCCCTTGACGATGAACGTCGCCGACGAGATACCGGCCTCGGTCCCCTCGGTCACTGCCTCGATCTCGGTCTCGAAACCGTGACTCTCGGCCCAGCGGAGGTACATGCGAAGGAGCATGTTCGCCCAGTCGGACGCGTCGGCCCCGCCCTCGCCCGAGTGGAGCTCACAGATCGCGTCACGCTCGTCGTACTCGCCCGAGAACAGTGACCGGAGCTCGATGCGGTCGAGTGCCGACGCAATGGATGCGATCGACTCCGTGACCTCGGGCTCGAGCGAGTCGTCGCCCTCTTCGCGTCCCATCTCCGCCAGGGTCTCGGCGTCCTCGACCTGGCCGATGAGGCTGTCGTAGGCACCCAGATCTTCGGTGACCGCCGACAACTCTCCGGTGACCTGCTTGGCGCGCTCCTGGTCGTCCCACAGATCAGGACGACCGGCCTCGGTCTCGAGCTGGGGCCGACGCGCGCGCAGTTCCTCGATGCGCAGGTAGGTCTGCGCCTCGTCGAGGCGGCGCCGGAGCTCGCGGAGGTCGTCGGAGAAGTCACGCATGGGACCGGCCAGGGTATGCGGGAAGGCCGAGGTTGACGAGCCGGCGACGAAGGAGCCGGCGAGCAACCGCACGAGCTGGAGACTCGGACGAAGTCCAGGTCTCCAGATTCAGCCTTTTCCGTGACAGAGCTTGAACTTCTTGCCGCTGCCGCAGGGGCAGGGCGCATTGCGTGGCGTCTTGTCCCAGTCGGACTTCACGACCGGCGTGTTGGAAACCGGAGCTGATTCCTCGACCGGCTTCGGCGGCGCACCCTCGGCCCCGGCGAGTGAGCCGAGGTCCCGGCCGGCACCGGAGGGATCCGACGGGCCCGACGTCTCCATGTCGGCGACCGCCGGCTCGTCGCCGGAGAGCTTGAACGTCGTGCCCACGGCCGGCGCCGCCGCCGCCTGATCCTCTGGTTCCTTGACCTGCACGTGCATCACGTAGCGCACGAGGTCACGGTCGATGCGCGAGACCATGGCCTCGAACATCTCGTAGCCCTCGCGCTGCCACTCGACGAGCGGGTCTCGCTGGCCCATGGCCCGGAGGTTGATGCCCTCACGGAGGTAGTCCATCTCCTGGAGGTGCTCGCGCCACGCCGTGTCGATGATGCGGAGCATGACCTGACGCTCGACCTGACGCATGACGTCTTCACCGAGCTCGATCTCGCGGTTCTCGTACCGGGTCAGCGCCTCGTCGACCAGGAGTTCGTACACCTGGTCTGAGGTGTCGACACCGCCGAGTTGCTCTTCGGTGATCTCGCTGGGCCAGTACTCGGCGACGGCGGCGACGAGGCCCTCGAGGTCCCACTCCTCGCTGAAGTCGGCGACGCAGTAGGTCGCGACCAGCGACTCGACCGCTTCGGGGAGGTACTTCTCGACGATCTTGGCCCGGAGGTCGGTCTTGTCGAGGATCTGGTCGCGCAGCTCGTAGATGACCTTGCGCTGTTCGTTGAGGACCTCGTCGTACTTGAGGACGTTCTTGCGGATCTCGGCGTTCTTCTGCTCGACCGTCTGCTGGGCTCGTTCGATGGCCTTGGTGACCATCTTCGCCTCCAGCGGGACGTCGTCAGGAAGCGCCTTTGCCATCACCCAGTTGACGGCCCCGGTGGCGAACAGGCGCATCAGGTCATCTTCGAGCGACAGGTAGAAGCGGCTCTCGCCGGGATCGCCCTGGCGCCCCGAACGGCCGCGGAGCTGGTCGTCGATGCGGCGCGAGTCATGGCGTTCGGTGCCGAGCACGTAGAGCCCACCGAGCTCGAGGACCTTCTTGCCCTCGGCCTTGGTCTCGGTCTCGTACTTGGCGAGGAGCTTCTCGTACCGCGACTGGTCCTCCGGCTCGAGCGCATCGGGGTCGAGTCCCTCGTTGCGAAGGTCCTGTTTGGCGAGCAACTCGGGGTTCCCGCCGAGGAGGATGTCGACACCACGTCCGGCCATGTTCGTCGCCACGGTGATGGTGTGGAGCCGACCCGCCTGCGCCACGATGTCGGCCTCACGGAACTGGCGGTCGGGCTTGGCGTTGAGGACCTGGTGCTTGATGCCTCGCTTGTCGAGCACCCGGGAAACGATCTCCGACGTGGCCACCGACGCGGTACCAACGAGCACGGGCTGACCGGTCTCGTAGCGATGCTCGACGTCGTCGGCGACCGACTCGAACTTGCCGTCGAGCGTCTTGTAGATGAGGTCGCCTTCGTCAGCACGGACGAGCGGCAGGTTGGTCGGGATCGGGACGACCTGGAGGTTGTAGGTGTTCGCGAGCTCTGCGGCCTCGGACGTCGCGGTGCCCGTCATGCCCGCCAACTTCTCGTACATGCGGAAGTAGTTCTGGAGCGTGACCGTCGCCAGGGTCTGGTTCTCCTCTTTGATGTTCACGCCCTCCTTCGCCTCGACGGCCTGATGCAGTCCCTCGGACCAACGACGGCCCTCGAGCACACGACCGGTGAACTCGTCGACGATCTTCACCTCGCCGTCGGTGACGATGTAGTCCTTGTCGCGGTGGAACAGTTCCTTGGCGCGGAGCGCGACCTGGAACTGGTGGACCAGGTTCTGAGCGACGCCGTCGTAGAGGTTCTCGACGCCGAGGTCGGCTTCGACCTTCTCGATGCCCTCCTCGGTCGGGACGACGATCTTCTTCTCCTCGTCGACCTCGTAGTGCTCGTCGCGGCGGAGGCCGCGGACGATGGACGAGAAGCGGTAGTACAGCTTGGCGGCGTCGGCAGCGCGGCCGGAGATGATGAGCGGAGTACGGGCCTCGTCGATGAGGATCGAGTCGACCTCATCGACGATGGCGAAGTTGAAGCCTCGCTGGACCTGCCGCTCGCGGGTCATCGCCATGTTGTCGCGGAGGTAGTCGAAACCGAACTCGTTGTTGATGCCATAGGTGATGTCAGCGGCGTACTGCGCACGCTTGTGATCTGCGTCGCGGTTGCCGGGGACGATCAACCCGACGGTGAGTCCCAGCCACTGGAACAGTCGACCCATCCACTCGGACTGGAACGTCGCCAGGTACTCGTTGACGGTGATGATGTGGGTGCCCTTGCCGCCGAGACCGTTGAGATAGAGCGGCAGCGTCGACGTGAGGGTCTTGCCCTCGCCCGTCTTCATCTCGGCGACCCAGCCGAAGTGGAGCGCAGCACCGCCCATCATCTGGACGTCGAAGTGACGCTGTCCAAGCACCCGCCGAGCGGCTTCACGGGTGACCGCGAACGCCTCGAGCATGATGTCGTCGAGGTCCTCGCCGTTGTCGAGTCGCTCCCGGAACGCCGGTGTCTGCGCCTTGAGTTCGTCGTCGCTCATCGGCTCGTAGACGGCCTCGAGCGCATTGATTTCGGGGACGAGGCCTTGGAGCGCCCGCAGACGCTTGCCTTCGCCGGTTTTGAGGACGCGATCGAGGATTCCCATGCGAATCGGGAGTGTACTGGCGCCCTCCGGGCGTCCCCATCCGCGCACCAACGGCTGCCAGGGCGTTCTGAAGACCCGTGGCTACCCTGACCCGGTGTCCTCCGTGCACCGATTCGCGCGAAGTCTGGTCGCGGGCTCACTACTGCTGGCTGCGTGCACCGCGGCACCGGCCGAGGTGACGAGGGAGTCGACCACGACATCGACCTCGCAGCCCGCAACGCCGCCGCCGACCGCCGGCGAGCTTCGTGCGCGGGTCCGCGGCATCGGGACCGAACCCGCACCCGACGACGTCCTGCTCGTGGGCGACTCGGTCATGGTCCTCGTGACCGACGACCTCGCCACTCGGCTGTCGTCCGAGCTGCACATCGATGCCGCCGACTGCCGTCGCATCGACATCCCCATCGAGGGTCCATGCGGTGGCGTGCCCGCAGGGACCATCGTCCCCGACGGCGTCGATGCGCTCGCCGAACAGCGAGCGATCCTCGCCGACGAGGGCATCGTCCCCGAGGTCGCAGTCGTGATCCTCGCCAACAACTCCTCGGTCACCGACGCCCAGCTCGACGAGGCGATGGCGGCGATCCCCGACGTGCGGCGGGTGTGGTGGGTCACGTCGCGCATCGAGGGGTTCGGCCGCCAGGATCCCAACAATCGGGCGCTCGTCGCACTCGCCGAGCGCAACGAACGCGCACAGGTCATCGACTGGTTCGCAGCGAGCGAGGACCGTGACTGGCTGGCCGACAACGTCCACCCCAACGATGTCGGGCAGCGGGCCCTGGGCCGACTCATCGCCGAACACGTCATCTGCGACTGCGTCCCGTGACGACGACGGAGAAGCCCGCCGCCTTCGCGTCGGCGCTCGACGGCGTCGTCCCTCGATGGTCGTCGCGCCCGCCTCTGCGCTATCTGCCCGGTCTCGACGGAATCCGAGCCCTGTCTGTCGCGGCGGTGATCGCCTATCACCTCGACTACGAGTGGGCCGCCGGCGGCTATCTGGGCGTGGAGGTGTTCTTCGTCCTGTCCGGCTTCTTGATCACGCGGCTCATGCTCGACGAGGAGTGGCGGACCGGGGCCATCAGCCGCAGCCAGTTCTGGCTCCGTCGGGCACGACGACTGCTCCCCGCCGTCATCGCACTGGTCGTCGGTGTCTGGATCTGGGCCGTCACCGTGCTCCCGGCCGGCGAGGCGCCCCGGTTCCGCGGCGATGCATTCGCCAGCCTGTTCTACGTCCAGAACTGGTACGCGATCGTCACCGACCAGCCGTACTTCGAGTCGTTCGGTCGCCCGTCCCCGCTGCGGCACCTGTGGTCGCTCGCCATCGAGGAGCAGTTCTACCTGTTGTGGCCGCTGTTCCTGCCGTTCTCGCTGAAGCGACTCGGGCGGCGCCGGACCGCGGCCCTGATCGCGGCCGGCATCGGCATGTCCGCGTGGCTGATGCAGGCCACCGCCGACATCGGTTCCCCCGAACGGGCCTATTACGGCACCGACACCCGAGCGTTCGGCATCCTGCTCGGCGGGCTGCTCGCGTTCGCCTGGACGCCCGAACGGCTCCGCCACGACATCACCGCACCGGCACGCCGGGTCATCGATCTCGCCGGGGCCGGCGCGCTCGTTGCACTCACCTGGCAGTTCGCGAACCGCAGCGAGTTCGACCCGTGGACCTACCCACAGGGTTTCCTCCTGGTCGACGTGTGCACCATCGCGCTGCTCGTGTCGGCCACGCATCCGGCGTCCAGCGCCCGGCGGGTACTGGGATCGCGATGGCTCACCGCCGTCGGCCGCCGTTCGTACTCGCTGTACCTCTGGCACTGGCCCGTCATCGTCTTCACCCGACCGGGTCTCGACTGGGGCCTCGAAGGTGCGACGGCCGTTGTGGTGCGGCTCACGATCATCGTCGCGCTGTCGGAGTTCTCGTACCGCTTCATCGAGCAGCCGTTCCGCGACGGACGTGTCCAGCGGGTGGCCGGATCATTCAGTCGCAGAGTCGGACGCGACCCCGCCAGACGGATCGGCGTCGCCACCGCTGCCATGGCCACGATCGCCCTCGTGACGCTGCTCGCTGCGCCGTCGCCGGCGCAGCAGGTCGAGACGACGCGGGCACCGATCGAGACCACCACGTCGACGGTGCCGCCCGAGACGACCGGCGGCCCGACGACCCTCGACGCACCGGCACCGACCGCGACGCCGACCTCAGCCCCCTCCCCCACATCGGCCCCGTCGGCTGGTCGACCGGTGTCGATCATCGGCGAGTCCGTCACGCTCGGGGCCGTCGGCCAACTCCGCCGCTACTACGGCGACCGCATGGGGATCGACGCGCGCGAGGGTCGGCGGGCGAGCGAGAGCATCGAGCTCGTGCAGAAGCTCGCGGCCGACGGGATGCTCGCTCCGACCGTCATCGTCCACATCGGCAACAACGGAGCCATCTCGTCCGACTCGTTCGATGCGCTCCATGCGGCCGTCGGACCGGATCGAACGCTCGTGCTCGTCAGGATCAGGGTCCCCAAACGGTGGGAGGGACAGGTCAACGGCGAGATCGATCGGCTGGCGAACGAACAGGCCAACGTCTTGGTCGTCGACTGGAATCACCACGCGAACAGCGAGGAGGGGTTGCTCACCGACGACGGCGTCCACCTGAGTCAGGCGGGCAAGGAGCGCTACACCCAGGTGATCAGTTCGGTCGCTCCCTGATGGCGCCGCCTGGACTCCGGGTCCGGCTCAGATACCGGGAATGTCGAGCAGCTTCTCGCGCACTGCGTACATGACCGCCTCCATGCGAGTGTGCAGATGCAGCTTCTCGAGGATGTTGCGGACATGGTTCTTGACCGTGTTCTCGGAGATGTAGAGCTCGCCGGCGATCTCCCGGTTGGACATCCCCTGGGCGACGAGGCGCAACACCTCGAGTTCGCGCTCGGTCAGCCGCGGCGTGGGAACCGATGTCCGCTCGTCGGCGCGCTTCGCGAGGTTGGTGAACTCGGTCAGCAGCTTCGATGCCATCGACGGGCTGATCAGGCTCTGGCCCGACACGACGGCACGAACGGCCGAGGCGACCTCTTCGATCGAGATCTCCTTGAGGAGATAGCCGGTCGCTCCCGCCTTGATCGCCTCGTAGAGGTCGCTCTCCTCGTCACTCACCGTGAGCATCAGGATCTTGGCCGACGGTGCGCGCTCGGCGATGAGACGCGTGGCCTCGATGCCGTCGATCTCGGGCATGCGGACGTCCATGAGCACGACGTCGGGGACGATGTCGGCGACTCGCTCCACCGCATCGCGGCCGTCCTCGGCCTCTCCGACGACCTCGATGTCGTCCTCGGCCTCCAGCACCATGATCAGACCACGCCGGAAAAGGGCATGATCATCACAGATCATGACCCTGATGCGGTCGTCTGTCGCTTCGGTACCGTTTTCGCTCACCCTGTTGCCCTCCCGAGACACGGTCGGCAAAGGCTACCGGCTGTGACCCCATCGGGGGAGATCAACCAGTTGATGGCTTGGCCCGATCAGGGGGTCCGAGCCACCACGAAATACATCCGATCAGCAATGTCGAGGTCATCGAACGTGGCCGCAGCCGCACGAATCGTAGCGCCGGTGGTGCAGACGTCATCGACCACCAGGAGCGGGCCGCCGCTGCTGCGACGCCGAGAACGGCACGCCACGAACGTCACGTTCTGATCGCGCTGGTCACGATTCTGCCCGACCTGAGCCGAACCCGGCAGTCGATGGAGCACCGGAACAACCGGTCGGTCGAGTCGACGCGCGATGGCGCGAGCCAGCAGTTCCGACTGGTCGAAGCCCCGCTGACGTCGGCGATGGGTGGACGTGGGGAGCCAGGTGCAGCGCAGATCGGGCGGGGCGTCCACGCGACCTGCGATGGCGTCGGCCAACGGCGTGATCAGGCGACGGCCGTCGCGGAACTTGAGCGCTTGGACCACGGCGGCGCCGACGCCCTCGTAGGCGAACAGGGCCGGAACTCGACCGACACCTCGGACCCGGGTCGACGGCGCAGGTGTCAAACGCCGGTCGCACACCCGACACAAGGGCTCGCCCGTGCGGCCGCACACGACGCAGGACCGGCGGAAGAGGGGCATCGGATCGACCGTACCGATGCGGACTGACAGGAATGCCGTGTCAACCCATCCGCACCCTGAGGCGTCTGACAGGGTGATGATGGCCACGATGGCAACGCGACGTGCGAGTGAGGGACCCGGGCTCGACCCGTGGCTCGTCGAGCTCTACCGGTCGGAGTACCGGCGCCTCGTGCGTCTCGCGACCATGCTGATCGACGACCAGGGCACCGCCGAGGAACTGGTGCAGGACGCCTTCGTCGCCGTGGCCCGGATCCAGGGACGAGCATCACTCCGCGACCCGGATGCCGCTGCCGCTTACCTACGCACGGCCGTCGCCAATCGGGCCCGATCGCAGCTGCGGAAGCGCCGTGTGCGCCGTCGTCATCTGCGAAGTGTCGCTCCGCCGCCCAGCGCTCCCGCCGCCGACGGATCAGCGCTCGAGTCCGAGTCGACCCAGCGCATGCTCGCTGCGCTCGACCGTCTTCCCGAACGACAACGCCAGGTCTTGGTGCTCCGGTACTACGGCGATCTCTCCGAGGCCGAGATCAGCGAGGCGCTGGGAATCAGCCCCGGAACCGTCAAGACCCACGCTCATCGCGCTCTCGCCGCGCTCGAGGAACAGATGTCCCAGTCATGACCGATCACCCCGCACCCGGCGATCGCACGCCCGAACACCTCAGCGCAGCGCTCGCTGCGCACGCAGAGACCATCGAGCCGTCAGCCGACGGCCTGGACCGAATCGAGGAGCGACTCATGAACGAACCACAGAACAACAACCAGCGCTGGATGATCGGCGCTGCCTCCGTTGCGGCCGCATTGTTGATCGGCGCGGTCGCGTTCGTCGCGACCAACGACGATGACAGCGGTGTGGCGACGGAGTCGACGTCGACGACCTCATCGACGTCCACCCCGTCGACCACCGCTGCCGAGACGACCACGACGACGGGCGCACCTTTCGTGCCAGACGTCGATCCCTATGCGGTCGCCTACCCGAGCCCGCTCACCAGCCAGCGCTTCGACTCCCCCGATGCCGTCGCCGGCTCGTACGCCACGGAGGTCCTCGGCTTCACGGAATTGATCCAGTCCGAGTTCTTCGAGGGCGACAGCCGCTCGGGCGAGTTCGAGATCACCGACCGTGAGGGCAACCCGACGTCCACGGTGTTCGTGCGCCAGATGGAGGACGACGCCTGGTACGTCCTGGGCTCCGAGGCAACCGACGTGACCGTCGAGAAGCCCGACGCCGGCGATGCTGTGACATCCCCGTTCGAGACTTCGGGCACCGCACTCGCGTTCGAGGGCAACGTCGACGTCACCGTTCGAGCACAGGACGATCCGGAGACCATCGGCGAGGGTTTCGTGACCGGGAGCGGGGTGCCGCCGGCAGGAATCTTCGAGGGAGAGATCGAGTACACGGCCCCCTCGGCCGAGACGCCCGGAATCGTCATCTACCGCACGCTCTCGGCCGAGGACGGCCACGTCCTCCAGGCGACGTCCTTCCCGGTTCGTCTGCAGGCAGGCTGACGGAGCGCAGATAACGTTCCTCGTGTGCTCCCCCGACCCAGACTGACGCGGCTCGTCCGCTGTTTCGTCGGGCTCGTGATGCTCGGGGTCGGTCTCGGCCTGACGGTTGCGGGCGACCTCGGGCTCTCCCCGTGGGACGTGCTCCACCAGGGCCTGTCGGAGCGGTTCGACGTCTCGATCGGCACCGCCAGCATCGCCGTCGGCGTGATCGTCCTCCTCGGTTGGATCCCGTTGCGTGAGCGGCCTGGACTCGGCACCGTCCTGAACGTCTTCGTCATCGGCATCGCGCTCGACCTGACGCTCGTCCTGGTCGACACACCCGACCCCCTGTGGGCGAAGGTGGCATTCCTGTTGTTCGGGGTCTGGCTCTGGGGCCCCGGTTCCGGGCTCTACATCGGTTCGGGGCTCGGCCCCGGACCTCGCGACGGCCTGATGACCGGACTCGCCCGTCGAGGGCTGCGGGTCGGACCGGTCCGGTCCGGAATCGAACTCTCGGCACTGGCGGTGGGCTTCGTGTTGGGTGGCTCCGTCGGCATCGGCACGATCGTCTTCGCGCTCGGCGTCGGCCCCAACGTCGCCTGGTGGCTTCCTCGTCTGACGATGGACGACCCCGAGCCCCACCCGGCGCATGCCAACCTGCAGCCGTGAGCATCAACCTCTTCTCCGACACCCAGACGCGACCGACCGACGCCATGCGAGCGGCGATGGCTGCAGCCGAGGTGGGCGACGAGCAGCGCAAGGCCGACCCCACGGTCAACGCACTCCAGGAGCGGATGGCCGAACTGCTGGGCAAGGAGCGGGCGATCTTCTTCCCGACGGGGACGATGTGCAATCTGGTGGCCATCGCAGCCCACACATCGCATGGCGACTCGATCGTCCTCGAGCACTCCGGGCACGTGCTGCGGTCCGAGACGTCGGGCGCCGCAGCGGTCAGTGGCTGTGTGATCGAGACGATCCAGGGCCATCGAGGGACGTTCACGGTCGACCAACTGACCGAGGTGATGACACCGGGCAACCAGTACGTCCCGCCGACGCGCCTCGTGTGCCTCGAGCAGACCCACAACTTCGCCGGTGGAACGGTGTGGCCACTCGACCAGTACACGGCCGTGGCCGATGCCGCACACGGTGCTGGCGTCGCCGTCCACACGGACGGGGC
>JBBSLH010000092.1:0-12848 GCA_038255425.1 Acidimicrobiales bacterium
GGAGAACCAGGTCCTGCTGGCATCCCTACGCGAGCGCCAGATGCTCTCCGAGCGACTCTCACGCATCCAGCGCAAGATCTCGACCCGGGCCCCGCTCCAAGAGGTGCTCGACGCCATCACGCTCGGCGCTGCCGAACTGGTTCACGAGGATGTCGCCGCGCTGCGCTTCGTCGATGAGGGCGACCCCGCCTTCATGGTGATGGTCGCCTCGGTCGGGGTGGAGGCGTCTGTCGAGGACGAGGTTCACCGCCTCCCCACCGGCGTGGGTGTCGGCGGCAGGGCGATCGTCACCAACCAGCTGTGTATCCAGGATGCCTACACCCGGTGGGAGGGGGCCATCGATCAGTTCGCCAGCGGTGGGCTGCAGACCGCCATGGCGACGCCGGTCCACCTCGGCGACCAGCCGATCGGCAGCCTGGTGGTCGCCACCTATCGTGCCGACCGCAGCTACTCCCACGCAGAGCAGGAAGCGCTGATCAGCTTCGCCGAGCACGTGAGCATCGCGCTCAACGACGCCCGGTCGGTCAAGGCGATGAACGAGGCGCTCGAGCAGGCCGTGCATCAGGCGATGCACGACGAACTCACCGGCCTTCCCAACCGGGCGTGCTTCTACGACTCGGTCGAACAGGCCCTCGCCGAGGCCAGGGCAGGTGGCGGCGCCTCGAGTGCCGTCCTGCTGTTCGATCTCGACCGGTTCAAGGAGATCAATGACACGCTCGGGCATCGCTACGGCGACCAGGTTCTCCGTGCCATCGAGGCTCGTGTCCGGCCGCTGCTGCGATCGTCCGACGTGCTCGCCCGCCTCGGCGGCGACGAGTTCTGCGTGCTGTTGCCCGAGGTCGGTGGCCTGACCCAGGCCATGGACGTGGCACGCCGCATCACCCTCACGCTCCAAGAGCCGCTCGAGGTCGACGGGGTGTCGCTCGTGGTCGAGGCCAGCTGCGGAGTCGCGGTCGCTCCCGACCACGGCGACACCGCCGACCTGCTCCTGCAGCGTTCGGACATCGCCATGTATGTGGCGAAGCGGTCACACCGGAGCGCAGTGCCGTATGAGGACGAGCTCGATGCAAACACCCCGGACCGGCTCGCCCTCCTGGCCGAGCTCCGCACAGCACTCGGGAACGACGAGCTCGTCGTGCACTACCAGCCCCAGATCGATCTGCACACGGGCGCGGTCGAGGGGGTCGAAGCGTTGGTCCGCTGGCAGCACCCGAGACGTGGCCTCCTCGGTCCCGACGTGTTCCTGCCGCTCGCCGAGGAGACCGGACTCATCCACCAGGTGACGTCGTGGGTGCTCGATGCCTCGCTCGACCAGCTGCGCCGCTGGCGGGAAGAACACGGTCCCGGCGTCGACGCACGGTTCTCGATGGCCGTGAACCTGTCGACCCAGAGCCTGCTCGACGAATCGTTCGTCACCGAGGTGTCGAACGCCCTCGACCGCTTCGGCATCCCGGCCGAGCAGTTGGTGCTCGAGATCACCGAGACCACCCTGATGGCCGACCCGGCCCGTGCCCGTCGCGTGCTGACCCGGTTGTCGGATCGGGGCGTTCGGTTCGCGATCGACGACTTCGGTACCGGCTACTCGTCCCTCGCGTTGCTCAAGGGGCTGCCGGTACACGACCTCAAGATCGACAAGTCGTTCGTCCGGCTGATGCACACCGACACCGACGACATGGTCATCGTGCGATCGGTGATCGAGCTCGGACACACCCTCGGGCTGCGCACCGTGGCCGAGGGAGTCGAACACGCCGAGATCACCGACTGCCTCGTCGATCTCGGCTGCGACCTCGCCCAGGGATTCGCGCTGGCGCCGCCAATGCCCGCTGCCCAGGCGGCGGGGTGGATGCGTCGCTCGGGCCGGGCGAGAATCCGCGCCGTCATCTGACGAACAGCGCGTCGGCCGTCAGACCCCTGGGACCTGCTCCTCGAGATGAGACACCAGCAGGTCGGGGAGCGCGGTCGGCAGGGTGTGGTCCGCTCCGTCGACGACGGTGACGGACATGCGCAGTACCTCGTCGGCGATCGCTCGGGCGTAGGACACGTCGCCGACTCGGTCGTCGCCACCCCACACGAACTCCAGTGCGATCTCGTGCGCGTCGAGGGTGTCGATCAGCGGTCGCCACGGCGTGCCGATGACCTGTTCCTGGAGCGCAGCCACATATGCGGGCCAGGTGTGCAAGCTGGCCTGTCGTGCGATCGGTATCGGCCATTTCGGGCTGATCGCCGCGCTGACCTGCCCAGCGAGCTCCCGATGTGAGCAGTTGAACTGGCAGAGCCGTGCTGCGAGTCGGCCGTCGAGAGCGAATGCCTTCGCCATCGTTCCGGCCGTCTTCAGCCCAGCGCGGGCATCCTCGGGCGTCGCCCACATCGGAGCGCCGAGGAAGACGACCGACTCGACCCGCTCCGGATGCGCTGCCGCCCAGCGGAGCGCGAGCGCGGTTCCCATGGAGTGAGCGCCGATGCGGATCGGACCGTCATCGAACTCGGTCTGCACGAGGTCGGTGAGCGCGTCGAGGTGGGCTTCGGTGCTGAAGTCGGATCGACCCTCGTCGAGCGATCGGCCGAAACCGAGGAGGTCGGGCACGAGCACCCGGCCCGAGCGGGCGAGACGGTCGGGCGTCTGTCCGAAGACGTCGCCGGTCGCGACCAGTCCGTGGAGCAACAGATGGTTCACTCCTCCCGCTCGACCGCCGGCGCGGTACGCAAGACCGTCCGTGCGCGACCACGGAAGCTGGCTACGCGACCACCCCTGAACAGCGGGCGAGCGAGCGTGGCGCACGGTCCAGCCGGCAGCGAGCGCCACAGCCGATGCGCCGACGACGGCGGTCGGACGTGGAATCACGACGACGGGCGCAGGTCGAGCCGGCGTAGCAACTGTGCGTTGAGGGCGACGACGATGGTCGACACACTCATCAAGATGGCGCCGACGGCCGGGGCGAGGACGAGGCCGGCCCAGGCGAACGCACCCGCAGCGAGCGGGAGGGCGACGATGTTGTAGCCCGCAGCCCAGACGAGGTTCTGGACCATCTTTCGGTAGCTCGCCTTGGAGAGGCGGATGACCGAGAGGACGCTGCGAGGGTCGCTCGAGGCGAGGACGACACCAGCCGACTCGATCGCCACGTCGGTACCGGCGCCGATGGCGAGACCGACGTCGGCCCGAGCGAGCGCCGGGGCGTCGTTCACGCCGTCGCCGACCATGGCGACCTTGAGACCTCGCGCCTGGAGTTCGGCGACCTTGTTGTCCTTGTCCTCGGGGAGCACCTCGGCCATGACCTCGTCGATGCCGAGGTCGGCGCCGACAGCGTCGGCCACCTGACGGGCGTCGCCGGTGATCATCACGACCCTGATGCCGCGGTCTTGGAGGGCAGTGACGGCCTCACGTGCTTCCGGTCGGATCTCGTCCTCGAGTGCGAACGAGCCGATGATCGAGTCACCGCGTACGAGGTGGAGCACAGCAGCACCGCGGGCGGTCCAGTCGTCGATGTCGTCTCGGAGCGATGCGGGGACGTCGAGTTCCCGCTGGCGCAGCAACGCCGGGCCACCCAAGGCATGGGCGACACCGTCGATCGTGGCCTCGACTCCTCGGCCCGTGATCGACCGGAAGTCCTCGGCTCGGGCGACCGGGCCCCGTTCCTTGGCCGAGGTCACGATCGCTCGTGCCAGCGGGTGCTCGCTGTCGGACTCGACGCCGGCCGCAAGCGCGAACACCTCGTCGAGTTCGTAGCCGTCCGCAGCTGCTGCATCGGTGACGATGTGCTCGCCCTTGGTCAGCGTGCCGGTCTTGTCGAACAGCACGGCGTCGATGTCGCGCATCCGCTCGAGGGCGATGCGGTCCTTGACGAGGATCCCGTTCTTCGCCGCCATCGCGCTCGACAGGGAGACGACGAGCGGAATGGCGAGTCCGAGGGCGTGCGGGCAGGCGATCACGAGGACGGTCACCGTGCGGACCACGGCGTCGGAGGTGTCGCCGATGGCGAGCCAGGACACGAAGGTGATGACCCCGACGGAGGCAGCGACATAGAACAGCAGCGCCGCGGCTCGGTCGGCCAGTGCCTGGGCCCGGCCCTTGCTCTCCTGCGCGTCGGCCACCAGCCGTTGGATGCCGGCCAGCGCAGTGTTCTCGCCGACGGCGTCGACCCGGACACGGATGGACGAGTCGGTGGCGATGGTGCCGGCGACCACGCGGTCGCCCTCGTCCTTGCCGACGGGCCGTGACTCGCCGGTGACCATCGACTCGTCGATCTCGGCGCCACCTTCGACGATCTCGCCGTCGGCCGGGACCCGGCCGCCGGAGCGGACGAGGACGATGTCGCCCTCGACCAGATCGTCGATGGCGACCGTCTCGACCTCGCCGTCGTCACCAACCCGCTCGGCGTCGTCGGGAAGAAGCTCGGCGAGCGCCTGAAGGGCCGAACTCGCCTGGCCGATCGCCTTCATCTCCTGCCAATGACCGAGGAGCATGATGGTGATGAGGGCGGCCAGTTCCCACCAGAACTCGAGGTCGAACAGGTCGAAACTGGAAGCGAGCGAGGCGACGTAGGCGACCGTGATCGCCATCGCGATGAGGAGCATCATCCCCGGCTGACGAGTGCGGGCCTCGGAAACGCCTCCCTGGAGGAACGGCCAACCGGCCCAGAAGAACAGCACGGTGCCGAGCACCGGACCCACCAGGTCGATGCCGGTGAAGTCGAGCTCGTAGCCGAGCCAGTCCATGACCATGTGGCTGGTGGCGATGACCGGGATCGACGCCAGCAGGCTCCACCAGAATCGACGGCGGAACATCTCGGCGTGGTCACCGTGACCGGCATGACCATCGTGACCTCCGTGATCGCCATGGCCGTCGTGCGCAGCGGTGTCTGCCGGGTCTGCGGCGTGGCGGTCGTGTCGGGGGTGTGTGGTCGTCATCGCAGGGTTCCTTCCCTCGTGTCCATGCATCTATACCTATACCCCCCTAGGGTATCGGTCAAGGGAAATGTTGCCGTGTGGCGGATCAGGCGCGGAGAACGACCATGAACTGACCGCCGCCCGGCTCGACGTCGGCGGTCAGCGACAGATCGGGCGCCAAGCGCGAGACCCGGCCGCCGAGCCAGGTGGCGGCCTCGATCGCATCGTCCTCGGTCGGGCAGCGGGCGACGATCTCGCGGCCACCCTTTCTGCCGAGTCGATCGACGGCGGGGATGATCGGTGCAGGATCGACGACGAAGAGGTGCTCGGCCCAGGGCACGACGGCCTCGACCGCGCCTTTGCCCGTGTTGCAGCCACGGTGGGCGAGACGGGGCGGCGGTGGCGTCGCCTTCTTCTTGGCCTTGGACTTGGTCGTCCTCGCGTCGATGCTCGGCCCGCGCTGATCGTTGACCGACATGTCGGGGTCGACCGGCGCATCACACAGCCAGCATCGCCAGCCGTCTGCCTCGCCGACGTCTTCGAGTCGGTTCATCGGGGGCCTCGGCGAATGCGGTCGAGCGTGATGGCGATCATGACCAGCAGGATGGCAGACCAGGTCGGAACCGACGCTCCCGTCGATGCCTTCTCACATCGCTCCCGCGTAGTCTCGCCGTCGGCGGCGCCGTTCGGCGTCGTCGTCGCTCCCGGGGGAAGAGATCCATGCGTGTCCCGCTGACCGTTCGTGACCACATCGACCGAGCCGCGCTGGTCTACGGCGACCGGATCGCCTTCGTCGACGAGCCGGACCAGCCGGCCGAGTCGTGGGGTGAGGTCACCTATGCGCGCATGGCGGAACTCGCCCGGGCGCAGGCCGCCGGGCTCGACGCCTTGGGTGTCGGCCTGGGTGAGCGGGTCGCCGTGGTGAGCCACAACTCGGCCCGGCTGCTCACGTCGTTCTTCGGCGTCAGCGCGTATGGCCGGGTGCTCGTGCCGGTGAACTTCCGCCTCGGCCCCGACGAGGTCGCCTACATCATCGAGCACTCGGGGGCCACCGTCCTGCTCATCGACCCCGAACTCGAGGAGTCGCTCGCGGGCGTGGAGGCCGAGCACAAGTTCGTCCTGGGTGCGGAGACCGACGAGATCCTCCATCGCTTCGACACCGAACCCGTCGGTTGGGATGCCGACGAGGACGCCACGGCCACGATCAACTACACGAGCGGCACCACGGCCCGGCCGAAGGGCGTGCAGCTCACCCACCGCACGCTGTGGCTCAACGCCGCGACGTTCGGTTGGCACATGGGAGTCAGTGACCGCGACGTCTACCTCCACACGCTGCCCATGTTCCACTGCAACGGTTGGGGGATGGTCTACGCCGTCACTGCGATGGGTGGGAAGCACATCGTGCTGCGTGCCGTGGACGGCAACGAGATCCTCCGTCGCGTCGACGACCACGGTGTGACCCTGATGTGTGGCGCCCCCACGGTGGGGTCGATGGTGCTCGACGCGGCCAAGACCTGGGACGGCGAGATCCCCGGTGCCGGCACCAATCGGTGGGTCATGGCGGGCGCGCCGCCGCCGACGTCGACCATCGAGGCGGTCGAGCGCGACCTCGACTGGGAGTTCGTCCAGATCTACGGCCTGACCGAGACGGCGCCGCTGCTGACCATCAACCGGGGCCGGGCCGAGTACGACGACCTCTCACCCGCCGAGCGGGCGAAGAAGCTGAGCCGCGCTGGCGTGCCCGCGCTCGGGGTCACCCTCGACACCGGCGAGAGCGGCGAGATCCTCGCCCGATCCAACGTCGTGCTCGAGGGCTACTGGGACAACCCCGACGCCAGTGCTGCTGCGCTCGCCGGCGGCTGGTTCCACACCGGCGACGGCGGGGTGATCGACGACGAGAACTATCTCTCGATCTCCGATCGCAAGAAGGACGTCATCATCTCCGGGGGAGAGAACGTGTCGTCGATCGAGGTCGAGGACTGCCTGTTCTCGCATCCGGAGGTGGCGGAGGTGGCAGTGATCGGGATCCCGCACGAGAAGTGGGGCGAGACCGTCACTGCACTCGTGGTGCGCACCGAAGGCGCGACGGTCGACGAAGCGACGCTGATCGAGTACAGCCGATCGAAGCTCGCGCACTACAAGTGCCCGACGAGCATCGAGTTCCGCTCGGAGCTGGCCCGGACAGCCACCGGCAAGCTCCAGAAGTTCAAGCTCCGCGCCCCCTTCTGGGAGGGTCGCGACCGTCAGGTCAACTGACACCGAACTCCCTACGCTGACCAGTGTGCGCC
Source organism: Acidimicrobiales bacterium (assembly GCA_038255425.1). GTDB lineage: Bacteria > Actinomycetota > Acidimicrobiia > Acidimicrobiales > Salinilacustritrichaceae > Salinilacustrithrix. Next base: position 7,173 of record JBBSLH010000092.1, read on the forward strand.
GGCGTCCCCTTCTCCTCATGCCGTTCGCTGTTGCCCTGGCCGTCGGAGCGGTCGCGGCGAGTGGACCGGCGTTCGCGCACACCGAGGTCCGACGCTCGTCGCCGTCGCCGGGCGAGGTCGTGGTCGGCATCGTCGACTCCGTCGAGCTCGAGTTCCTCGACCCGGTGCTCCCGACCGTCGAGATCAGCGTCCGGTTCGAAGACGAGGACCAGGTCGACGACGAGCCCGTGCCGGGGTCGAGCGACGTCGCCCACACCGGCGACGGACTCGGCGCGTCGGTGACCTTCGACGCCCTCACCGTCGCTGGCAACTACATCGTCGACTACGAGTTCGTCGCCGTCGACGGCGACGCCCAGGTCGACGCCTACCGGTTCACCCTCGACCCGAGCACGGCCACGGACGATCCGGGCACGGGCGATCCGGATGGTGTGGGGAAGTTCGCGCTCGGCGCGGTCGCGGTCGGGGTGGTCGGCGCCCTCGCGGTGGCGATCCGCCGCAGGAGTGGACGGCACGGCTGACCACGGGGAGCGTTCGTTGGCTACGGATCGGAGGCCCATCGCCTGGTTCCGTGAACGACGTCGTCGGTCTTCGCTCAAATCGGCGGTCGACGGCTACGGAACGTGGGATTCGATCGAATCTTTTGCCCAGAGACCTGACACTACGTAGTGGATTCGGCAGAATGGCACGAACGTCCGAAATGTCTGGACGCGCTGGGGTCAGCAACGAGGAGAGCACGTGCAACGGGTTGTTACGGGCAAATGGGTGGTGGCGCGCGGTGCGTTCGTCGCAGTGCTCCTGATGGGGGTGCTGGCGACGATCACGGTGCGTTCGACGCCGCCGGGCGCGACCGAGGTCGAACGAGCCGAGGTGTTCCGCGACGGAGACTTCGTGGTCTTCGATGCGAAGGCAAACGGTGCGACGGCCCCCGCAGTGACGAACAACGGCTACGCCACCTACGGCAACTCGACGCTTCGGGAGGCCTACACCGTGCGTCTGGTCGACTCGGCCGGCGTCGAGCAACTGCGCCCGCACCTCGAGACCGTCGCCGCCACGATGCGGACCGTCATCGGTCAACGCGTCGTCGTCGGCGCAGGGATGGTCTCGCCGAGGTCCGCCCCTCGAGGGGGAGAGATCTTCGTTCGGGTCTCGTCGTCGTCTCCGTGCACCGGTCTGTGGCTGGGTTGCGCGGCGCCCACCGTCTCGAAGGGCGAGGTGAAGAGCGCGGAGGTGTGGATCAGTCCGCGGCTGCTCGAACGCTCCTGGGCGTCGGTCGACAACGGCGTCCGTCACGAGATGGGGCACGCGTTCGGCCTCGCGCACTACGACGCCACCTGGGATGGCCAGATCCAGTCGATGCACTCGACCAGCTTCGACGCAACCGAGTTCCGGTCGGGCGATCTGAACGGTCTCCGGACAATGGCGGTCCACGCCGAACGGACGACGACGCCGCCGCCCACGACGACGCCGCCGGAGCCGGCACCGACACCCGTTCCTGTGCCCACGGCTCCTCCGGTGGTCGATCCGAGCGGATCGTTGACCGACGTCGTGCCGACCGGCGTGGGCATCGTCGTGCGAGGACGGGCCACCGACCCGGACACCGCGGATGCGATCGGTGTCCTGATCACCATGGACGACGTGCCGTTCGAGCTCCTGGCGTCCCGCCACGATCCGGTGTCGAACGACTCGCATGGGTTCGAGATCGTGTGGTCGGTCGATCCCGGTCCCCATCGGGTCTGCGTGATCGCCCGCAACGTCGGTGCCGGGTCTGACGTCCCGTTCGGGTGTCACGACGTCATCGTGACGTCGACCAACGTCGGACAACTCGGTCTGCAGACGCTCTAGACCCCTGGGGGCGGGGATCCGCGCGTGCTGCGGACGGGGCGGTCAGACTGCCCGGCCCGATACACCCGATCACTCCAGGAGAGACAGATGAACAAGAGCGAGCTCATCGAGCAGGTCGCGAAGCAGGCCGGCGTCGACAAGAAGACGGCGGGCGAAGTGCTGAACGGCTTCGAGGAGGTCGTGCAGGCGGTGACGAAGGCCGGTAAGGAGCCGATCTCGTGGACCGGCTTCCTCAAGTTCGAGCGCGTGTCCCGCAAGAAGACCACCGCCCGGAACCCGCAGACCGGCGAGCCCGTCCCCGTGCCGGCCAAGAAGGTTCCGAAGGTGCAGATCGGCGCCAAGTACAAGAAGGTCGTCAACGGAGACGCCCCGGCGCCCAAGCTGGCGAAGTGAAGCGCGAAGTGAAGTAGCCGGTCACGCCCGGCCAACATGGTGAGATGCGCCGCAGTCGCCTCGCCCTGTTCGTCGGATGCCTGCTGCTGGGGCTCACGTGCGCGTGGGTCCCGGCAGCGGCGGCCGCACCGCTCGCCCCGATCGGCGAGGCACCGGTCACCACGCTCGGCCAACAGCCCGAGGGCGGCGGGATCATCCCGAGGCCGAACTCGGGTGTCGAGCCCGACGACGCCGGCGACCGTGGCGGCGCACTCCAGAGCCTGGTGTTCGTACTCGTCCTCGTCGGCATCGCGCTGATCATCGGACTCATCGTCCGCGAGAGTCGGAGAAAGCGGGCGGAGCGCGGGTTCTGACCTACAGGTAGTTGGTCGCGCAGGACGTCGAGCCGTCGACGAACCCGATGCGGAACGCTGCAGTGCGTTCGAACGCGGTGGTCCCGCTGTCCTCACCGATGGTCAGGAACGCCACGAGGATCTCGTCGAGGTCGCCTGGCGACAGCACCAGCTGCTGATCGGGGACCCGCCGGAGGAACTCGGCTGCCGCGTACACGCCGGTGAGGCAATCGGCGTGCAGCCGCCCGGCGGTCTCGTCGCTGTCGACCAGATCGAGCCGAGATTGCGCAGCGAACGCATACAGCCGGGCGATCTCGCCGCCGACCGCGAAGTCGCCGATCTCGTCGAGCGAGGGGATCAACTCGCCGTTGTCGAGATAGATCGTGTTGTCCGACGCGCAGAAGAACGACGCCAGCCGGAGGTCGTCGCCCTCGATGATCTCGTCACCGCACTCGACCCGATCGACGCCGGCCTCGACCGGCAGGACGCCGGTGATCGGCTCCCAGGTCTCGCCGAGCTCGGCGAACCACGCGGCGTAGAACGACTCGAGATCGAGGAGCAGCGGCTCGATCAGATCCTCGAGCGGCAGGTTCCCTTCCTGCACCTGGTCGGCGCGACTCCCGAACGGGATCGCCACGACGTTCGGCGGATCGCTCTCGTAGGTGACGCAGACGTCGTTGCCGCCCTCGTAGCCCTGTTGGAACGCCGACACACGGTCGAACCCACTGCCGTGCGCCTGCGGGTCGCCACCGGACACGCCGACGCTGTCGCGCAGTTCGAGGAAGCCGCCGATGGCCTGGTCGAGCGAGTCGCCGTTGCCGTCGAAGACCGCGATGCGGTCGTTCACGTCGGTGACCCATGCCCCGGCGAAGCAGTCGGCCTGGAGCTCGAGGGTGACGGCGTTGCCCTCCACCTCGGCCCGCGCCTGGATGGCGTGGGCGTACTCGTGCGACATGACGATGCCGACGGTCAGCGGTCCGAAGTCCGCCTGGAGTTGGGGGATCAGCGCCACTCGGTCCCAGGCGATGAGGTCTTCGTCGGGACAGTAGAGGGCGTTCTCGGCCACGTCGTCGTAGTCGAGTTCGTCCGGTCCACACTGCGGCGCAGCCGTGGTCGGTCCGTAGGGGATCAGCCCCCCGGACAGCGGCTCGAAGTCGATGCCGTACACATCGGGGAGGACGTCGGTCCAGTACGACCCGAGGTCGTCGAGGGCCAGGGCCACGACGTCATCGGGCGAGGCGAATGCGGGCTCGAGGTCCGATGGCGTGCCACCGAAGTCGTCGGGGCTGCCCAGCCGCAGGTCCGATTCGGCACATGCGCCGACGATCAGCGCAGCGACCACGCAGGCGCCCAGCAAGGGGATCGTCGTGCGGGGTCGGCGCATCACCCGACGCTACCGCCGCGGGCGAACGAGCCCGGGCGCGGCGACCTACCCTGACCGCGTGACCCACGGGCTGCCAGGCGACGACGAGTGGACCGAGCGGTGGAGCGCCGATGTGGTCCTGTCCGATGGCTCGACCATGCACGTGCGGCCCATCGGACCCCACGACGCCGACGCCATCCGTGCGTTCCACGAGCGGCAGTCGCGCGAGTCGATCTACTTCCGTTTCTTCAGCCCGCGACCACGACTGTCAGACGACGAGGTCGACCACCTGACCAATGTCGACGGCATCGACCGGATGGTATTCGTCGCCGAACGTGACGACCTGGTGCTCGGCGTCGCTCAGTACGACCGTGTCGGGAACCGCCCTGAAGCCGAGGTGGCGTTCTTCACCGACGACCAGTACCAGGGTCGCGGGATCGCCACCCTGATGTTGGAGTACCTCGCCGCGTATGCGCGGGAGGCGGGAATCCGGGGCTTCGAGGCCCACGTGCTGCCCAGTAACCGCCGGATGGTTCGCGTGTTCAAGCAGGCCGGATTCCAGACGTCGAGTGAGTTCGCCGACGGCGTGATCGAGGTCACCCTCGGCATCGAGCCGACGGAGGATGCCGCAGCGGCGATGGCCGACCGGGCCCGCTCGGCCGAGCGGCAGGCGGTGGTGCGGCTCCTCGAGCCCAAGGCCGTCGCCGTCGTCGGCGCCGGTCGAGACGCCGACGGCATCGGGCACCGCACCCTCCACAACATGTTGCGGGGCGGCTTCCGGGGACCGGTGTACCCGGTGCATCCCGAGGCGCACTCGGTGGCGGGCGTCCGAGCGCATCGCACCGTGTCCGAGATCGAGGACGAGGTGGACCTCGCCGTGATCTGCGTCCCCTCCTCCGAGGTCGTGTCCGTCATCGAGGACTGTGGCCGGGCGCGGGTCGGTGCCGCCATCGTGATCTCCGCCGGCTTCGCCGAGACCGGCACCGAAGGCAGAGCCGAACAGGAGCGGGTGCTCGCCGCGGCTCGCCGGTTCGGCGTGCGGATCCTCGGCCCCAACTGTCTCGGCGTGATCAACACCGACATCGAGGTCTCGCTGCGGGCCACGTTCGTCGACGTGGCGCCGGTGCGCGGCCGGGTCGGGCTCCTGAGCCAGTCGGGAACGCTGGGCGCCGTGATCCTCGATCGCGCTCGCTCGAAGGGTCTGGGCATCTCGACATTCGTCGCCGTGGGCAACAAGGCCGACCTGTCGGGCAACGACATCCTCCAGTACTGGCTCGACGACGAGCGGACCGACGTGGTCCTGCTGTATCTCGAATCGTTCGGTAATCCCCGACGCTTCGGTCGCAACGTCCGACAGGTGGCCCAGACCAAACCGGTGTTCGCCGTGAGAGCCGGTGCAGTGCTCGAGAGCCACGAGGACCGTGCGCTCGACGACGACACGATCGACGCGCTCCTTCGCGAGACCGGCGTCGTGCGCGTTCCGACCATCACTGCGCTGCTGGACGCCGCATTGGTGGCCGGCAACCAACCGGTGCCCGCCGGTTCGGGCGTCGCCGTGCTGGGCAACAGCGGTGGCAGCTCGTCGATGGCCGCCGACGCGTGTGTCGAGGGCGGACTGCACCTGGCGGTGTTGGCCGACTCGACGCTGGCCAAGATCGACGACATCCGGTTGCGAGGCCGCTCGACCGCCAACCCGGTCGATCTGCGTTACGACGCGGCCCCGGCCGACTATGCGCGGGTGCTCGA